>JAQGOU010000584.1 GCA_028293445.1 Verrucomicrobiales bacterium | reverse complement strand
GCCTGGCCAAGACGCTTTCCGTCAAAACCCTCGCGCAATGTTTGAGCGTGAAGTTTTCGCGCTTACAATTTACGCCTGACCTTTTGCCCGCCGATTTGATTGGGACGCAAATATATAATCCGCAGAGCGGTGGCTTTACGACCCGTAAAGGACCGGTCTTCGCCAACCTCGTTCTTGCCGACGAAATCAACCGTGCTCCGGCCAAAGTGCAGAGTGCGTTGCTCGAAGCGATGCAGGAAAAGCAGGTCACCATCGGCGATCAAACTTTTAAACTCGAAGAGCCGTTCCTGGTGCTCGCGACACAGAATCCGATCGAACAGGAAGGGACGTATCCCTTGCCGGAAGCGCAAGTCGACCGCTTCATGTTGAAGCTGAAGATTGTTTATCCATCGCGCGCCGAAGAACGGCAGGTCTTGGATTTGATGGCACGGACCGGTCCGCCGCCGAAGGCTGAGTCCGTTGTTACACCGCAGCAAATCATTGATGCGCGAAAGGTCGTCAATGACATCTATATCGATGACAAGGTGAAGGATTACATCGTCGACGTCGTCTGCGCGACCCGTGATCCGGAGGCTTACAAACTTCAAGGCTTGCAGGGCATGATTCAACTCGGTGCCTCACCCCGCGCGACGATTGCTCTGACTCTTTCTGCCAAAGCGTATGCGTTCTTGCGTGGCCGTGGCTACGTCACGCCGCAGGATGTGAAGAGCATCGGCATGGATGTCCTGCGTCATCGTGTGGCTATCACTTACGAAGCTGAAGCCGAAGAAAAGACCAGCGAAACGATCGTACAAAAGATTTTCAACGAGTTGCCCGTGCCGTGATCCGGTTTAGGTTTTAAGTTTCAACTCCCCGTCTGTTGATGGAAGGCAGAAACTTTAAATTGAAAGCTTTGGAATGATTCCCCGCGAGATCCTCAAAAAAATTCGCCAGATCGAGCTGCGCACCAACCGGCTTGTGACTGAGACCCTTGGTGGTCAATACCACAGCGTGTTCAAAGGGCAGGGGATGAACTTCGAGGAGGTCCGTGAATATCAACCGGGCGACGAAGTACGCGCGATTGATTGGAACGTCACCGCGCGGATGAATCATCCGTTCGTGAAGAAGTTCGTCGAAGAACGCGAGCTCACGCTCATGCTGGTAGTCGATGTGAGTGGCTCCGGGCTGTTTGGTTCTGGCGCACAATCCAAACGCGAATTGGCAGCGGAGATTGCTTCCGTGCTCGCGTTCTCCGCCATTCGGAACAACGACAAAGTCGGCGTGATTCTTTTCAGCGAAGAAGTTGAGAAATATATTCCCCCCAAGAAAGGGCGTCGCCACGTTCTGCGAGTGATTCGCGAAATTCTTTTTCATGAACCGAAAAAGCAGGGGACCAATTTAAATGTCGCACTGGAATTTCTCAATCGGGTGACGGCCCATCGCGCGATTGCGGTTGTCGTCTCGGATTTTATCGGAACGCCTGCCCCTAACGTAAAGCGCGCGCCAAAAGCCAGTTTGCTCTTGAATGAAACGCTGCTGCAAAGCGCGTTTGTCTCCTTGCGTTCCACCAACAAGCGACACGATGTCATCGCCATTCAAGTGATCGATCGTTACGAGATGGAGCTTCCGTCCATTGGGCGGTTGGTTTTCAAGGACGCAGAAACTGGTGAAGTCGTGGAGATCAACACGAACGAATTGCGCAAAGTAAAAGCGTTTGCGGAACGTCAGGTGAAAAGCCAGGCGGATTTGTTGCGCACCCTTC
Source organism: Verrucomicrobiales bacterium (assembly GCA_028293445.1). Classification (GTDB taxonomy): domain Bacteria; phylum Verrucomicrobiota; class Verrucomicrobiia; order Limisphaerales; family JACDHS01; genus CBHWET01. The sequence goes on along the minus strand of JAQGOU010000584.1, from coordinate 8,069 downwards.
GTTCGGCAAACATCGATACGATTCAACTGCGGACCGACCAGGACTACGGCCCCGCACTGGGCAAATTTTTCGAAACCCGCGAGAAAAGGAGACGCCGCGGATGATCAGGAAAAGGTTTAGCGTTCAAAGTTCAAAGTTGTGGAGCATTGGCTTTTTGCTCCTGCTCGGCATGTGGCCGGACACGATCTTTGCACAAAGCAACAGTTCCGGCGCGCTGGTCGTTGAAGCCCCCTCCACGAGCGTCGCCAGCGGCACGAATGTTCTCGATGCGACGCTCCGGGACATTAAAGAACCGGTTCACATTCCCAACGTCTTGCTGTTCCTCTTGATTGCGTTAGGGATTTTGGTCGTCGCGATCATTGGCTTTCTCGTCTGGAAGTTTTGGCTGAAAAAGAAATTCGAACCGGTGGTCGTCCCGCCGTTGCCGCCGCATGTGCGGGCGAAGCGCAAACTGCGTGAAGCGATGGCTCATATCAACGAGCCGACGGTTTTCACTGTGTTCGTTTCAGATACGATCCGCGTTTATCTCGAAGAACAATTCAACTTTCACGCGCCGGAACGAACGACGGAAGAATTCCTGCATGAACTTGGTGCGACACGGCTTCTAACTGATGCTCAGAAGAAAAGTCTCGGCCAGTTTCTCTCTCGTTGTGATTTGATCAAGTTCGCCAAATACGATCCGACCAAACCGGAACTGGAGGACTTACAACAGGCCGCGATGAGTTTGGTCGAGGAAACGGAACCAAAGCCGATTGCGGCGACAAGCAGTCCTGTACCAACCGTTAACGAACCTAAAGCCGCGCCGACTGCCGAACCGGCTAAAACCATTACGCAACCGAAATGACGTTTGCGCATCCATATTTTCTTTTACTGCTCCTGCTGCTGCCACTCTTCGCGTGGCTAAAGGGGAAGTACGGCGCCGAGTCGGCGTTTCTTTATTCTTCCGTGCAACTGGTGAAACCGATATCCGGTTTAAGCCGTTCGCGCGCGGGACGGGTTCTCATGGCGTTGCGGTGGTTGTCGCTCGCGCTATTTATTATCGCCGTTGCCCAGCCCCGCTTGATTCGGGGCGAGCAGAATATTCGAGCGAGCGGTATCGACATCGTTATCGCGATCGATCTTTCCGGCAGTATGGCATCGGAAGATTTCATGGATGAAGGCCGGCAGGTCAATCGTTTGGAAATTGCTAAGAAAGTGCTGCACAAATTCGTCGACGAACGAGCGAACGATCGTATCGGACTCGTCGCCTTCGCGGGACGCGCCTATGTCGCATCGCCCATGACCCTCGACCATGAATTTCTGAAACAGAACCTCGACCGCCTTCAACTCGGCATGATTGAAGACCGCACCGCCATTGGGTCGGGGCTCACTTCGGCGTTGAACCGCCTGCGCGATTTAAAATCAAAGAGTAAAATCGTCATCCTCATGACCGACGGTCAGAACAATGCCGGCAAGGTCCCTCCGCTGACGGCAGCGGATGCGGCGCACGCATTGCATGTGAAGACATACACTATTGGGGTGGGCACGCATGGCACCGCGCCGTTCCCCGCCGGGGTTGATCCGTTTACCGGACAAAAGGTGTATCAGCAGGTAGAGGTGGATATCGATGAAGACACTTTGCAAAAGATCGCGGAGAAAACGGGTGGTAAATATTTCCGAGCCGACAACACCCAGACCTTGCAGAAGATTTATTCTGAGATCGATCGCCTGGAAAAGAATGAGGTCGAGATGAAGAAATTCCGGCAATACGAGGAAATCTTCCCGGCTGTTCTCGCCTGTGGCCTTGCTCTGCTGCTCAGTGAAATTGTTTTAGGTCAAACCATCTGGAGGAAACTGCCATGAGATTTGCCCTCCCACAGTGCCTATGGTTGGCCTTCGTGCTGGTGCCTCTCCTGGCCATTTTCCTGTTCTGGAGCTGGCGCACAAAACAGAAGTTGATTGCGCAATTCGTCACCTCGCGTCTTCTGGCGAATCTGACCGTTGGCGTTTCAAAAACGCGTCAGCAGATGAGGCTTGTTCTGCTCGGTTGTACCGTCGCCTTTGCCATGCTCGCGATGGCGCGTCCACAATGGGGTTTCGATTGGGAAGAAGCCAAACAGCAAGGCCTGGATATTCTCGTCGCGATCGATACGTCGAAAAGCATGTTGGCGAGTGATGTTGCTCCGACGCGTTTGGCCCGCGCCAAACTCGCGGCATTCGATTTGATGAAGATCGCCAAGTCCGATCGTCTTGGGGTGATTGCTTTTGCCGGGAGCGCTTTTCTGCAAACCCCGCTCACGCTCGACGAGGAAGCGTTTCGCCAAAGCGTGGAGACCTTGGAAGCCGGCATCATTCCCCAGGGAGGCACCGCTTTGGGCGAAGCGATTGATACTGCGACCAAAGCCTTCGAGACCAGTGGCGAGAATCACAAAATTCTCGTCTTGTTCACCGATGGCGAAGATCACGACAGTGGCGCGATGGAGTCGGCAGAAAAAGCGGCGAAGGCTGGCGTGAAGATTTTTACGATTGGTGTTGGGAGTGCGGAAGGGGAATTGATTCGGATGCCAGACGCACAGGGGAATGTTGGTTTTCTAAAGGACGATCAGGGCAACGTTGTAAAATCGCACCTGAACGAGAGCTTGTTGCAACAGATTGCCACCGTGGCCAACGGTTTCTATTTGCCATTACGGGGGGCCAACCCGATGGAGACACTTTATCAGCGGGGCCTGGCTCCATTGCCGAAGACGGATTCCACCACCAAGACGGTGAAGACTTATCATGAGCGCTATCATTGGCCATTGTTTCTGGCTATCGTTCTTCTGATCGCAGAAATGTTTTTGCCGCAACGCAAACGCGCTCGCACCAACGAATCATCCGCCATGGAAACCAACCACAATCTGAAGAAGTCAGTGGCACTCGTGGCTTTACTCCTCCTGCCGGTGAGTCTTTTTGCGTCACCTGCGACCGCAATTAAGAAATACCAAGAGGGCAAGTACGATGATGCATTGGGTGAGTATCAGAAATCGTTGAAGACAGAGACGAACGATCACCGCTTGTATTTCAATGCCGGGGATGCGGCTTATCGCGCGAAGCAGTTCGATGACGCTAAAAAATATTTCGATACCGCGACCATTTCGCCGGATGTCGAACTGCAGCAACGCGCTTTTTATAATCTAGGAAACACTTTGTATCACATGGGCGAGCCGCTGCCGGACATGGACAAGAAAAAGGAAGCCTGGGAACAGGCGATTCGTAATTACGAAACGGCGCTGAAACTTAATGCACAGGATCCCGATGCGAAACACAATCTGCAATTGGTGAAACAGAGGCTGGAGCAATTAAAGCAGCAGCAACAGCAGCAGAAAAAGGACGATAAGTCCAAAGACGACAAATCGAAGGACGATAAGAAGGACGATCAGCAACAGTCTAAGGATCAAAATTCTAAAGAAGATCAGAAGAAGTCCGACCAGGCCAAGAAGGATGAGCAGTCCAAGAAGGACGAAGAAAAGAAAAAGGGCGAACAGGACCAGCAGAAGAAAGACGAAGAGCAGCAACAAGCGCAACAACCGCAAAAGAAGGAAGACGGCGAACAGCAGGAAGAACCGCCCGCGGAACCAGGGAAGGTCGCGCAAATGACGCCGGAACAGGCGAAGCAATTTCTAGATTCGATGAAACAGGAAGATCGCGCGTTAATTTTCAAGCCGCCTCAGAAAGAAACCCGCACCGGTCCGATTAAGGATTGGTAAGAATTGTTCGCCTCCGTTCCGATCCACCGAAAACCTTGAAGAACTCCCTTTACCGCGTAAAGGGCGGAAAAAAATGGTCCAGAAAATTCGCTCTTTACGCGTAAAGGGCAAAAAAACGGGGGTGAAAAACGGCCCTTTACGGATATTCGTTAACTTTCTTTTCCGGGAAATCGGTCTATCTGCGTAAAGGGTGGATTTTTGGTCCCGGAAAAAGGCTCTTTACGCGTAAAGAGTGATTTTCCGGCGTCGGAAAAGTGCCCTTTACGCGTAAAGGGCTGATTTTCAGTCCTGAAAAATTGCTCTTTACGCGTATAGACCGATTTCCCGGAAAAGAAAGTTAACGAATAATCGTAAAGGGCAGTTTTCTGGCGTGGAAAATAGACCCTTTACGGTAAAGGGAAGGTTTCCGGCTCCAACTTTTCCAGGATTTACGGTATAGGGGAGTTTTCCGTGACCGGAAAACGAGGTTTACGCGTATAGCCCCAATTTCTGCGATAGATTTTTAAGGAATATTGCGAAAGGGCTCTTTTCGCGTGAGGGAAAAGTGATATTTACCGGTAAAGAGAGATTTCCACCAAGAGCGCCAGAGGGCCGGCGCACTCCGGGACGCTTCGCGACGACTGACGCAACGGACTACGCGATAGCGTCCCGGAGTGCGGTGGCCCTCTACCGCTCTTCTTCAGGCTTCGATCTATTTCAACGCGCCAAACCAACCCAATAATCATCCGAAAGAAGTTCGGTAAAGTTCAACTGTCTCGGGTTCAAGCGCGTCACGAGGATTCAGCAATTTTGAAGTGTTTGCATCTGATCTTCAGGTCTCAGGAATATGCGGAGGTTTAAAGAAAAAAGGCAGGACGATCGTTCGTCCTGCCTCTGGATTCCCTAGGGCTGCTAAATTACTTCTTTGACTGATCGTGCGGGACTGTTACCGCGACGTTCTTGCTGGAGACGTTGCCGGAAGCATCCACAGTTTGCACTGTGATGGTGTAAATACGGTCACCCATATTTCCGGAGCGTTCAGCGCGGAGCTTCAGCGTCAAGGGACCGGTGATTTGCCAGTCCGGTGAAGTGCTGCCATCACCTGTGCCGTTGATCGCTTGATTCGATTTCACCGAGATGATGGTGGGCGTAATCGCCGCATCACAGCCATCCGTTGCCGCCGCCGCGATGTTCACCGCAACCATCGTGTGGTTCGGTGCCCATAACGTATTCGGTGTCGCGGAGATCGTTGTGATTTCCGGGGCTGTGGTGTCTGAAACTTGCACCGTGCGGTTCGCACTGGCGGAGTTGCCGCTCGCGTCAGTCGCGGTGTAAGTCAGCGTGTAAGTGCCGGGCACGTTTGCATTCACCGAGCCGGTGATCTGAATAGAAGCACTGATGTCGCCAGAAACTCCATCGGTCGCTGTGGCACTGGGAGCGCGGAAAGCGCTGTGACATTCGACCGTCAGGAAGTTAGCGCCTGAGAGGGTAATGCTTGGGGCCGTCGTATCGACGACCTTAACGGTGCGAGTCGCGGTCGCTTGATTACCAGTCGCATCAGCGACTTGATAGGTGAGGGTGTAAGTGCCCACTGTCGTCGTATCTACCGTGCCGCTGACGCTAATGACGGAGGTCAGATCGCCAGAGCACACATCGGTCGCCAAAGCGCCTGGATCGGTGAAGGTGCCATTGGCTTCCACCGCCATCGCGCTGGCTCCATTGAGCGTAAGAGCAGGGGCGGTAGTATCTACCACGTAAATGGTGCGTTCTGCACCGGCGGTATTGCCGCTCGGATCAACGATAGAATAAGTCACCGTGTAAATACCGGGAGTATTCGCATCGACGCTACCATAAACAGCGATGGACGCTGTGAGGTCGCCTGCGAAAGCGTCAATGGCGGTGGCCCCTTCGTCAACGTAGCTGCTGTGACATTCAATGGTGCTGGAGCTGTGGCCATTCAGAGTCAGAACCGGCGACGTCGTATCAACGACGTTGACCGTGCGGGTGAGGGTCGCGCTGTTGCCGCTCGGATCCGCTGCAGTGTAGGTCAGCGTATAGCTTCCGAGAGTGCCAGTATCAACGCTGCCTAAAACAGTCTTTGTAACGTTCGGGTCGCAGACGTCGCACGCTGTAATGCCCGGGTCCACGAACAGATCAAGAGCTTCCAAGGTGAGCGGATTGCTGCCGACGAGAGTGACCACCGGAGGCAGTGTGTCAATGACGCGAACGGTTCTGGTCACCGTGGTTTGATTTCCACTTTGATCCATAGCATTGTAAGTCACGGTGTAATCTCCGACGACATAAGGATTCACATCGGAGGAAACATTGATGTTACCCGTGAGATTGCCACTGCAAGAATCACTGGCAGTTGCACCCGGATCCGCAAAGAAGGAAGCGCATTGCACGAGGAATGGATTAGCACCGATGAGGGTGATCGTCGGGGCCGTTGTGTCGGCGACCGTAACAGTGAGGGAAACTGAAGAGCTTCCACCATGTCCATCATTCACATTGAGCGTCACTGCATTCGTTCCGACTGGCAAGGTGACCGTTGGCGAAATGCCAGAAACGGTGCCAAAGGAACCGCTCCAGGAGTAGCTCAAGCTGTCGCCGTCCGGGTCAGTGGAACCGGACCCATTGAGCGTAACGGCAGCCTGACAATTTCCGTCAGCCGAAACATTCTGCGGAGCGGAAGCTGAAGCAGTCGGGCTGTTGTTGAGTGTTGTCGCATTGACAATCGTGGAAGCCGAAGTGCCGCCCAGATTCGACGCGCGAACGGCGTAGAAGTAAGTCGTATGCGCCGCCAGGCCGCTATCCGTGTAAGTGGTAACGTCTGCGGCAAGGGTTGCAATATCCACGAGAGTTCCGAGTCCAACACTACGAGACAAGATGAAGGATGTTGTGTTGGTCGAGGCTTCAGTCCAGCCGAGGGCGATCTGTGATGAGCTGATGGCAGCGGCAGTCAAATCCATCGGAGCAGATGGAGGAGCAGGGAAGGTGGTCGCACCTGCAACATTCGAATTGGCCGAGGCACCGCCCTCGTTCTGAGCGCGGACACGATAGTAATAGGTGGTCGAAGCGTCCAATCCTGTGTCGCTGTAGGTAACAACCTGGGAAGGAACGTTGGCGATATCGGTGAACGGTCCGTTAGGGTTCGCGCTGCGGGAAACAATGAACGTCAGATCCAGTCCGCCGTCATTGTCAGTCCAGCTGAGGTCGATGTTCGCGGCGCTCTTCGGCGTTGCGCCCAGAAGGCTTGGCGCGGCCGGAGGCAATTGCAAGGTGGTTGCACTCGCTTCATCGGAATTCTGTGATACGCCTGTCGCGCCGGTGGCTCTTACCACATAGTAATAAGTGGTCTGAGAGGTTAATCCGGAATTAGTGAAAGAAACCGAGTTGGCGGCGAGAGTCGCTAACGTTGTATAAGGACCATCGGGTGTGGTGCTGCGTGCAAGGATAAAATTGCTTTCGTTCGTTGAAGCATCAGTCCAGTTAATCCGGATTTGCGTTGAGGACAACGCGGTTGCAATAACGTTGAAGGGTTCGGACGGGGCAGGCGTTGGGGCGATGAACACAAATCGTATCGCATCCGCCATCACCACGCCGTTTGTTGGGGTGGCGAAGTTGTCGCTGATCTTGACGTTTGCTGTCGTGTTGGTGCCGAAGGTGAAAGTCCCGAGCAGATTCCAAATCCCCCCGTTATTTTGCTGATTGATCAGGGTGATCTGAGATTGAGTTCCGTCACCGAAAGTAATCTGGTGCGGGACGTTCTGGCCACGATTACTTCCGGCAGGATGCATTTCGAAAACCTGATAAGTGCCCGGAGTAGTGAGCGCCGGGGTAAATGTTGCCGAATTCGTCGTGCTGGTCGTGCGGCTCTTAAACCGATAATCAGCACCGAAACGATCCGTCGAAGCGCTGGCCAGAGACCATGTTCCCGTGAAGACAGCTGACGGATTGTCGACCACGATATCAGACGAGATATTATCCTGAACGTAAACGAAGCGGACAGCGTCCGCCATGACGACTCCGTTGGTAGGAAAAGCAAAGTTATCGGTGATCTTGACGTTTCCAGCGGTGCCGGCGAGGAAGTTAAATGTCCCGAGGTAAACCCATTTTCCACCATTGATCTGTTGATTGACGGTCACAGTTTGTGTTCCTGTGGCCGATGTGATGACGCAAGGAGCGTTCGTCGGGCGATTGCTGCCTGCGGGATGGAATTCGAATACTTGATAATTCCCGTTTACCGGAATATTGGGCGTGTATTGCGAGAAACCTGTGCCTGTGCCTTTGCTCTTGAAACGATAATCCGCGCCGAATCTGTCCGTTGAGGTTGAGGCAGTGGTCCAGGTCCCAACAACGGTTGCC
>JAQGOU010000570.1 GCA_028293445.1 Verrucomicrobiales bacterium | reverse complement strand
GTGTCGAGGAGATTTTCGACCGTGCCGCGAGCCTTGAAGTCGACGAGGCAGCAAGCATCCGTGCCGAGGACTTCGCGACCGTAGCGGTGGAACTCGGAGACGAGCCGCGTTTTGCCATGATCTGTGTCTGCGCTGATGAGCGTGCCTCGTTTCTGCGTCGTGCCGCAGAGGGTGTCGGCAAAAAAGGTAAATTCCTCGTGACGATTCGCCATGTCAGGGATGAACGTGGGGCAACGCGGGGGCCAAGTGAGCGGGACGGGGGCGGATGGAGTAGAGGCAGCGAGTACGGGTGTAGCTGGCGCGATCGAGGCCGAGCTGATAGGGCGATTCAGCCAGATGACGAGCCGGGCGAAATTATCGTCCTTCGAGAGATCGAAACGCCCGCACTTGGTTTTAAGATAGGGAGGAATCGTCTTGAGGTCGTTGGCATCATCGAAGAAGCCGATGACTGCGAAGTTATTGGCTGCGCCACCGTCGTAGAGCCGTTGGAAGACGCAGTTGGCTTCGGCGGCGGCACCTTTGCCATCGCTGGTTGCCTCCGGGCTATTGATAACGCGGAACCAGCCCTCGCTGCCGATGATAAGAACCGAAGTGGCCTGGCTCGCCTGCTGGATGCTCCAAAGTCCCCAGCCATTCAGCGGTTGATTTTTGTGGAAGAGTTCGTCCTGTGCCAACCCGTCGTGGGTAACGTCAATTCCGGCCGTTCGCAGTTTCAGGGCAAGCTCGCGGACACGCCCGGAATGGACCGTGTTCTCTTGTCGATAACTGATGAATACGGAGGCCACGGCGGGAGTGCTTAACAGCATAAAGGAATCAGATCAACCCATTTGATTTCAAAGCCGTTCATTCCGAACGGGAAGGCTGTAAAGTTTGCGGAGATCGGGAACCGGCGAACGAGGGACGGTGCTGGTGCCACATATCAGGCTAACCTGGAAATTTCACACGCTTCGGGAAGGAGCGCCGGTTATAAACCGGCGCTCCAACTCTGTCGGTGTTTTGTGCGAACTGTGAATTATGCAGGCTAGAGGCGCAGCAAGCCGAAGCTGAAGTCGAGGAGACAACCGGTTTCGGTTTTCGTTACGGTCATACCGGGAGCAAGACTATACATTTGCTTCCTGCCGTCGCCGGGGTTGGGAATGATTACGACCAAACCAGCTTCGCGCAGTGCGGCCAGAGTTTTCACCACCCGGTTTAGTCTCACCATCATAAAATTGCCGCCGGGCCCTGCCGGAGCCAACGCCGCCGCTGTCTGCGGGCCTTTTCGTGCCAGCGAAACAATGATTGCGCGTCGAATCGGGTCGCTCAGCACTGAAAAAATCAGATCCTGATTCCATGGCGGGAGATTTATGGTCGTTTCCAAGGTGGTTTTGCCGTCAGACATGCTTTCTATCTTTGAAAAAGAGTTTTCTCTACGCAAGCCTGTAAAACGTTCCTGTTAAACGTCGCCGTCGGGCAATTTGATGAATTTCCGGGCAAAAATCCTCCGTTCCCACGTAAAATGGTGAAATTCCATTCACGAAACGGCTCCGGCAACGTGGGTTGGTGAAATTCCATTCACGAAATGGCTCCGGCGGCGTGGGTTGGTGAAATTCCATTCACGAAACGGCTCCGGCGACGTGGATTGGTGAAATTCCATTCACGAAATGGCTCCGGCGGCGTGGATTGGTGAAATTCCATTCACGAAACGGACGCCCCGACGTCGTTTAGTAAAATTCCATTCGCGGAATAAGGTTCGCGGCCTCATTCGGGTTTCTTCAATGGTTACGGAGAAGCCGACGGGCTCGATCACCGGCGCGACGGATCGTCAGAATTAGATTTCACGGCCTGCGAACCAGAAACGTATCAGAGGTGACGAAAATGGGGGAAAGCGCCAGAGGGCAGGCGTAGTCCAAGGACGCTTCGCGTTTTACGAACGCGGTGGAGCAGCGCGTTAGCGTCCTTGGACCGCGGCAGCCCTCTGCCGCTCTTTACGGAATTAACTTCACCCACTTCCAATCACACCCGTAAGGAATTCCGCAGTCTCTCAAGGCTTTCTTTTGCCGAACGCCGTTTTACAATTCACACCGTGAGCACGATGTCCGAAAACGTTTCTGTCTGGCTGATCGAAGATCACCACGATTTTCGTCACATGGTCTTTCGCGTCATCAATCAAATCGGAGGGATGACTTGCACGCGCATGTTTACGACCTGCGAGGAGGCACTCTCCGCCTTAAAATCCGAAAACGCTCCTGACGTCGTCCTTTCCGATGTCGGTTTGCCTGGGATGAATGGCATTGCGGGCATCAAAGAAATCAAAGCCATCGCGCCGGGGACTCACGTCATCATGCTGACGGTTTATGATGATCACGATAAAGTGTTCGAAGCCATTTGCGCAGGTGCTTCCGGTTATCTGCTGAAGAATTCATCCGAAGAGACGATTACCAACGCCATCCAGGAAGTTTTGAGGGGAGGCGCGCCGATGAATCCGCGCGTGGCGAAAAAGGTTTTGGAGATGTTTGCGAAGATCGCACCGCAGCCGAAGAAGGATTATGGACTATCCGATCGTGAGAAGGAGATTCTCGTTTTGATGTCCACTGGCCTGATGAAAAAGGAAATCGCGGACCAGCTATCGCTTAGTTATCACACCGTCAGCAACCATCTGCGCAGCATTTACGAGAAGCTGCATGTTCATACTCACGGCGGCGCAGTGGCCAAAGCAATGCGGGAAAAGCTGCTCTAACCCGGAATTCGGTTGAACCACGAATGCACACGAATGAACACGAATAAAAACAGTGCGATGACTTCGTTTCCTGTTTAGGGAGCTCACTGAATAGCGAAGCGTTCAAAACTTTAAGAAAGCTCGTGTCAGCTGCTCTATTCGTGTCCATTAGTGTTTATTCGTGGTTTTCTTCTGCATAGTTCCGGCTTAAGAGGGATGACACAATCGTGTCATGTCCATCTGGCATCCTTCGGTTAGACTTCATCCATCAAAGCCCTTCGTTCTCCCCTTGGAATGAGGCATTGGCTTTAAACAAAACCCACATCAAAACATGAAAACGCAAAAACCTCTGTGGAATCGTAGCGCAAAGTTGTGCGTAACCACAGCAAGCCTCGGGATGGCCTTCGCCGCTGGAGACGCCTTCGCCAGCACGGATTACGGTCCGGCCATTTGGAATTCAGCCTACTCGGGCCATTGGTACAGTTCAGGAAATGGTCACGGGTTCCACGTCATTCATGACATGGAAGGCTATTATCTCTCGACGATTTCCTATTTCAAACAATCGAGCACCACGTCCAGCGTGCATTATTGCGTCAACGGCAAGCATGACGCCTCCAGCGATGCCGCTGCGGGTGAGATCACGCAGATGGTTCGCGAGTCCGATTACGCCTGGCATGTGCGTTGTTGGAATACCTATTGCACCGGCACGGAGCACGAAGGTTTCGCCAGTAACCCCGCCTGGTACACCGAGGCCATGTATGTAGCCTCCGCTGGCATTTCCCGCCACGTGGCCAGCAAATTCACCTTTGGCAAAGATCGCAATCATATCGTTGCCCACGGCCAGGAAAACGTTTCCGGTTGGCCGACGTGGGCCGCGAACAATCTCGGCATCGATCCTTATTGCAACTCCCATACGGACCCTGGTCCTTATTGGGATTGGAGCCATTACATGACATTGGTCAAAAACACAGCAGTCATCAAACACGCGGTGTGTGACTTCAACGGCGATGGAAAGACTGATTTCACAGTTTACCGCCCGTCCTCGTTCACCTGGTATGTCTATGGTGTAGCGAGCCCGGTTTATGGAACGACCGGTGATATCCCTGAACCCGGGGATTATGATGGCGACGGCAACATTGATTACGCTGTGTTCCGTCCGTCCGATGGCACCTGGCATGTTATGGGAATTACGGTTGATCAATATGGCGCGAATGGAGATATCCCTTGCCCCGCAGACTATGATGGCGACGGCCAAACCGACTACGCGGTATGGCGGCCTTCGAATGCCACCTGGTATATCAATGGTCAAGCGAGTCTCGTCTATGGAGCGTCGACTGACATTCTGGTTCCCGGTAACTATTACGGCGGCACGAGTGCGGAACGCGTGATCTTCCGCCCTTCCGACGGAACCTGGCATAGCCCGGGTCATGCGAACATTGCTTACGGCACGACCGGAGATATTCCCGTGCCTGGAGATTACAACGGCGACGGGATCATGGATCGCGCCGTCTATCGTCCTTCCAACAATACGTGGTATCGCGAAGGAATGGCGAATGTGCAGTATGGCGCTGCCGGAGATATCCCTGCTCCGGGGGATTACAACGGTGATGGCAAAACTGACATCGCTGTGTGGCGGGCTTCAGACGGTTCATTCCACGTCTATAATCAGGTTATCCAATCCTGGGGCGTGCCCGGCGATGCTCCACTCGCTCTGCCCTCTCACATCCGACGGATGTTTTTCCCGAATTAAGGGATGAATTAACTTAACGAACATTTCGAATCGCAAACGCTCGTTGGCAACAACGAGCGTTTTTCTTTTAAATATATGCCGCGCAGCCTAAGGTTTAAGCGAACTCAAACCTTTTTGCGCTGGCGTGAATCGTTTCCTGATATGGCTCGGCATTTTTTCGTTAAGCGCTCTTTTGCGCGCCCAGAGCCTTGAACCAGGACTCGTCGGGGAAATTTATTCTTTCAAAGAGGAGCTAAAGGATTTTCCGAAACTCTCATCCGAGATCAAGCCAGCCCTCAGATATGTGGCCAGGACGATTCACTACGAGTTACCGAATCTTCCATTTTCCGACGCCGGGTTTACCGCGAAGTTTTGTGTGATCTGGTCAGGGAAGATCAGAATCGCGGACGAAGGCTCTTACGTTTTCTTTTTGGAATCGGATGATGGGTCCCGACTTTTTCTGGATGGCGTTGAAATCATTTCCAATGGCGGAGTCCATGGGATGACGGAGAAATCCGGAGAGACATTATTGAAGCCGGGCGACCACGCTTTACGAATTGAGTATTTCCAGAACCGTCATGGTGCGAGCTGCGATTTTGCGTGGCAACCTCCGCGCGGCGCGAAGCAGCTTGTCCCAGGGAGTGTTTTGTTTCACGACGCTGCAGCGCCGGAAACGCTTTCATTAAAACCTGGCCTGCTCGGTGAATATTTCCTGTTTCACAAATCGACCGATGAATTCCCAATCTTCACTTCAGAAATAAAACCGACGTACACTGTTGTTGATCCAATCATTGATTTTGAACTCCCGAACAAACCGTTTCCCAAAAGAAAACTAACCAAGCGCTTTTTTGCCCGTTGGACCGGGAAGATTCGGATCACGAGTGTTGGAGTTTACAATCTATCCTTGGAGTCCGATGACGGCTCGCGTCTGTTTCTGGATGGAAATGAAGTGATTTCCAATGGGGGCGGACATGGAATGAAAGCTGTGTCAGCCAGAGTCGATTTGTCGGCCGGAGACCACGATCTGAAGATCGAATATTTCCAGAATGACTATGGCGCCGGCTGCAGCTTCGCCTGGGAAAGCGACACGATACCGAGAGAAATCGTCCCCGCCCGAGTGCTGTTTCATTAACGCGCTCGCCTAATGGTTTGGCAAAGGCCGACTTTTTCTTCACACTCCGTGCGTGGGAATTTCGCCGCAACAATTCGAGCAGATGAAGAAGC
>JAQGOU010000553.1 GCA_028293445.1 Verrucomicrobiales bacterium | reverse complement strand
CGCGAAACGAATTGCCTGCCGGGTCACTTCGTGTGGTTTGTCCGAAGTATCCCTTGGGCTTGTATTTTAAATTACCTCCTGGAACCATCGAGAAGGTTCCATTCGTTACTCCGAAATTCGCGTTCGTAAGTAAAACAGTGAGATTCGTTGTCTGCAAATCGTAGGCCCGCACCTCAATCTCATTGACTCCCGCGACCGTGGTGTTGGTGGAAGGATAGCTTACCGCATCAATCATTCGATTGTAGGTAAACGGCGGCGTATTAGTCGTCGGATGCACCTGGCGCAGGATCGGCGCATCGTAGGTGCCGAGAGTGGCCCCTCGTCCATCTCTATGGGACGTAAAGTACATCATCGCCTGTTTCAGTGTATTGTTGGCCTCATTCGCGTTTTCACTCGAGTGTGCAAGGCTAAGCACATGACCTATCTCATGGCATAACACTTCGGCGAACGTTGTGACGTTTTGCATCTCGACCAATGTGTGCTTCAAGACGACGAAGCCGCAGGTGCTCAGGTGAAAATCATTTCCGGCCACGTTGCCACCCAAGGTCCATCCTGCATTGGCGAGGACGTTGGTGAAATAATAGCGTCCGCCAGTACCCAGGACGTTTGTCCCGGAAATTGAGTTGTAGCTGTCATGCAATTGAATGCGAATTTTCCCGTCGGTCGCCGAAATTAAACTCGCCGCATTACCAAAGCTTTGAAAACCCGCAAACTGAAATTTCACACTGCTCACGTTGGTCCACGCAGCGAGAGCAGATATAACCGCGTTTGTCGCTTGCGCCAGAGTCATGCCGGTCGGCAGCGCGTCAGCATCGATTAAATAGGGAATCGGCTCGCTTCGATCAGGGGTGATGAATCGTGCCGAAAGATTAAAGGCGTCCGCGAGTAAACCAGTTGCGGAAGAAGAGGCCCCCGTGCCGTCCAGAGTTGATTCGCCGCTTCCCACGCCCGGATTTCCGTTTTGATCCGTCAAGTCGCTTTCGTCGTCTGCCGTCTGGGTTGTTTTAGAACGTAAATGTTTCAGCAAGCCGTTGTCGGGAGGCAATGAACTAGCCACCCCGTTCATGGCAACGAGAGAACCATTTTTGTGACGCGACACGAACAGAACTCGTTCTTCGCCCACTTTGAATTGTGGACTGAATCCATCTTGCAGCCCGATGCCATCGACCACGCCGCCGCTGTGTACGACTTTTATAATCCGGGGAAGTTTGCCTTTAAACGTTTCGTCCACGCGCAAGAAAGTGCGGGTTTGGATGAGGCCATCTTCAATGAAGGATTCGTTGCGCAAGACGGTACCGCGAAAAACTCCTCCTGCCTGGGTGATCTGCTCATCCGTTGTGACGGAGAGAAACGAAGAGGCGGGAGCAAAAGTTACCGCGGCTAGTAGAACCGCCAGGCAGCCGAGCCGATTGAGAAAATTCATCAGGCTCCAGCCTATAAAATCAACAACGGCCCCGCAAGAAAGGAAGAAAAGAAACGGCCTACTCGCCGCCGTTGCCGCCGCCGTTGGATTTAGTTTCCCAGCGGCGTTTCTCACGCTCGGGCAACGTTGAATCCACTCTCGCGTAATAAGTCTCTTCACCAAACTGTTGATCGATCGCCTGCTGCAGTTGATGGGTCGGCGCAACGAAATATTTCTCGTGCGATTCGATGAAAATGATTTCGCCGCCCGCTCGTTTTATACAAAGGAACAAGGGACATCTCCCCGGGAATCCTGACGTGAGATCGCGAATGTTCTGCAACGTTTGTGGAGTCAGATGCGCTGTGTTCAAACGAAGATGCACTTGTTTCGTATATTTCTTCGGAGCATCCTCCAACGCCATCATTTCCACCGGGAAAATCTTCGGCTTCTCTTCCGTGTTCACTTCGCCGGTGACGAGGACCGCCTTATTCGTCACGAAGAGCTCGCGGAACTTGTCATAGTTCTCGTTCATGCAGAGCACTTGGACCGAGCCTTGCAAATCTTCGATCGTCACCATCGCGTAAGGCTTGTTGCTCTTTTTGGAAATGCCTTGTTGCACTGCGGCCACCATTCCGCCAATGCGTGTCATAGTGCGATTCGGCAGCGTCGCGAGATCGCTCGTCTTGTGCAGGGAAAATTTATTCAGAAGAGGCGCCAACGGAGTCAGCGGATGTCCACTGACATAAAATCCGAGCAGATCTTTCTCGTGAGCGAGCAATTCATGTTGCGGCCATTCGGGGAGCTGATGTTCTGGTTCGACGTTTTTGGGCGCGGCCTCTTCGAACGCCCCGAACAATGTGTTCTGTCCCTTTTGACGGTCAGAAACAATTCCCGCGGCACGCGCCAGCACGCGATCGATTTTTCCGAACATCGTCGCACGGGTGTTGCCGAAGGAATCGCACGCCCCGGATTTGACGAGGGCTTCGAGAATCTTCTTGTTCACCGTGCGGCCATCGACGCGTTCACAGAGTTCCTCCATGGAAGAAAACTTCCCGCCCTTTTGACGCGCATCCAAAATGTTCTGCACCGCAACTTCACCGACGCCTTTAATCGCGGCGAGGCCGAAGCGGATCGCCTTACCCTCTTGGGCTGGGGCAAACATCACCTGGCTCTCATTCACATCCGGCCCGAGGACTTCCGTCCCGAACGCCTTTGATTCCTCGATGAGAATACTGAGTTTTTCAGTATTGCTCATGTCGTTCGTCATGTTGGCTGAGAAAAACTCGACCGGATAATTCGCCTTCAGGTAAGCCGTTTGATACGCGACGATCGCGTAGGCAGCCGCATGGGATTTGTTGAAACCGTACCCTGCAAACTTTTCCAGCAAGTCGAAGATCTCGTTCGCCTTCCCCGCCGGGATTTGATTCACCTTCGCGCAGCCTTTGACGAAGGTCTCGCGCTGCTTCTGCATCTCCTCGACCTTCTTCTTACCCATCGCGCGACGCAGCAAATCGGCGGCGCCGAGCGTGTAGCCAGCGAGCAACTGCGTGGCCTGCATGACCTGCTCCTGATAGATCAACACGCCATAGGTTTCTTTGGAAATCGATTCCAATAACGGATGCGCGTATTCGACTTTGATTTCACCGTGACGCCGCTTGATGAAATCAGGAATCAGATCCATCGGGCCCGGTCGATAGAGCGCGACCAGAGCCGTGATGTGCTCGACTGAACTAATTTGAAACTTCCGGCACAAATCGCGCATGCCGCCAGATTCCAACTGGAAGATCGCAATCGTATTCGCCTTGTTCAGCAAATCGTAAGTCTTGGGGTCATCGAGCGGCAGGTTATCGATTGGGATATCGAGCCCCTTGGTCTGCTTGACCATCTCGCAGGTGTTGCGGATGACGGTCAGCGTCTTCAGCCCGAGAAAATCCATCTTCAGCAAACCCAGATCGCCGACCGGGCCCATCGCGTATTGCGTGACGATGGTGCCGTCTTCGTCTTGTTTCAGCGGAAGTAAATTAACCAGCGGTTGATCGCCGATGACCACGCCCGCCGCGTGCACACTGGAGTTGCGCGTGATGTCTTCCAGAACAAACGCCGTGTCGACGAGTTCGCGCGTGATCTCTTCGGTTTCGTAAGCTGTCTTAAAATCCGGCGACATCTGCAGCGCTTTGGCGAGCGACATCTTGAGTTCGTTCGGAATCATCTTGGCCAGGCGATCGCAGTCGCCGTAGCTCAACCCCATCACGCGGCCGACGTCGCGCAACACCGACTTCGCTCCCATCGTGCCGAAGGTAATAATCTGCGCCACCGAATCGCGTCCGTACTTCTGGCGCACGTATTCGATCACGTCCGCACGACGATCATCCGCGAAGTCGATATCGATATCAGGCGGATTGACGCGTTCTGGATTCAGAAACCGTTCGAAGAGCAAGCCGTAACGAATCGGATCGACGTTCGCGATTTCGAGCAGGTAAGTGACAATCGAACCAGCTGCCGATCCCCTCGCCACGCAGGAAATTCCAATGCTACGACCGTAGCGCACGAAATCCGCCACGATGAGGAAGTAAGAAATGAATCCCGTTTTCTCGATCACCTTGATTTCCAATTGCAGTCGATCGATCACCTCTTTGATAGCCGCCGCCGTCTCCGGATCATTGATGTCGTTGACCGCATCCTTGCGATTGGTCAGAGAAAATTTCGGCAACCGTGACGCGTCCTCGATTTTCTCGATGATGTAATCTTCCCCTTCGGCGCGGGCATGGATCGTGTAGCGGGTGTATAATCCTTCCGCCAACAGCTTCCGCAGGTAACCTTCGCGCGTGTAATGTTCCGGAGGCGCGACGACCGGGTAATGCAACGTCTTGAAATCGAACTCCACGTTGCATTTTTCGGCGACCTCGAGCGTGTTCTTCACCGCGTCCGGCACTTCGTGGAAGAGATTCTTCATCTCTTCGGCTGAGCGCAGGTAAAACTGTTCCGGCTGATAACGCATCCGCTTCGTCTCGTTCAGCAACGTTTGCGTGCCGATACAGATCAAGCAGTCGTGCGCATGCGAGTTCCCCTTCTCGACATAATGCACGTCGTTCGTGCAGACGAGTTTGACTCCGAATTCTTTGGACCAGGGAATCAGCTGTTTATTAACGCGCGCCTGTTCTTCGATCCCGTGGTTCTGCAATTCGAGGTAAAAGTTTTCCGGCCCGAGCGTTTGCTTAAACCAGTCGATCGCATTACGCGCTTTGTCCAAATCGCCTTTGACAATGCTTTCGGGAATCTCACTCGCCAGGCAACCGGAGAGTGCGATGATCCCATTGCTGTGGGCGGCGAGAAGTTCCTTGTCGATGCGTGGCTTGTAATAGTAACCCTCAAGATGCGCCGAGGTAACCATCTTGATCAGGTTCTTGTAGCCCACTTCGTCTTTGGCGAGGAGAACGAGATGATTGTAAACATCACGACCGCTCCCGCCGCTCGACTTCTTTTCCAATCGGCTTCCGGGCGCGACGTAAACTTCGCAGCCGATGATCGGTTTAATCCCTTTCGCGCGCGCCGCCTGATAGAAATCGACCGCCCCATAAAGCACACCGTGGTCGGTGATGCTCATGGCCGGGAATTTCAGTTCATGGGCTTTGTCGATCAGTTTGTCCAGACGGCAAGCGCCATCGAGTAACGAAAACTCGGTGTGCAAATGCAGATGAACGAACTCGGCGTGCGACATGGGGGAAATTTACGTCTGCATCTCACACTCGGGCAAGTGCGTAGCGGAAATTTTTGAGTCGATGTCGTCTCTGGCGTCATTTTAGAAGCTAAATTAGCGTCCGGAATATTCCTGACGGTCTTTTAGAAGCTAAAACCGCTCCCGGAAAAATCCTGACGGCAATTTGGAAGCTAAAATCCCGCCCGGAATATTCCCGGTCCCATTTTAGAAGCTAAAACGTCGTCAGGAATAATTCTGACGTGAATTTAGAAGCTAAAACGACACCGGGAATATTCCTGGCGGTAATTTAGAAGCTAAAACCCCGTCCGGAATATTCCTGACGCCAATTTAGAAGCTAAAACGTCGCCCGGAATAATTCTGACGGGATTTTAGAAGCTAAAACTTCGTCCGGAATATTCCGGACGTTGCCAAATAGCTGCCAGTCAGCAGTTTAGGAAAACAGGGTGAAAAATGGCTCTTTTTGACCACCTCTGACTTAGGCCCCTCCAAAGTCGGTCATCAATCAAACGTTTGCTCCCGCACGATGCCCCGTTTCGTATCATATTCGATCTCGAGACGGTCTCGTTTGATCGCGGTGACGTGGATCGTCATCGTGAGATTCGAGCCGGATGGCTTCATGAACTGGGCGGCGGTGCTACCGGAACTGAGGGCGATCTGCCGCATTCGTTGAAGCGGATATTCACTGTCGAGGTCGATGTCCATGCGTGATCCGTTAATGCTCGCGCTTCGCACCCCGGCGATGTGCCGGACGTAGAGCTCCATCTGCGCCCGGTAGTTCTCGATTTTCTTCTTTTCCGGTGCGGGAGGCAACGGCGGCGGGAAGGCGCAACTGACGTAATAACAAATGATCGCGGCCAAGGGTATCGCCGTGAAAAAGACCATTTTCCAGGAACGCACCGGCGATTCTTCGACAAATTTCAAAAACGTGAGCACCACCAATGTCCCGAGGCAGATTAAAGAATATTTCAGCATCCATGGCGAAGGAGCGGTGTTGTAAACAAATACCTTGCCGCACGAGGGAATATCGGGATTCATCTCTTCAGACAAGGGCAAACAATGAACTTCACCATCTTTCGGTCCAATCGGCGCACCAACGCCCTGGCCTTCACACTCGTCGAACTGCTCGTCGTTATTGCCATCATCGCGATTCTCGCGGCGATGCTCTTACCGGCGCTGTCGAAATCCAAGGATCAGGCGCAGAAAATAAAATGTGTCAGCAACCTGAAGCAGCTCGGCTTCGCGACTCAAATGTACGCCGACGAAAATGAAGGCCAACTTCCCGGCCCGGTGTGGCTAGGAGTTTATTATATCTATGACGATAAACAGACGGAACGAATGCTCTTTTACCTGGCGAAATATTTAGGAGCGCCCGCGCCATCCGCTCTCGTCCAAACATCACTCGTCGCAACTTGTCCGAAGTCTTTGATCGCCTCCAAGAAAATTGAAGGCGACGCATCGAAGGCGTTTATTGATGTCTCGGTGAGCTACCTGACTCCAAAACTAATCGACAACGCGGCCGACAACGTGACAACGAGCGAGATATTAACAGCTCCCTTTGGTTATCCGTATTCAAGCCCGTATTATCGCCTCGAACGAGGACCGGATGAAGCGCCCAAAAAGTTATCGGAAATCATATATCCCGGGCGTGACTGGGCGATGGTCGATGCCGACCTGCAAAATTCGTTTCCCGGCGGATATTATTTTGACGCCCTCCCGCCCAACAAAGTCCACGGCCAATATCGAAACAACCTCTTCTTCGACTGGCACGTTGCATCCGTGAAGGAATAACGGCTTGTGAGACCGCAGTTTTGCCTGCCCATACAACTCCGGCCCACGCGGACTAACGTTTTCTTCCCGATTGTAAACCCGCGTGCCTGTGTTTTGTTAGTTGATGCGATCCACTTCTGTTCGCGGCCTCGGATCAGCTTTGGCAATACTGGTTGTCGTTGGATGTGACTCGCGCACAGACCAACCGACATCTTCGGCTCCCGGTCGGCAAATGCGGGAACCCTCCGGAGCTACACGCGGCAATTCGATGCGAGAGAGACAATTGGAATTCGTAAATCGCATCCGCGACGACGATCCGCAATTCCGCACCATTCAGCGCGCGGTCATGAACGAACAGAACGAACTCGGACTGGTGCTCGGCCGCAAAGTTGAGATGGAGTTTATCCCCACTCTCATGCGTTCGATGCTGACGCAAATGGCCAGGGAATTTCCGGGACAAGATTTAACAGTGGTCGCCTATGCGCCGTCCAATCCTCCGGTGAAAATGGGAAGCGCCCATCTCAACGCCAACACGGGGGAGATGACCTTCAAATGGGCGAACCCTTCACCGCGGTGACGAGCGTGCTATTTGGCTTTCGGATTTGATTCCCAGAGACCGAATGTATTTTTCTCCGTGTCCTGGCAGACAGCGAAGTAGCCCATCTGCGGCACCGCGGTCTTGGGCATGCAGATTTTCCCGCCGAGCTTTTCGATCTTTGCCATGAACCGGGTCACCGAGGGCACGTTGATATAATGCGTGATGCCTTGCGCCGGATGTTTGCGCTTCATCATTCCGCCATCGGGGGTGGCGTCCGCGCCGCCGGTGTCGATGTGAAGAAAATCAGTCATGCCTTTGAACGGATTGATTTTCCAGCCGAACAACTTGCCATAAAACTTCTGCGCCCGTTCGAGGTTGTCAGCCGGGATTTCGAACCAGACGAGGTTTGCCGCGGTATTCTTTTTCGGTGTGCTCATGTTTAGTTTTCTTTCGATGTTGATGATGTGTGTCGGTCGGTCACAGATACAACGAACGAGCGGGCGCGTCGAGGACAGCGGTATCAAAATATTTTTTGAGAGGACTAGATTTGTTAAAAGCCGTCTCACTGAACTTTACGGCTATTTTTTTGGCGCTTTGTAACCGGCCATAAAAAGTTCCTTGGGATCCCAGCGAATGTCATCGGCCGCGACATCCGGACTTGCCGATTGAAACGCATCGAGCACGGCCAGCGTTAAAACTGCGCAACCAGGCGCACTCGGATGGAGATTGTCTCCCTGCAAAAGAACGCGTGTTCTGCCGACAGGCCAGTCATGACCATGAATGGTGAGGGATTGATTCGCCGCGACGGTGCGCATGAATTTGGATAATTCCAAAATAATCACCTGTGGACGCTTCGCAGCCCACTCTTTCAGCCGTCGATTGGCCGAGGACATTGCCTGCGAGCTTGGCATTTCCTCCGGGCGAAGCATTCGGCCTAGAGCTGCTGAAGCATCCGGAATATCGCCGACGACCAACGGGCACTGCACGGTCTCCAACAATTTTAGGCCCTGTTCAAATCGGGCCAGGCGTTGCGCGTCGGTGGTTCCTTCGCCGTAGCAAAACCAGAACAGGAAATCGACGCCCAGGACGAGTGTCGGATTGGATTTCGTCGCTGCTTCAATTTGCCTGCGGCCCGAAGCTTCGGCCTGCATGAAGAACATTGAGCTCGCCAGATTTTCCAGCTGATGCGGGGGCAATATCGCTGCATCAATATATCGGCTCAAGCGAAACGGTTCCGTTTTGGGTCCGCCCAACGGTTCGGCCGCAGTGAATCCTGCCGACACACTGGCCCCCACCATTACGACTCGTTCCCACCGGGAGTTTGGCTTGCGCGTTACGGCGCTTGCGGCGGGAGCTTCTTGCGGCTGAGCCGGCAACGTAACGTTTCCGCAAACCGCGAGTAGCGCGATGATCAGGCATAGATATCTGCCCATTGGATTGAGGAGCGTAGACTTTAGTTCGCTTCGGTCTACATCTGTTCTGTCGTTGTTTGGATTGTTCATAGAAATAAGGATCCGTCGAAATCATTTCGTTTTGCTTCTCGTTAATTCCACGGGAATTCCCATGCCGGCCTGAGATAACACACCCGTGAGTTTTCCATTTTTCACGCCACCGTTAAACGCGAGGTCCAGGCTCTTCCATTCGAGGGATACCTTCGGAGCCGTGCAACGCACCGTGCTGGCAGGCACTTCGTCAGTCGCTCCGAGGTCGAGGCTCGTGAGTGATGCGGAAAAGGTTCGGTCGGGCAATAATGCAATGTGAAAGGTCGCCCCGAATTTTGCGCCGTTGATGTCGATGCTCCCTTTCCAATGACCCTGGACATCCGCGTCGCTGGTAGCGATGTAATTTTTTTCCGGCTCTCCTGCAGGCTCCGTCGCATTAGTGCGTCGAAATGTCACCGGAGTTGGAACGCCCGCCTGCATCCAGTTTCCTGCCAGCTCCGCGCGATCATTCGAGAAAGTGCCTTCGAACATTCCGTCGCCGGAGAGCGGGATTAGTTTCACGCCCGGACGGTCGTAGGTCACCGATACCGGTTGCCGATTAAAGCCTTGCTGGGGATTATCCAACTCGGCGCGAAACATCCCATTCGTTGGCTCGGCGATTTTGAAACTCAACTTCAGGTCACGAAAAGTTCCACCCAGGGTTCCCTGCCACACGCCTTGCAAATCAGAATCTGTCCGCACCGCGTAATCGCTTTCATCCAATGGCTCTGGAACCGCATCTGGATGCTTGGTTCGTTTCAACACCAGCGGGACGCTGCTCGCCGCTTGTCCGTATAGACCTGTGATTTCTGTCCCGTCTTTATTTAAGGTCCCCTGAAACGTCTGCAACGCCTGGCTTGGCTCAATGCGTATCGACGGGTAATTATAGACGAACCGGCTGACGGGAATATCCTTTCGGGCGACATCGATGAGATCGAGGCTGGCGACGTAAACCCCATTCTTTGTGGTGATCTTACAGACGACGCGGGTGTGCGTTCGATCGGTTTGCAAAACACCCACGCCGGAAGTTTTCAAGATGCCTTGCCATGAACCTTGGATTTCAGGACGAGCCGCCAGCCGCAACGCATAAATGGATGCCAGCGAACCAATCGCAGCCACAGTTGCTAAAACCATGAGCACAGTGGTGATCGCGGCGGCTTTTAGTTTCGCCCCGGACATGAGCTTGAGAGTGACCTGGACCAGC
>JAQGOU010000486.1 GCA_028293445.1 Verrucomicrobiales bacterium | reverse complement strand
ATGCCGCGGATTTAGCCATCTGGCTCTGGACTATCCTTTTTCGTGGAGCCTCTGGACGACCTTACAATGTGGGCTCGTCAGAAAATCTTTCCATCAAGCAGACGGCAGACGCGGTCAATCGAGTTTGCGATAACACGCTTGCGGTTCATGTCGCTCAGCAAGCGACTCCAGGCAAAGCCATCGCACGTTATGTTCCATCCGTGGAACGCGCCCAACGGGAATTACACCTGCTCCAACGCGTCAGCATCGAAGAAAGTATCCGCAAGACGATAGAATGGAACAGGCATCATCTTGATGCCAGGTAACCGTTGGAATCTCCAGTATTCATTGAGTTACCTGTAAGCTGGGTATGAAACAAAAAACCCTCGGTTGTAACAACCGAGGGCTCACGTAATTGCTGTTCTTCTGACTATTTCTTTAGACGATAGAATTTCTGCTCATCACTCAACGGAAGGGTAGTCGTAATCACGTCGCCATTTGTATTGAGATTATTTGTCACACCAGACCAATTGGTCCAGGAGGAGCTGGTCTCCAGCGCAAAATTCGTAGCTGAAGCCGGCCAGGAAACCACAATTCCAGTCACAGCATTGGTGATTTTAAGCAAAGGCCCGCTTTGGACCAGAAGCAAGCTGCCATTGGAATAGGTTGCGGAAAGCGAATTTGCTTTCGCATCCGACACTTCTCGCAAGACGGGAGAGTCGGCGAACGTCAAGGTTGTGATCCCATTGGTGAATGGGGCAGCCGCGAACGTTAGTTTGACCACTTCTTGGGTGCCAACCGCGAATGTATGGCCAAATGAAAGCGCCAAGGTAAAGCCCAGTTTCCCTGAGCTTGCGTTATTCGTGTTCACATTCAAAACGGCTCCAGAAGCACTGCTGCCAATTTCAGAGCTGACAAAAGTCAACGTCGCGGGATTATAGGAGAGGCTAAATCCAAGTGCACTCTCATCTCCGACGGCGACCAGATCCACGGAAACAACATAGTTTTGCCCTTGTTGAGCGTTAGATTGAATTTGGATCACTCGATCGGGGCCAAAGTTCGAAGGAATCGGTTTTGACTTTGTTGCAAATGAGAAGGCACCGGTCGGACCTGCCGCTGGCGTTAACGGATCTGCCCCGGTTGCATAGCGTCCAGCTTGAACCCAGTCTGTGACACTAATCGAGCCGTTTCCGCCCGACGAACGCGGAGCACAATCAACCCGCTGAAACTCACTGCCATTGGCAATCGTGTCTAACCCGGCTGCGAAACGGCCTACTTGCACCCAATCAGTGATGGTCAAGGAACGATCTCCCGTCGGGCGAGGAGAAACATCACCTTCAAAATCCGAAGGAGCAATTGTTATAGTCGCGCCGAAAAATGCGGACCACAACGCGTGCGCGGTTGCGTCAGAAACCTGACGACCGGTCGGAATGTCACCAACAGTAATCAAACTTGTTTGGGCATTTGTAACCGGAGCAACATTGAAACTGACTTGAATGACCTGTTGCGTCCCTGCGGGGAAGGTACTGTTCGCTGACAAGGCAATCGCCAAACCAAGCTTACCACTGCCAAGTTGATTTGTGTTGGCAATAAGGGTTGCTTGCGAGAACCCGCTTCCGACAGTGGCTCCGGCATAGCTGAAGATGGTGGAATCAAAGAGCAAACTAAAACCAAGGGCATTTTCATTTCCGAGCGCCACAAGGTCAATGGGCAAGGTAACTGTTGTCGCGGACGATACATTCATGTCGACCGCGCGAACGGTTGATACATTTACGGTCAAGGCAGCATTCGTACTGGTCACACTGCCATATGGACTGCTCACGATCACTCGATAGCTCGCGGCATCGGAAGGCTGGAGATCGGTCAAGACCAGCGAAGAATTGGTCGCGCCGGAGAGGTCGCTAAGGCCTTTTTGCCACTGATAGCTGAGGGTGCCAGTGCCGGAGGCCACCACATTGAACGTCGCGGTTAACCCTGCATTTATGGATTGAGCCTGCGGCTGCGCGCTGATGGAGGGAGGAATATTCACAGTCAATAAGGCATTTGAACTTGTCACTGTGCCAACGGAATTACTGACAACAACGGAATAAGTCCCGGCATTGGCAGGTTGAACATTTGTCAAAGTGAAAAATGCATTCGTCGCGCCTAAGATGTTTGTACCATTGAATTGCCATTGGTAACCAACCTCCTGACCGAGTCCTCCGGAAGCAAAATATTTTTGCTTCAAGTAATTGGCAACCGCTTGCCGATCGGCTTCGCTGAGGTTGCCTTGATAATAAATCAGTTCGGCGATATCTCCTTGGAAGTTCCGGGTGTTTGAGCCGAGTCCACCAACATAATAGCCGCTACCCGGCGAGAGCAAACCGGCGGTCGTGCGAGATGCTGTAAAATTATTGGTTCCATCCGTGTCAAAAAAGTCGAGTTGAGTTTTATTGCTATTCAGACGTTCCGTCCAAATCCGATAGGTAGACCCTGGAATCGTAAAGCCACTGTAGTAATCATTGCCCCACGCGCTGAAGGCCATTTCATTTCCCAAACAATAATAGCCTCGAACCGAATGATACTCGCCCGGTGTGCCCACCAAGGCTGGAACCTCTTCCACCGGCGTTCCTCGGTTACGTTTTGTGTATACCATGAACGAAGTGAAGCCAGCCGTTAACCCGAGGTCGTTGGTCCCCTGTAAAAAGTCACCGATGCTCGTATTCTGAACACCATCAAAACGCAAAACTGGCTGGCCGTTCAACACCCCACTCACCAAGGATGGCTGCTTGTTTGTATCAGCTTGAAAGGAATGACGATTCCCACCGGATTGATCCTGCCATTGGCTCACCCGATTGCTTTGCAAAACCACCCCAGCGTCAGCTTTTAACCATAATTTCAAATTCCCGGAACTCACCTCGGGGAAGACTTCCTTCACCGTTACCGTAAAGGTGACATTCGATCCGGCGATTGCACTCGTGTCTTGCGGCTGGCTTATAATCAATGGTGGAGACACGATAGACAGGATGGCGTTCGAACTTGTCACGGCGCTGACCGCGTTTGAAATCGTCACTGAGTAGCTGCCAACATTTGCAGCCTGAACATTCGTTATGGTGAGCGCCGAAGTGATTTCTCCAATGATTGCGATTCCATTCAACTTCCATTGATAAAATAGTGGTCCATCTCCTTGAGCAGACACGTTGAAGACTACATTAGTTCCGGCGGCGACCGCTTGTCCCTGGGGATGGGAGGTAATGGCTACGGGCACCGTTACCGTCAACACAGCGTTTGAGCTGTTAACGGTCCCAATGGAATTACTGAGAATAACAGAGTAACTTCCGGCGTCCGCAGACTGGGCATTCGTCAGGGTGAGAAATGTATTTGTTGCTCCGACCAGGTTTGTGCCATTGAATTGCCATTGATAACTGATCCCCTGAATGGTACCAAAACCATAATATTTTTCCTTCAAATAGGTAGCAACCAATTGTCGATCGCTTTCGCTAAGAGAGCCCTGATAAGAAATTACCTCCGCGACGTATCCCTGGAAGTTGCGCGTACTGGGGCCGAGGCCGCCGACGTAGTAGCCGCTACTGGGAGAAAGAAGACCGCTCGTCGTACGCGATACGGTAAAATCATTCGTTCCGTTTGTATCAAAAAAATCAAGCTGGGTTTTACTGGAATTCAGCCGTTGTGTCCAAATCCGATATGTTGAACCTGGAACGGTAAAACCGCTGAAGTAATCATTAGACCACGCACTGAAAGCCATTTCGTTTCCGGAAAAATAACTAGCTCGAATCGAATTGTATGCGGGCTCGCCCACCACCACGAGCGCTTCATCCACCGGAGTGACCCGGTTTATCTTGGAATAGACCATAAACGACGTAAACCCAGCCGTTAAACCAAGGTCGTTAGTCCCCTGCAAGTAGTCACCCAGACTTGCACTCACAACACCATCGAAGCGCACACTGGATTGACCGTTGATCGCCCCATTCACCAGCAATGGCTGCTTGTTCGTATCTGCTTGAAAGGCATGGCGATTCCCACCGGATTGATCCTGCCACTGGCTTACGCGATTGCTTTGCAAAATGACTCCCGCGTCAGCTTTTAACCATAATTTCAGAGTTCCTGAACTCAATGCCGGAAGAGTACCAGTCCCTTGCGCACCGACTGAAAAAGTCACATTTGTTCCGGCGAGAATGCTAGCACTCTGTGGCTGGCTTATAATTGATGGCGGATACAGGATAGACAGGATGGCGTTCGAACTTGTCACAGTGCTGACTGCGTTTAAAATCGTCACTGAGTAGCTGCCGACATTCGTAGCCTGAACATTCGTTAATGTGAGCGCCGATGTGGTTTCTCCAGTGATCGCAATTCCATTCAGCTTCCATTGATAATACAGTGTCCCATCTCCTTGGGCAGACACGTTGAAGACGGCATTACTTCCGGCGACGACCGCTTGTCCTTGGGGATGGGAGGTAATGCTTACCGGCGTCACCACCGTCAACAAGGCATTTGAACTTGTGACGGTCCCGACTGAGTTACTGAGGATAACGGAATAATTTCCAGCATTGGTGAATTGGACATTCGTTAACGTGATAGAAGCATTGGTGGCATTAAGAATATCGATGCCATTAAACTGCCATTGATAACTGACGTCCTGAACGTTTGTAATGCTAGCAGAGTAATATTTTTGCTTCAAATACGTGGCAACGAGTTGTCGGTCCGTTTCGCTAAGATTGCCCTGATAATAAATCAGCTCCGCCACATCTCCTTGAAAGTTTCGGGTGGAGGCTCCAAGTCCACCCACGTAATAACCACTGGCCGGATCAATTAAATTAACCGTCGTACGTGCCGTGGTAAAGTCATTGGTCCCGTTCGTATCAAAAAATTCGATCTGCGTCTTGCTCGAGTTCAATCGTTCGGTCCAGATTCGGTACGTAGAACTTGGAATGGTGAAACCGCTAAGGTAATCATTTTGCCAGCAAGCAAAACCCATTTGGGGACCAGCGCAATAAAAGCTTCGCAACGCCCAATCAATTTCAGGAGCCCCAGCCGCAGCGGGAATTTCTTCGAGCGAACCGGTGCGGACTTTTAAATAAACCAGAAACGAGGTAAAGCCAGCCGTTAAACCGAGATCGTTTGTTCCCTGTAAATAATCGCCAGTAATCGTGTCTTGGATGCCATCAAACCGGAGCACCGGCTGACCGTTTACTGCGCCGCTCACCAACAGTGGCTGTTTGTTGGTATTAGCTTGGAAACAATCATTATTTCGACCCGATTGATCCTGCCATTGGCTCACTCGATTATTTAGCGAGACCACCCCAGCATCCGCTCTTAACCACAATTTCAAACTCCCGGAACTCACGGCTGCAAGTGATCCCTGCACGCCTACAGTAAAGGTTACATTTGTCCCGGGAACTACACTCGCGCCGGTTGGCTGATTTAATATGACTGGAGGAGTCAGGACTGATAGCACTGCATTTGAACTCGTTACGACACTTACAGCATTGGAAACAGTAACGGAATAGGTACCAGCATTAGTGGCTTGTACATTATTTATCGTAAGCGTGGCATTCGTCTGCCCAATAAGAATGGATCCGTTTAATTTCCATTTATAAATCAACTCGCCGCCCCCTTGCGCAGAGACGCTGAATAAAACATTGGTCCCGGCTATAACAGTTTTACTTTCAGGATGCGAAGTAATCGTCACGGGAGAGATCACCGTCAATAATGCATTGGAGCTTGTAACGGCTCCATCTGAATTGGTGATGATAACAGAATAGGTTCCAGCATCCGCGGGTTGGACATTGGTTAATGAGAAAGTAGCGTTGGTAGCCGTAAGGATATTGGTGTTATTAAACTGCCACTGATAACTGATCGCGGAAGTATTCGTGCCGCCGGGCGTGAAATATTTCAGCTTCAAATAACTAGCAACGAGTTGTCGGTCTGATTCACTGAGGGTGCCTTGATAATAAATCAATTCAGCGATATCCCCCTGGACGTTTCGAGCGGAGGAACCGAGCCCACCAACATAGTAACCGCTCGATGGCGTGGTCAATCCGCTGGTCGCAAGTGACACTCCAAAATCATTGGTTCCATTGGTATCAAAAAGGTCGATTTGAGTTTTGGCAGCATTCAGGCGTTCCGTCCAAATGCGATAGGTAGAACCTGGAATGGTGAAGCCACTGAAATAATCGAACCCCCAGGTACTAAACGCCATCTCGTTTCCCAAACAATAGAACCCCCTGACTGAATGATTGATTCCCGGCGTGCCCACAAGGGCCAGCATATCTTCGATACCAGATCCTCGATCAATCTTGGAATAGACCAGAAAAGAAGTGAATCCAGCCGTTAAACCAAGATCACTCGTGCCCTGAAGATAATCGCCTGTACTTGAGTTCTGAATTCCATCGAAACGCAGAACTGGCTGGCCGTTCACGGCACCACTCACTACCACCGGTTGCTTGTTGGTATTTGACTGGGACGCATGGCGGTTGCCCCCCGATTGATCCTGCCACTGACTCACCCGATTGGTTTGCAACACCACCCCGGCGTCGGCTTTCAACCATAGTTTCAGAGTTCCCGAACTGACAGTGGGAAGTGTCCCTGCTTGCACAACGACGGCAAAATTTACGTTCGTTCCCGGAACGACAATAGCACTTTGGGGTTGGCTGGTGATTACGGGAATTGCAGCGTTTGAGCGAGTGGCATAGCCAGCAGTTAACGCACAAAGGACAATGATGGCTCGCTTGATGGCTTGCATAGGATTAGACATGGCTTTTCTCCCCAAGAATTTAGTTACAAATGTTGTTCGGGCTTTTGACCAAAAGCAGGATGGTCGGAGTGATCATCCCTGAATCATCCCTGATTACAAGGGCGGATTTGCTGTACATTCGCCTGCGCATTGAAGTGAGGACCGCACCTAAACTAGTCTGAATGGCTGCTCGTTGGAGAGACTCCGTTTATAACCTCCTCTCTCTACCTCAATGGCATTGAGATGGTCAAAAATCGACTCTTCGCCTCGAAAATAGGTCTGAAAAGACGCCTTTTGCGTAAAGCGTTGACTTACAGCGCCGTGCCACCGAGAAAACTAGTTTTCTCAGCAGAAACAGCTTTGTTTCTGGCGTCCGAAACGTTTTTCATGGCTAATCCGTTCCATAATCGTCGCCCGAACCAGATTTCATGGCCAATCCATTCCATAATCGCCGTCCAAACCAGATTTCATGGCCAATCCATTCCATAACCGTCGCCCAAACCAGAATTCATGGCTAATCCGTTCCATAACCGTCGTCCAAACCAGAATTCATGGCCAATCCGTTCCATAATCGTCACCCAAACCAGAATTCATGGCTAATCCATTCCATAATAGTCGTGAAAAACAGTTTGCACGGTAAAAACGTTACGTTTTTGCCAGGGCTTTTCGTTCCCGTGGCGAAAAGGTTGGAGTGGCAGTGTGAATCTTCTTCCTGCGACCACAAACATCATAGTTCTGTCGCGCGGAATCTTTCGCGCAGAAGAAACGTTCCAAAACAGTCAATTTCCAGCAGTATCCCCATAATGCGTGCACAAAATTTATCCGAGCAGAGTCCCACCTTAACCACATGGATGCATCTCCCAGACATACCGCCAATCCGTCAATAAACTCCGTTGCTTTTGCCAATATGCCTGAGCAATAGTAATTCTTTATCCTGAAATGAAGCGCGTAGCCGATTACATCTTTGATCATTTAGTTCAAACCGGAACAACGCACGTTTTCCTGGTTACCGGTGGTGGGGCAATGTTCCTGAACGATGCCCTCGGCCGTTGCAAAAGCTTACAGTATGTATGCTGCCATCATGAGCAATCGTGTGCCATGGCTGCCGAAGCTTACGCCCGGGTCTCGGGTAAGATTGGTGTGCTTAGCGTTACGACTGGTCCCGGCGGAATCAATGCCTTGAACGGAGTGTTCGGAGCGCATGTCGACTCGATTCCGATGCTGATCATTTCTGGACAGGTGAAACGCGAGACTTGCCTCGCCTCCTATAACCTCCCGGAATTACGCCAACTAGGCGATCAAGAGGTAGACATCATCCGCATGGTTAAAGGGATTACCAAATACGCCGTGCTGGTGGACGATCCGAAAACCATTCGCTTTCATTTGGAAAAAGCGCTCCACCTCGCCATGACCGGTCGGCAAGGCCCCGTTTGGCTCGATATTCCGGTGGACGTACAATCGGCCATGATCGATCCGGAACAATTGACGGGATACGTTCCGACGGCTGATTCGTCGACGCTTGATCGCACCGCTCTCGAAAGCGCCTGCCGCGATGTTCTCGACCGTATTTCAAATGCAAAGCGCCCCGTCATCATGGCCGGAACGGGAATTCATTTGGCGAAGGCAAACGAGATCTTTGAAGTGGTCACAAAGAAGCTCGGGATCCCGGTGACCACTGCCTGGACCGCCCACGACTTGATTGAAACAGATAGCCCGCTGTTCTGCGGAAGGCCGAGCAGTTTAGGCGATCGTCCAGGAAACTTTACTGTGCAGAACTCTGACGTCTTGCTGGTGCTCGGTTCACGGCTCAACGTTCGTCAGATCAGTTACAATTGGAAAGATTTTGCCCGGCACGCTTTCAAAATTCAGGTGGATATCGACGCACCCGAACTGGACAAGCCGACGGTCAAGCCAGACCTGGGAATTTGCTCTGACCTGAAAGTCTTTCTCGAAGAATTGAATCGGCAGATCGACGCGCGCGCCATCGATGCCAAAAAACATGCAACATGGCTGGCCTGGTGCAAAGAGCGCGTTGCGCGTTATCCGGTCGTTACGGAAAAGCAACGCAATGCCGGCACGCCGATCAATCCGTATCACTTTATCGACGTATTGATTCGTCGATTGAAGTCCGATGATGTGATCGCATGCGGCGACGGCACCGCTTGCGTCGTTCCGTTTCAAGTAGCGCATATCAAAAAGGGAATGCGCATGTTCTGTAATTCTGGCGATGCTTCGATGGGCTACGACATTCCATCTGCGATCGGCTCTGCTTTCGCGGCGCCTGGACGGCGCATCATTTGTCTGGCCGGCGATGGCAGCGGGCATTTCAACATTCAGGAACTGCAAACGATCGTTCATCACAATCTGCCGATCAAAGTGTTTGTTTTAAACAACGGTGGCTATCTATCCATTCGCCTGACGCAAACCGGTTTCTTCAAAGGAAACTATATCGGCGAAGGGGCTCGTAGCGGTGTCTCCTTTCCGGATTTCGTGAAGGTCGCACAGGCTTATGGCCTGCCAGCGATAAAGATCGAAGCAGCCGATTTCGGAAAACAGTTGGACGAATTCTTGAAACAAGAGGGACCGGCGTTGTGTGAAGTAATGCTCGATCCTAACCAAGGTTTTGAGCCGAAACTTTCGTCACGTCAGCTTCCGGATGGCAAGATTGTCACCGCGTCACTGGAAGACATGGCACCATTCCTGGATCGCGAAGAACTCGCGAAGAACATGCTCGTTCCCCTCGCATGACAACTGCAAAAAGAGTTTTAATCACCGGTGGCGCGCGTGGTATCGGTGCCGCGATGGCCAAAGCCTTTGCTGAACGCGGCTTCGAACCGATCACTCCGTCTCGCACGGAGTTAGACCTTGCGAAACCAGGTACCGTCTCCGCCTTCATCGAGAAGAATCCAGGACTCAAAGCCGATGTGCTCGTGAATAATGCCGGCATCAACGTGCTCAAGGCGATCGATGATATCGACACCGCCACGTGGGCAGAGATGCAGCAAGTGAATTTGACCGCCCCCCTGCAACTCATTCAGGCCGTCACGCCGCACATGAAGGCGCAAGGATGGGGACGGATCTTAAATATCAGTTCCATCTTTGGCCTGGTCACCAAGGAAAAGCGGGCGGCGTATTCCATGACCAAAGCGGCGATCAATGCACTGACACGCAGTGCAGCCGTCGAATTCGGGCCGCATGGAATTCTTGTTAACTCACTTTGTCCCGGCTACGTCGACACGGAGCTGACGCGGAAAAACAATTCGCCTGCGGATATCGAAAAGATTATCGAATCGATTCCGGTGCGTCGCATGGCCTTGGCTGAGGAATTGGCGCGCATTGCTGTTTTTCTTTGCTCAGACGAGAACAGCTACATCAGCGGCCAGGCGATCGTTGCCGACGGTGGGTTCACCTGCAAATAAACTATGCTGACGATTCAGAGCAAGAGTCATCCTTACGCGGTGGAAGAGTTTGTCGATCTGAAATCGGCGTTGACGCCGTTCAGCCGTCCGGGGGTTTTTTGTCTCGCCGATAAGCAGGTTTATTCCCTCTACGAAAAAGATTTTACAGATACGTTACCTGCGGAACGAATTCTCCAGGTCGAAGCGACGGAGCAGCAAAAATCTTTTGAATCCATTGCGCCACTCTTCGTGTGGCTGCTCAAAAATGGTTTGAAGCGCGATGGCGTTCTCCTCGTGGTTGGCGGCGGAGTGCTACAAGACATCGGCTGCTTCATTGCATCCGTTTTGTTTCGTGGTGTGCGCTGGGAATTAATTCCCACCACCCTACTCGCCCAGTGCGATAGTTGTATCGGCAGCAAAAGCTCCATCAACATTCATTCCTATAAAAACCAGATCGGTACCTTTTATCCGCCGCATCGCGTTTGCATGACGTATAGCGTGCTGAAAACGTTGCCGTGGGATGAAATCCGCTCAGGACTGGGCGAAGCGATTAAATTACATTTGCTCACGAGCGAGACGGCGTTCGTGGAATTGATGAAGGATCTGAGCTCCGTAAAAGAGAATCCGCAGGTATTGCCGAAATGGGTCGCGAGTTCCCTCGAAATCAAAAAGGTCTACATCGAACAGGATGAGTTTGATAAAGGGATTCGCAATATTCTGAACTATGGCCACACGTTCGGGCATGCCTACGAATCGGCGACGCACTATGGAATTCCGCACGGTATCGCAGTCTCACTCGGGATGCTGACGGCAACCTATGTCTCCTCCCGCCTCGGATTGGTGACACTGGAACACTTCCAGCAACTCAAAACGCAGCTTCAGCCCTGGTATACGCCGTACGAAAAGGAACTGAAGAAGGTGAACCTGGAAGAAATCTACAGCGCCATCAAAATGGATAAAAAGAACACCAAGGACTCGGTAAACTGCATTTTAACCAAGGGTTTCGGGGCCATGGAGAAAACTCCGGTCCATATGGAAAACCAACTGAAGCCCATGATCCGGGATTTCATCCAAGAGCATTGTTGACCAATTTTTTTGACCCAATCACAAATCCCAGCTAATCTACGCATCAATTGTTAAGTGCGTCCCCTATATGATAAGAGACATTTTTGAAGATTTGTTTGTTTTAGAGATGACCAATAACCATTTGGGCAATCTCGAGCGCGCACTTAAAATAACGGAACAGCACGCCCGCGTGGTGCGTTTCAATAACGTCCGTGCCGCCATCAAGCTTCAGTTTCGCGACGTTGATACTTTCATCCACAAAGATTTCCGCGATCGCATGGACATCCGCTATGTCCGCCGCGTCACGGAAACAAAAATGTCGAAGCAGGATTACGCCACCCTCGTCGACGCCATCAAAAAGCTTGGCTGCATTCCTTTGGCCACGCCGTTCGATGAGAAATCGGTCGATTGGTGCGTCGAATTCAATATGCCGATCATCAAGATCGCCAGCGCTGACAGCAACGACTGGATGTTGATCGAGCGCATCGCCAAGACGAAGAAGCCGGTCATCGTTTCCGTCGGCGGTCTTTCCCTGAAGGACATGGATGACATGGTGACGTTCTTCGAGAACCGCAATATCCCGATGGCGATCAACCACTGCGTGGCCGCCTATCCGCACGAAGATTCCGAATGCGAACTGAGCCAGATTGATTTCTTAAAGCAGCGTTATCCCAATCACACGATTGGCTGGTCCAGTCATGAATGTGGTGATTGGAGTTCCTCCGTCATGATCGCTTATGCCAAAGGCGCCCGCACTTTCGAACGACATATTGATATCGAAGACGGCGGCGCACCGGTGGCCAAGTATTCCTCACTGCCGCTGCAGATTGATGCGTGGTTCAAAGCGTTCAATAAGGTGAAAGAGATGTCTGGCAACTCAGAAGCACATCGCAAGATTCCTTTGGAAAAGGAAACGGCTTATTTGGATTCTTATGTGCGTGGCGTTTACGCCCGGCGAGATTTGGAAGTCGGGCAAAAGCTCGAGGAAGAAGATGTTTATCTCTCGATCCCGCTGCAGAAAGGACAGATCTCCTGCCGCGAATTAATGCTCGGCCGCTTCGGTCACAAAATGCTGACCGGCGTCAAGAAGG
>JAQGOU010000459.1 GCA_028293445.1 Verrucomicrobiales bacterium | reverse complement strand
GGAGAGGATTAAGGTGAGGGGAAACGGACCGCCGAGCCGACCTTAATCCTCTGACCTCCCCTTCTTATCCGTGTCGGTCCGTGTTAATCCGTGGTTAAAACTAGACCCCTGAGCTTACACGGAACTTCGCTTGAGTTTTCTGGGAATGAAGGCAGTCTTTCTGGCCTTGCCGAAAACGGCAATCGCGGAGGCGTTCGCACCGATCGTTCGGTGATTTGCCCCGTATTATATTATGCGCTGGACACAAGCACTGATCCCGACCCTGAAGGAATCTCCCGCCGACGCGGAAATCGTTTCCCATAAACTCCTCCTGCGTGCAGGACTGATCCGCAAGCTCAGTGGCGGCCTCTATACTTTTCTGCCGCTCGGCTTCCGCGCTTTGAAGAAGGTGGAACGGATCGTTCGCGAAGAGATGGATCGCGCCGGCGCGCTTGAAGTGCTCATGCCCGCGTTGCAACCGCCCGAGATCTGGCAGCAGAGCGGTCGTTACGAAACGGCGAGCGATGTGTTCTTCAAAGTGCGCGATCGCTCAAAGAAAGAATGGATCCTCGGACCGACGCATGAAGAGGTCATCACGACGATGGTCGCGGGCGAACTGAATTCCTATCGCCAGTTACCGAAGAATTTCTACCAGATCCAAACCAAATTCCGTGATGAGATTCGGCCGCGCTTCGGGCTGATGCGCGCCAAGGAATTCATCATGAAGGATGCTTACAGCTTCGACGTGAGCGATGACGCCGCGCAGAAGAGCTACCAGAAGATGTACGACGCTTACACGCGCATCTTCCAACGTTGCGGATTAAAGGCGATCCCGGTCGAAGCCGATACCGGAGTGATGGGTGGAAAATATTCACACGAGTTCATGGTCCCTGCGGACACGGGCGAGAATGAAGTCGTCTATTGTGATGACTGCAATTACGCCGCGAACATCGAGAAGTCGACGAGCCGCCACATCATGCACGCAGACCTCGGCAAGAATGATTCCGCGTTGGAAAAGTTTGCGACGCCTGGAGTCGTAACGATTGATGCCTTGACGAAGGCGCCTTACGGCGTTGCCGCTGACCGTCAGATCAAGACGTTGGTTTATATCGTGGAAAACAAACCGGTGCTGATCCTCCTCCGTGGCGATCATCAGCTCAATGAAGCCAAATTGGTCGGCACACTCGGCACCGCGACTTATCGCGCGGCCGAAGCGGAAGAAATCTTTGCGGCGTTGAAAGCGCACCCAGGGAGTCTGGGCGCGATTGGCGTGCAGGGTATTCCCGTCTATGCCGATGAAGTCTTGCGGCACGTCACCGGCATGACAACCGGCGCGAACGAAGATGGCTT
This sequence comes from Verrucomicrobiales bacterium, assembly GCA_028293445.1. Lineage (GTDB taxonomy): Bacteria > Verrucomicrobiota > Verrucomicrobiia > Limisphaerales > JACDHS01 > CBHWET01. The sequence continues at coordinate 12,566 of JAQGOU010000459.1, read as the reverse complement.
CCATGTGCGCAACGTTTCGATCGATCGCGATATCCAGGTGAAGCAGTGGGCTGATCTGCGCCTGACGCAAGCGGGCGAATCGTGTTCCCATTGCGGCAAGCCGTTGAAGATTCGTCGCGCCATTGAAGTCGGACACGTTTTTAAACTCGGCACCAAATACAGCGTTGCGTTGGGCGCAAACTTTTCTGATGAAGCGCAGAAGTCGCAGCCAGCCGTCATGGGTTGCTACGGCATCGGCGTGACCCGTACGTTGCAGGCGATCATCGAGCAATCGAATGATAAGGATGGAATCATCTGGCCGTTGAGCGTTGCTCCTTACCAGGTCTGCATGACACCGCTGAACGTGGCCAATGACGGCATCGTGATGAAGTTGGCAGAGCAGATTTATTCTGAACTCACGGTGCGCGGTGTCGACGTGATCCTCGATGATCGCGATGAACGTCCGGGCGTGAAGTTCAAAGACGCTGATTTAATTGGCTTCCCAATCCGGCTCGCGATTGGAGAAAAATCACTGGCGAAGGGTGAAGTTGAAATCAAATTCCGTGGCGGCGAATTAACGTTCGTTAAAGCAGAAGAAGCCGTCGCAAAAATTCTCGAACTGGTGAAGAAGTAATGTTCGAGCTCCTCAAAACGGATACGAGTTCCAAGGCGCGCCTCGGTCGCCTGACCACGACCCATGGTGTCGTTGAAACGCCTGTGTTCATGTCGGTCGGCACGCAAGGGAGCGTAAAGGCCCTCGATCCACGCGAGTTGATCGAGATGGGAACGCAGATCATTCTCGGCAATACGTATCACCTCAACATCCGGCCGGGACTGGAAATTATTTCCGCAGCCGGTGGTCTGCACAAGTTTATCAATTGGACGCTGCCCATTCTTACCGACAGCGGCGGCTTCCAGGTGTTCAGTCTGGCAAAGATCCGGAAGATCAAGCCACACGGCGTGGAGTTTCGTTCGCACCTCGACGGATCGCTGTTGTTCCTTGGGCCGAAAGAATCGATGAACATCCAGCGGGTACTCGGCTCCGATATCGCGATGGTCTTCGACGATTGTCCTCCGCACGGTTGCACCTCGAAAGAATTGCATGCGGCGGTGGAACGGACGGTTCGCTGGGCCAAAGAATGTCGTGAACAACCACGTGCCGATGGCCAGCTGGTTTTCGGCATCGTGCAAGGCGCGAACAATCCAGGACTGCGTGAAGCGTGCGCGAAACACATCACCGCTCTTGATTTCGATGGGTATGCGGTGGGCGGCGTCAGCGTCGGCGAACCGGAAAACGAAATGATGCAAGCGGTCGAAATGACCGAGCCGTTTCTTCCGGCGAACAAGGCGCGTTACGCGATGGGCCTCGGGACACCGGCGCAACTGGTTGAACTTGTGGCTCGCGGTGTGGACATGTTCGATTGCGTGTTACCGACCCGCGTTGCTCGCAACGGCACGGCCTTCACAAAAAAAGGAACGATCCAAATCCGTGGCGGCGCGGTGAAAGCGGATTTCCGTCCGATTGAGGACGACTGCGAGTGCTTTGCCTGTAAACGTTTTACGCGGGCTTACCTGCGCCATCTTCTGAACGTAAACGAGATCCTCGGCTTACGCATGGTGAGCGTGCACAACTCGCATATGTATTTGCAGGTGATGCGCGAGATTCGCACGCACATTGCCGCGGGGACCTTTGGAGAATTTCGTCGCGAGTTCATCGCCAACTACAAGCCGTCGCAGAAGATCCTCACGCAACGGGTTAAACAGTCGTTGATCGAAGAAGATCGCGGTTAGTGGAGCATTGTATAACGCGAATTATTCATTACCATCATCGGTAATGCCCCTCCGCCCTGCTCTACTTCTGCTCGCGCTGTTTTTAAGCGTGAATGTGCAGGCGCAACAATACTGGTCGCAGTTCACCAACTCTCCCACAGGCACCACACGTCACGACGATTTTTGCTTCGTGAATACAAATATCGGCTATGCAACCAAAGGCAGTTTGATTCACAAGACCACTGACGGCGGCAGCAATTGGGTGCAGGTCCTTTCCAAGCCCGGGACGCATTTCCGCTCGATCGCCTTTGTCTCTCCTACACGCGGCTGGGCGGGAAATCTTGGCTCTAATTCCTACGATGCCGCTGTTACGGATACAAATGTCCTCTACGAAACTTTTGATGGTGGAACGAACTGGAGCGTGGTGCAGGGCTTGAGTCAGGCGGGCATGAAGGGATTTTGCGCGTTCCATGTTCTGGATTCCACACACGTCTACGGTGGCGGTCGCGTTCGTGGACCTGCCATTTTCTGTAAGACTGAAAACGCCGGAACCAACTGGACGACTGTAAATCTCACGGCTCAGGGCGTGATGAATGGGATCATGGATGTCTATTTTAAAGATCCGACCAACGGGTTTGTCGTCGGGATGGATACGAACACGTTCGCGGTGAATTGCGGTTCGGTGTATCACGGCCGCATCGCGCGAACCACCGACGGCGGCCAAACGTGGACGCCGGTCGTTACGACGACGCTCACCTGCTGTTACTTTTGGAAAATGTCGTGGCCATCGGCAAACGTTGGTTATGTTTCACTACAACAAAACCCGACGACTTATCCCAATGTGATTTTTTACAAGACGACCGATGGCGGGAACACATGGGTTTCCAATGGCATTCCCCTCGCTCCGTTTGGACAAACTTCGTTTTATTTGCAGGGCCTGGGATTCGTGAGCGAGGATGAGGGTTGGATGGGGGGCAACGCCAATACGGTGCCTTACAATTATCTGCACACGCTTGATGGAGGAACGACATGGAGTGCTGTTGGCTACAACAATACGGCCAGCATTAATCGCATCCGCTTTGCCAGTCCGCTGCTCGGCTACGCCTCTGGTCAAAAGCTGCAGGTATACCGCGCGCCATTGGCGATTACGTCCCATCCCACGTCGCAAACAGTTCTCGCCGGCACGAACGTCCAGTTCACCGCCACCGCCATTGGGAATAATCCCATTTCATTTCAATGGAGGAAAAACGGCACACCGATTACAAATCAGACCAGTTCGACGCTGACTCTCACGAATGTCGCGCGCCTGTCGGAAGGCAGTTACTCGGTAACCATCACGAACTCGGGCGCGACGCTCACGAGCAAATCCGCCGCACTACGGGTGCTCACCGCGCAACAATTTCAATCGCTAACCCTTTTTTCCGCATTTGCGCGAGTCTCCTTTGGTGATCCCGATGGCGGTTCCCTGACGAGCAATGACCTGCAACATTTCAGCGTCGAAAGCAGTTCAAATTTGGTCGACTGGCAGTTATTTACCAATGGCATGTCCCTGACAAACGGTCGTGCGCGCTTCGACGATCCAATCATCACTCCAGATCGTTTTTATCGCGTATCGGAGCATTAATCAGCCATCGGCTTCCCCAGGATTTCAGGGTTTCCGCTTTTTCTCGTCATTTTGTTTGATTGCGATGGAGAAAAGTTTCGTCTTAAACTCACATTTATGAACACACCTCATGACTTCTCGAACGGGATGAATCGTCGTCATTTTCTCAAAGCAACATCGATCGCCGGGGGCGCACTAATCGGCGGTCTTGGAATTGAACGTTCAGCGCACGCAGCGGGTAGTGATACTTTGAAGCTCGCTTTGATCGGTTGCGGTGGCCGTGGATCAGGTGCGGCCAATCAGGCCCTCAACGCCGCAGGAGTGAACGTGAAACTGGTCGCCATGGCTGACGCGTTTCCGGATCGCCTTGAATCCAGCCTGGAAAATTTGAAAACGGCATTTCCGGATAAGGTTGAAGTTCCTAAAGAACATCAATTCACCGGATTCGATGCTTATAAGAAGGCGATTGCTCTCGCCGACGTCGTGATTCTTTCCACACCTCCCGGCTTTCGTCCGATTCATTTCGAAGAAGCCGTCAAACAAGGCAAACATATCTTCATGGAGAAACCGGTAGCGACCGATGCGCCCGGAGTTCGCCGAGTCCTCGCGGCGGCTGAAGAAGCAAAGAAGAAGAATTTGAAAGTCGGTGTAGGCCTCCAACGACGCCATCAAACGGGATACATTGAAACGATGGAGCGTCTTCACGAAGGTGCCATCGGGGATATTGTCAGCATGCGCGCTTATTGGAATGGCAACACGCCCTGGGTCAAGCAACGTGCCGATCTGGAAAAACAAGCCGGACGCAAGCTCACCGAAATGGAATACCAGATGCGCAATTGGTATTACTTCGCCTGGATTTGCGGTGATCATATCTGCGAACAGCACATCCACAATCTCGATGTCATCAACTGGATGAAGCGAGGCCATCCCGTGCGCGCGCGCGGTAACGGCGGCTGCGAAACCCGCAAAGGTGCTGACTACGGCGAAATATTCGATCATCACGTGGTGGAATTTGAGTACGAAGATGGATCGGTTTGCTTCAGCCAATGTCGCCATCAACTCGGTTGCTGGAATGAAGTCGCGGAATACGCGATCGGTAGCAAAGGTAGGGTTCACATGGATGATGGTCACTGGAAAATCATCGGCGCCAACGAGTGGAAGTTTGGCGGCAAACAGGCACGCGAGCGCTATCAGCAGGAGCACGACGATTTGTTCGCCGCGATTCGTGACGACAAACCGTACAACGAAGCCGAATACGGTGCGACCAGCACCATGACGGCGATCCTCGGACGCATGTCGACCTATTCCGGAACGTCCATCGAGTGGGATGACGCGATTAATTCCAAGATCAGCCTCATGCCGAAGGAATTTTCATGGGATGCAGATATGCCGGTGAAGCCGATGGAAAACGGACTTTATCACCTGCCGATCCCGGGCAAGACAGTTGTGGTTTAATCTAGCAATTAAGCAAAAGCGGCGTTCCAGTTGGAACGCCGCTTTTTTGTTTCTACAACGAAATTAAGGCTGCAAACGCAGGACGCGAACATTGTCGATCAGAGGATCGACGGCGACCCCGCCGTCAGCTGAAAGGTCTTCAAAACGCAAGGTGATCGATTTATTCACCCCCGGTACAACAATTCCAATGACAACCCGACGCATGGATACGAGTTCGCCGCCCACCGATAACGGATTTGAATCGGAATAAATGCGTTGCGTCAACGGGCGACCCAATTCATCGAGAACGGTAACTCGCAACACGGCGACCGGACCCCCGATCGCACCGAAGTCAAAGATGAGGGCAATCGATTTGGGGGCCGAATCAAAGTCCACGGTGACCGGACCCGCTTTGCGGGCCCAATAGTTGGAATTGATGAAATTCGGACCGAACGTGATTCGTTGCTGGAGAATAGCTCCTGAAATATCACCACCACCCAAATCAAGCACATGCCCGCCATTTTTTTTCGGAAGACGAAAATAAGGTGGCCCGGATTGAACACAACCTTTCTGAGTCCAACCGGTCAGCCCGGATTCAAAAGATCCGTTAACTACGAATTGAGGAATTACAGCAGATTGACCGATGGTTGTTCCAACGAGAAGAGAGCAAAGGACTACGAGTTGTTTGAGATGCACAAACGACATTAAGAAGAGCTGGGATAAAGGCAATGCCTTATGCGAGTCCCGGCCAGGCTATTTATCCTGCAAATATTTTTTGAATCCGACTGTTTCAAAAATCTCCACGCGATCGCTCACATTTCGCACCATTCGTGCCTCGGCGTGATGACCTTCCACGATTCTACGGCCTTTCTCTCCGCCGATTACGCTGAGTGTCGTCGACAAACCATCGGCCGTCATTCCATCCCGGGCGATCACAACAACGAGAGAGTGGTCGGTCAATCCGATGCCGGTGCGTGGATCGACGATGTGGGAGTAACGTGTTCCATCAATTTCCACATGTTGAAATAAGTCACCGGAAGTCGCCAGTCCTTGATTGGCAATCATCACAAAATTGGTTGGAGGCGCGTTGGGAACATCGAGCGGTGCCAGTTCGATTCGCCAGCCCTTTTTACCCGGGGGAGGATCTCCCGCCGCCATGTCGCCGCCGCCGGTAACGAGAGCGCGCGTCACACCGTGCGAGCGTAGCACTTTCATTGCCTCATCATTGGCATACCCTTTTGCAATCGCGCCGAGGTCAAGTTTCATTCGGGAAACGAGTAACTCCGCCGTGTGAAGCTTTTGATCCAATTGTAAATTCTTAAAGCCGACCGCCGCCCGCGCAATAGCCAGGTTTTCTCTATCGGGCAATTTTTGTTCGCGACGCGCTTTGCGCCACAGTTGCACCACAGGGCCTACCGTAATATCAAACGCTCCATCACTTTCTTTCGCTAATTGCTGCGCACGATCGAGAACGCGCCATAGGTCGTCGCTCACTTTCACTGCTTTCCCCTGCCCTGCGGTTTTAGACAACAGCGTCAACTCGCTCTCTTCGTCGTAATCGCTCATGATGTCATTGAGCTGTCCGATGCGCTGGAAGGCTGCAGCTGCGGCTTCGTTCGCTTTCTTTTCGTCCGGAGCATAGAGAACAATTCGAAACGGCAGTCCCATTTCCGGCTTTTGAAATTCAAAGCGTTGTAACTGAGCATCGGTCTGCTTCGGCGCATGGGACACGCAGCCAGCCACACAAATCCAGGAGATGGCCAGCCATAGAATACGATTCATCAAAGCGCGCATGGAATTCAGGATTCAGAATCCAGCCGATAGAATCCAGTTTATTGTATTTTCTGAACGTGCGTGACGAAGTGTCTCTTGCCTTGTCCATTCAATAGCGAACAAACCAATCGCTTCTCCCTCTTATGTCAAACTTTGCCTATGTTGCCTTTGATGCGCACGGTCGGGAAACCAAAGGGTTGCTGGATGTGGAAGATCAAAGCGAAGCGGTTCGGCGGTTGAAAGAAATGGGTTACTTCCCAACGAAAGTCGTGCAGCGCGCGGTTGCCGCCGCCAAAAAGGAAGTAAGGCACCGCAAAGCCACTGGCCGAAGCAGTATTCTCACGGCTTCCATCCCGATGCTCGGAAGAGGGGTGAAGCCCAAGGTCCTCTGCACCTTTACCCGCCAACTCGCCACGCTGATTCAAGCCGGAATGCCATTACTGCGCGGCCTGCGCATTCTCGAGGAACAGGAAACCAATCCAGCCTTGAAGCGTGTGATCGCGGAACTTGCCTTCAGCATCGAGGACGGCGGCACGCTCAGCGAAGCGCTCGCCCAACATCCGAAAGTTTTCAATCGTCTTTATGTGAACATGATCAAAGCCGGTGAAATGGGGGGCGTGTTGGAAGTCGTATTGAAACGCCTGGCCGAGTTCATGGAAAAGGCCCAAAAGATCAAAGGCAAAATTGTCGCGGCTATGTTTTATCCAGCCGCCGTGATTACAGTCGCAGTAGCGATCATGGCCATCCTGATGGTCTTCGTCGTACCGAAGTTTAAAGACATCTTCGCCGGTCTTCTCGGTGGCAGACCGATGCCAGCGTTCACTGTTTTTATTCTTAACATCAGTGAAGCGGTGAAGAGTCACTTCGTCCTGACTGCCGGAATTGTTGCTGCCTGCATTGCCGCGTTAAAATTGTTCGGCATGTCTCAAGCAGGACGGCGCTTTTTCGATCGGTGCAAACTGAGCCTGCCGGTCATCGGGCCGGTCCTCCGCAAATCGGCCATCTCCAGATTCTCCCGCACGTTCGGCACGTTGATGAGCAGCGGCGTTCCCATTCTGCAGACGTTAATGATCGTCAAAGAAACGGCCGGCAATGTCATCGTCGGTGATGCGGTTTCAGCCGTGCATGAATGCGTAAAGGAAGGCGAGACGATTACCGTGCCGTTGAAAGCCTCAGGCATTTTTCCCTCGATGGTGGTCGGCATGGTCGATGTCGGCGAGCAAACCGGCGCGTTGCCCGAGATGCTGATGAAAATCGCCGACACCTACGACGAGGACGTCGACAATGCGGTTGCCTCCATGACGTCGCTGCTAGAACCAATCATGATTGTGTTCCTGGCGATCGTCGTGGGCAGCATCGTCATCGCACTCTTCCTCCCGCTGATCGGCATCATCGACGGAATCGATAGTGACAGCGGCAGTCGCGCCGATGGTTGATCAAGCCTTCGCGGGCGCTTTCTTACCGAACTCGGGATCGACCTTGACGAGGAACGCCACCAGGAATCCAGGAATCGTGGAGAGCATCACCCAAACGAAGAAATGTTTGTAGCCGATGATGTCAGCGAGCCAACCACTCCACATCCCGGGCAACATCATCCCAAGCGCCATGAAACCAGTGCATACCGCGTAGTGAGCCGTCTTGTGCGCACCATCAGCGAAATACAACAGGAAGAGCATGTAAGCCGCGAAGCCGAAGCCATAACCGAATTGCTCAATCGCAATACAACCGGCGATGGTCCCGAACGTGTCGGGCTGCATAAACGAAAGGTAAAGGAACGCCAGGTTTGGCAGATGAATCGCACAGACCATGATCGGCAACATTTTCTTCAGCCCATGCTTGGCCGCGAGGAACGCCCCTGCGAGTCCACCGAACGTCAGTGACAGCACTCCGAAAGTCCCGTAGGCCAGGCCGACTTCACTCGTCGTCAAGCCAAGTCCGCCGACTTCACGGGTATCTAGCAGGAATGGATTGATCATCTTCACGCCCTGCGCTTCCGGGAAGCGATAGAGCAAAATAAACAGCAGACCGGTCACAATCTGAGGCTTTTTAAAGTAGGACCCAAGCGTGCCGAAGAAATCAGAAAAGAGACTCTTGCCGGACACCACCGCGACATCCGCAGCAGGCTTCGGCAAAACAAATTTGTGATAGATGCAGAACGCCAGGAACAAGCCGCCCAGGAAAAACAAGGTGATCGACCACGCGAGCGGGATGTTCCCCGAACGTGTCTTATAAACGGCACTGGTTTCGTTCTGCAATTTTGGATCCAGTTGAATCACAGCGGCGAAAGGCACATTCCAGTTCTTCGTATTAAAAACAAACCGTTCGCCCTGCACTATTTTGAAATCCGCTGTCACGCCAAAGCCGATGTATTCAAATCCATGCGGTTGTTTCGCAAAATTTACGACGATGTTCTTTCCGGCAGGCGGTTCCTTGGAAAGTGTGAAATAAAGAATGCCGACGCTTCCAGCAGTCGTGGGCTTTGCCTTGTTCTCTTTTGGAAAATGCGTTTTGAGAAAACCACCGAGAGGATCCGTAATCACACTGTCCCAGACCTTACCCATCGGACCCGACACATGGCGCGACCACCATGATTCTGTTTTGTCTTTGGTAATAACGATCTCTTCAAAAAAACCGTGTTCCGTGTTCCATGCCTTCGCCTTGTCGATGACCAACTTCGCACTTTCCGCTGGCACCCGCGCGACAGCAATGTCCAGAGAAGCCGGTTGAGCAATCAGTTTCAATTCCCCTTCTTGCGGCACCACTTGCACTGAGTCCGGATTGATCTCAGAGACCATCGCCGCATTTTGTTTTGCGCTGATTGAAATCTCTACGGGAGCCAGGCCGTGGGTATTCTCCAGGACACCCGCCAGTACGATGAGCAATCCACTGCCTACGATCATCGCAATGCGATATGCCGTGCTCCGAATTCCGTTCCACCAGGTCTGATCGTGTTTACTCAGACTCAACATGTAGAACCCATCGGCCGCGATGTCGTGAGTCGAGGAACTGAACGCCATGACCCAGAAGATCGCCAGTGACAATGTAAAGAAAGTCGCAGTCTGTATCGAAGCACCCGCCACGAGCAGCGCGATTGCGATCAGGAATTGCATCCCGAGAATCCACGTGCGCTTCGTCTTGAAAATATCCACGAACGGACTCCACAGCGGTTTGATGACCCACGGCAGGTAAAGCAAACTGGTGTAAAGCGCGACGTCCGTATTCGAAACGCCAAGCCGCTTGTACATGATCACCGACATCGTCATCACTACGACATAAGGAATGCCTTGCGCGAAGTAGAGGCTCGGAATCCAAAGCCAGTTGTTGCGTTTCGTTTCCGGGCTTTGCGGGGCCGATGCTTTTGTTTTCGCCGTCTCCATATTAAATCGCTTTAAGCTTGGACTTGAGATTCATCACCCGTTGATACGATTCGTCGATGCGCGCTTCCGAGAGCTTTCCGGATTCGACGAGACCGGCGACAATGTTCATCACTTTTTCTCCGATGTTCACCTCGTACGACATGTTGTTGCCGAAGCAAAGAATATCCAGACCCGCGTCGATGCCGAACTGAATCGCGTTCTCGAGACCGTAGTGTCCGGAGATCGCTTTCATTTCCATATCGTCGCTGACAATCACTCCTTGATATCCAAGCTTATCGCGCAGCAATCCCTGCAAGACTTTCTTCGACAGTGTGGCGGGTCGATCGGCATCGAGAGTCGCATTGAAGACGTGGGCAGTCATGATCACTTCCGCCAACCCCGCTTCGATCAAACGTTGGAAGGGAATCATTTCGCGTTCGTGCCAGGTCTTCGTCACGTCAACGTAGCCGAGGTGCGTGTCACCCATGGCGCTGCCGTGTCCCGGAAAATGTTTGGCGCAGGTAATGACGTCGTGCTTGCGATGAGCGCGTGCGTATTCAATCGCATGCGCCGCCACGACCTCTGGATCCGCATGGAAACTGCGTCGTTTGCCTTTGATGATTGGATTGTTCGGATTCGCATCGAGATCCACCACCGGCGCGAGGTTCAAATTAATTCCCACTCCGGCGAGCGTCTCCGCGATCAGCTCAGCGTGTTCGTAGGTGTAGGTCGCGTCGTTTCGCAAACCCAGTTCTTCATGGGAACAGGTCTCTGGAAAACCGTAGGTAGATTTTAGCCGGTTCACGCGTCCACCCTCCTGGTCGATGGAAATTAGCAGCGGCGTCTTCGCGAACTTCTGCATCGTCGCACTCAAGGTCCGCACCTGCGCGGGGGATTGGATGTTGCGCCCCTTCATGTGGGTGTCGGCCATTTCCTGGTCGAAGTAAATGATTGAGCCGAGATTACGTTCGCGGGCATCGCGGGCTACCGCATCCATTTCCTTCACCTCATAACCCCGAAATCCCACCAGAATCATCTGACCGATTTTATCCTGCAGAGTTGGCATCGTCATCGAACCGGAAGTGTAACGGTGGAAAAAGTTTCGGCGCAAATAGAAACTCAACCCACTCGTGATTGATTGAGATTACAAACAGAGACTTCACGGCAGCGATTCGGGACAAAAGTCCCATTGTTGATCCTGTCACCCGATGGGATATTCTGAAATGGATGAAAATGGCTCTTGTGGAATGGGTTTGTTTTAAACTCGAAGCGTGACGAATGAATCTTGAATTTTTTACACGTCCGTATCTGCTCTCCGCGTGCTGAGGTCAATCCGTCTCGCTGAATATCTGGAACTGGTGGCGCTCTTCTTTCTCCAGGGAGCGGCGCTCGGGATGTGGTTTGTTCCGCTCAGCAACGTCCTCGACGCTTATGGATTACATTCGATCCGTCCTTACGCATTCGCGGCGTCAGCCCTCGCGTCGTTCGTATCGCCATTAATCTTCGGCGCCATGGCGGACCGTCATGCTTCACCGGTAAAAGTGTTGCGTGGGTTGACCCTGGCCACTGCCATCAGCATGGCCATCGCCACCACGGCGATGAAATGGCACGCCGCTCCCTGGGTGGTGCTCGCCTTGATTCAATTGCACGCGCTCTGTTCCTCTCCGACCTGGAGCATTTCTTCCACGATTGTTTTCGCGCGCCTGGATGATCCACAACGAGAATTCGGACCCATTCGCGCGATGGCGACTCTGGGGTGGATGGCAGGTTGCTGGGCCGTCAGCGCCCTGAACGCCGACGCCACCTCTCTCGCCGGCTACAGCGGCGCGGTGACCTGGGCGCTCGCTTGCCTCGTGACCTTTCTGCTCCCGAGTGTCGAGGTGCCAAAGTCCGCGCAAAATCTAAAATGGTCTGAACGTTTCGGCTTCGACGCCTTACGACTGCTGAAAAATCGCGATCACCGTGTCGTCTTCATCACCACGGTTTTGTTCAGCATTCCGCTGGCGGCATTTTATCCGTATGCACCAGTGCATTTAAAAGAACTCGGTTTAACGCACACCAGCGCGTGGATGACCCTTGGCCAGATCACTGAGATGATCGCCATGTTCAGTCTCGCCGCGCTTCTTATAAAAGGGCGACTCAAATGGGTCTTCGTCTGCGGGCTGAGCTTCGGCGTGGCGCGCTTCATGTTCAGCGCGTTCGACACCAAAACAACCCTGCTCATTGGCCTATTGTTCCACGGCGGTTCCTACGCCCTCGTCTTCATCACCGCGCAAATATATCTCGATCAACGCGTGGACCCGGCGTGGCGTGCTCGAGCCCAGGCACTTCTTTCCCTGGTCAACGGCGGTGTGGGTAATCTGCTCGGCTATCTCGGCACGGGCTGGTGGTTTAGTTTTTGCACAACATCAACGAAGACGCGGTGGCCTCTGTTCTGGGGTGGCTTGTCTGTCCTCTGCGCTGTAGTGCTGGTTTTTTTCCTGACGAAATACCGCGGACGAGGGGCGCAACCGTTAGCCAAGAGTTCAGTCTAATCTACAGGGTTCCAGCCTACCGATTTGTTCAAATTGTCTGGCACGGTTCCTGAATTGAGGTGAACTGGACAAGCACCTCGGGAACATGGTCAAAAAGAGCCATTTCTCGCAACTCCC
>JAQGOU010000458.1 GCA_028293445.1 Verrucomicrobiales bacterium | reverse complement strand
ACAGCAGCAATATGCTCTATATTTCGGAAGCGATTCACCAGGCGTTCGTTGAGGTGAATGAAGAAGGGACAGAGGCGGCTGCGGTCACGGTGCAACTGGCGAGGACCAGAAGCATGACCCCGAGCTTTGTGGCGGATCATCCTTTTATCTACCTCATTCGCGACAACGGCAGCGGCAGTATTTTGTTCTTGGGCAGAATGGCTGATCCAACGAAATAGGCGAGTGGCACGGTTGACCGTTCAACGTTGCTGCGCCTGGGACGGGCGCACTCCATTCGAGGGTGCGGCGGCCGATCACTTCATTAGCATACTCTGTCGTAATCAAGGTTTGGACATGACAAGGCGCCAGCTCACCGTAGCATCAGGGCGTACTCAATCGATATGAGAAGCCATTGGATCAAAATGAATGGGCTGAGATTTCTTCAAAGACTGGCCGGCCTCTCTCAATCATTGCGGGTCGTCTTTTTTATTTCCGCAGCACTTGGGTTGGCGCCCTATGCCAATGGGGAATCATCCGCGATCGAGCATGGGGAAATACGACCGAAGTTACCATCAAACCTCGTCCAGGAATTAGCCAAACAAGTAAAGGCATTCAAGAATTTCTACCTCGAGTATTCGGTGGCGCAAAATGATACGAACTACGTCGGCAACGGCGGGCCTTCGATTTATTCTGCGTATTTTGAAGGGGGCTATTTTAAACAACGCCGCAAGGAACCACGAAAAAAAAAGCAGAGGAAACATTGTCCCGTATGAGTTCAATGTTTCCTTCGATGGCAAGATCTACTCTACCTTCCAGTCAAATGACGTATCGGGTGACATTACCTCCTTTTTCAACCAATACTCCGTTCGGAACCTTACCAACGAAAGCCGCGTCTGGGCGGGTTGTTCTTTTCCCTATCTGAATGCGGCTGGCTTTTATACTCCAGATATGTTCCCGGACATGCAAAGTCTTGTTTCGGTCGAACCGTGGGTGGTCCACCATCTAAGAAAGAGTAAATCAACCACCATTGAAAAAATGGGAGATGATCTTCGCATTACGATGGTTGTCCCGGATGAGTACGTGCTTCTGCTGAAGAACTACGATTTCAGCAAACAAATGTACATTCTGGATTCTCCAACGAGTCCGAATGCCGAGGGGCTACGCACACGTCTCCGGGTGCGGGAACTGACACCCGAACGTAAAGTATCTCTGTTGCTTGATGCCAAACATGGGTTTGCCGCGGCGGAAAGAGATGAGTGGGCTGCGGACGGGCACTTGTTGTTTCATACTATTTCCGATGGCTGGAAATATTTTGGAGATAAAGGAATCTGGCTGCCTGGTCATTGCGTTACTCTCTTTTACGGTTCTATCTATGACTTTGATCAATATTCGAGCCAGCCGATCAGGACCAACATGTGCGATTTGACGGACATTCAGTTCGGACATCGGGACGTTCAATTTTCTCCAGAGTCCACGTTCGCACCTGGCACGCTAGTCACGGATCACATCGCGCCGGAGGCTGGCGATAACCGCGACGGCAAGGTGATGTACATGGCCGGGCCGAATGGAGAGAAACTCGGTATGTCGCCTAAACCAACGCCAGCACATCGCAGCAGCTCTGTGGTGTTTGGAATCGTCCTGTCTCTTCTCGGCATCACAGCGTTAGTCGTGTTATCGCGCATTGTCAGGTCAACCATGCAGTGAGAAACCACGAATGGACACTAATGCACACGAATGAAAAAGAATTTCCAAGACCAAAGGGACTTTTGCGTTCGCGTAAGACAAGTCACCAACCATTGAGCGTTTCGAGAGGACGCTAATCCTGTCAAAACGCCCTGTCTTCATTCGTACTACGATCTCGAAGAATCGCGCAAAGCTAACAAGATTTTCGGGGCCGTCTTATTTCCTCGCCCCTTTGGGGAGAGGATTAAGGTGAGGGGAAACGCACTGTGCTGCAACAGCGCCACAAATTATCTACCGCGTCATTATTGTGCAGGCGTTTCCCCTCATCCTAGCCTTCTCCCCTGAGGGGAGAAGGGATTCGCGCTCGTAATTGCTTGCTCATTCGGTTGCAGCTTCGCCGCGCTGGGTCTATTTGTGTCCATTCGTGGTTGATTGAATTGTTACGGCTTAGAAGATTGAAAATCATTCCTGAAAAAAAAGATTCCGCGCAAACTTCAGACGAACCACAAAGTTTGCGCGGAGAAACAGACTGGATTTTCGGCGTTCGCGTTTATTGCCATTTCACCGCGTCCGCCACCACTACGAAACCGGTCGTTGTCCAGCACGACAACTTGATCGTATTGACGCCGCCATTGACGGTGACCGGACCTTGACTGACCCACTGGCCGCCAGTGAGTTGTTGATTAACTGTCACCGTCTTCGAACCGGTCGAGGTTGAAATGATGTAAGCCGCCGTGGTGGAACGATTCGGGCCCTTCGGATACCAGACATAAACGGTCTTTGTTCCCGCCGTAAGATTCGCCGTCCAGGTCGCGGCATCGCTCAGGGCCGCCGTGCTGCGATAGCGATAGTTCGTGCCGTATTTGTCCGTCGAGCTGCTACCGGTGGACCAGTTGGCCGAGGCCGAGAAATTTGTGTAAGTGTTGTCAACGATAACGGGAGGGACCGCTGCGTTCATAGGGGTATGCACAACGCCTCGAACACAGCCCGTGCCATCAGAGCGAACCAGAGAAGAACCGTTGGTGCCCGACCGATTCAAGGTGGCGCGACCGCTCGAATTCATGTTCTGCTCGCAAACATACACGTGACCGGCGTCAACGGTATCGACGACCGCGAGATGCGTGACCATATTCCCGCAGTTGGCGTACCAAAGAACGCAATCACCGGGAACCGGCACGTAGCCGCTGCCATTGGCATGAGCATCCATGCCCATCAAGGGCGCACCATCATAGACCTGGTAGGCCCAATCCTCGATCGTGCCGTCGCCCTTCAGAAAAGTGCCGCAGTACCAATCGCGCACCACATAAAGCCGGTTGCCCAATTCGTCGCACTGCCATTTCCAAAGGCAATAGACGCCTTGGCCGCTGGAAGGACAAATGTTGGTGGAATTCCCCCAGGTGCCGCAGCAGTCGCCAGCATTCCAACGAACATCGACGCCTTTGCCGCCGAGCCACGCGGTGCCTGGGACAAGGATGTCGCCCGGGTTCAAGGCTTGGGAAATATTCGGAACCGCCAACAGCGAAATCGCGATGGCACACCAGACGGACAGGAGTCGGAATGTTTTTGTACTTTTCATAGACTTGGTTTCGTGCGGACTAATGAACCCATGGAAATCCGGGTGCAGAAACAAAGCTTCGTGCATCGCTTTTCCGGGTGAATCGAAAGCGAGTTTCTGACAAAAGGCCGGTGTCTGTCAATAGAGGTGGGAGCGGGTTTCACCTGCGTTCACGGCTAATGGAACGCCCTATTGCCAAGGCGAACTCGATCTTTGAATCTATTGACCCTTCCAGGCAAAATTTGGAGAATGGCCCATGAAAAAAATCGCAATTCTAATCGTTTGCGCGGCGGCGATTGTCGCGGGTTATATTTTTTTAGCGCCGCCTGGCTCCACATCGAAAACAGGAACGGTCGCTCAAAAAGAAACGATTTCCAAAGATTGGCTTCCTGCGAAATTGTCCGCGAATAAAGCGTTCGCGAATCAAATGAAAGGAGCCGATCCAGCCCCGGCAATCAATGTGCTCCTGGACAATCTGTGGGCCGCCTCGCTGGAAAATAATCAGCCCCGGGTTCAGCAAGCGCTCAAAAATCTCACCGACTACCTGGCCGCGCATCCGGAAGCGATGAGCACTGTGCTCGACGTTTTTAAATCCGAGACAGACGAAAAGAAACTTTCTTTGCTGATGCCGATTCTTACCGACTATGAAAATCCCGAGGGCCGCAAGCTGATTACCGAGGCCGCCCTGGAGTTGGCTCAACACGATGCTCTTCCTGCCAAACGCCAGATGGGCCTCTCCCTCATGACCAAAGCGACTCCGGTGGACGAAGCATGCCTGCAGGCCATTGCTCAGATTTCCAAAAACGATGCCAATAACCTGGTACGCATTACCGCCATCGACATCATGAACGTGTGGCTGACGGAAAACCCCGGGTGGGGAGATAAATTGATCGGCGGTCTGTCCGCAGCGATCGAGTCATCGAACGATGACACCGTGCGGGGACGCGCCCTTCAGGTGCTCGCACAACAAAACGCTCAATTGCCGGAAGCCATTTTGAAAAGCGTGGCGCAATGTCTTACGACGACGAATGCGGACAACCGGATTGCCGCGGTCATGGTGCTCGGAGAAGCGGCGGACGATGCGAAGAGTTACGCGTTGAATCAATTGGAATCGGCTTTCCGCCAGGAAGCCAGTCTGCCGGTGAAGAGGGACATCCTGGTGCAATTGGTTCGCGTGGGGAAAGCTCAGGCTACGGAAATCTTGCAGCGCTTGCCCAATAACAGCGACACGGCTCAGGACATAATAGATTTTTTGAAAATTATCCAGGACGGCAAGACGACGAGCCTGGACGAGATTTATCAGCAAAAGTTTTCGCTCGAAGGCGAACGTGAACGCGTCGCTGCTACCACCCCAGGGAAGCCAGCCGAAAAGCGCTGAATGGCACGCGCACGTCTCGGGTTTTCGGATGATTATCTGGCAATCCCGTCGCGTAATTTTCAAATATACTGATTGCCAAAAATAAGGGCGTGTTGCCCAAACGAATTCCGCGGCAAAAGGAGCGCGGCGTTCACGCCGCTTCAACGTCCTTTTGGCCGAAAGCCTTTAAATTCGATGAATGCCTTTTTGTTTTATCACGGTGAAGCGGCATAAATGCCGCGCTCCTTCATTTGGGCAACACGCCCGTAAATTCCGGAAAGGTAGGGACGTCAGCCGGTTTTCAGTAATGATAATCGTTATCAGACAGGGGTTTCCACTTTAACACTTTCGCAGCACTTCCGTAACAATCTCGCAGGATACAGGTCCAAACAACAACGTTGGGTAAACATGGAGGGTTTCTTTCGAAACCAGTTCTTCTGTTTTAATCCACGGTATTCACTCCGCGCGGGAGTTTTCCCAGTCATCTCGACTGTTGAAATGATCGCGCTGGGTGCGGACTGAACTCGCCTTGACAGGGTTACCGAAAGGGCTCCTGTGGGTATTCCAAATGTTTAGCAGCAGCAAATTGATCCGTTTTTTTAAGGTTATGAACTCATTCCAAATCCGGTGGCCGGCACTCATCTGCAGTCTCCTCCTTTCTGTCGCCAGCAGTTCCGCTCTTGTTATCGACGTCGACACCGTCATCGCGCCGAATGTTACGAACTATGAATCGCTGGACCTGGTGGTGACGAATTGTACGCTGACCGTCGACGGACTCGAAACCTTCGCCAACCTGCAATTGCTCAGCGGCGGCGTGCTGACCCATTCAAGTTCAGGGAGCGCGACCATCACGAACATTGTGACGGTGACGAACGAACTCCATTCGCTCAGCGACACCAACCCTGCCCTGCTCAACTAAATTCATCCGCTGACCAATGCGCTCGTCGTGACGGACATTTCGGGAGTTACGAATTACACGAACGGCATCGATTACTCGCTGACCAATGCGCAGATCTATCGTCTGCCGGGGTCGACTATTTTGGATGGCGACTTTATTTCGGTTTCCTATCAATCCGCGGAAATCACGGGCGCAGGACTGCTGCTGACGCTTTCGAATAATTTCGAAGTCGAAGCGGGTGGCAAAGTAGATCTCGTTGGCAAAGGTTATGGACCGAACCTCGGAATAGGCGCTGGAAAATTGTTTGGCGGCGTTGGCTCCGGTGGTGGTCACGGCGGTTCTGGGGGCTCAGGCTCAGGCGTGCCGGGTGGAACGACCGATGGCACCGTTCATCAACCGACAAAACTCGGCAGCGGCGGCTCCACTGCGGGCGGCAGCGGCGGTGGCGCGGCAAAAATCCAAGCCGGAAACCTGGCGCGAATCGATGGCATTATTTCGATGAACGGCACGAAGGCGACGAACTCACAAATGGGCGGCGGCGCGGGTGGTTCGTTTTGGCTGACGGCTCCGACGTTTATTGGTGCGGGATCTATTTCTGCGAATGGCGGGAGCGGCGAACTTTATTTGGGCGGTGGGGGTGGCGGCGGACGCATCGCAATTTATGCGGATACGAATTTGTTCGCGGGCGATGTCGTGGCGCGTGGCGGTGCGGGTTGGAATTACGGTGGTGCTGGAACAATTTATCTGAAAGGCGACAGCAATACGGTCGCGCAGGTGATCATCGACAACCGCGGTGTGGCCGGGACGAATACATTTCTTTCGGTGGTGGGTTCGTATGATTTGACGGTTCAAGGAAAGGCCATTGTCGTGGCCAGTACCTTGAACATAGGCAATCTGACGATTCGCTCCAACAGCTGGTTGATGCCACTCGGAACGCCCCAGGCATTATCGGTGACGGTAACTCGCGATGCGTTAATCGAACCGAATAGCGGGTTCATGTTCAATACGAAGGGATACGCGGGTGGAGTCGGTCCAGGGACCCCTTCGTTCAACAGTCTTGGTCAAGGCGGTGGCGGCCACGGAGGCCAGGGCGGTACTGGTTGGGGCGGGTTTTTCGGCGCTTCCAGCGGATCGATCCCGTCGCCGTCAACGTTCGGCAGTGGTGGTGGCGGCGGTTCTACCGGCGGCGGCGCCGGTGGTGGTGCTGTTAGTTTGACCGTTTCGGG
>JAQGOU010000441.1 GCA_028293445.1 Verrucomicrobiales bacterium | reverse complement strand
CGGTAGGTGTCGCCCTGGAAGGATATCGCGGCATGGACAATCCGGCGGCCAACACCTCCGGCGTTACGTCGTCGGGCGGCACGTCGCCCAGCGATCCGAGTTCGGCATATCTTGATCCGTTGGCGTTGTCGGCTACGCCTTACATTTACTTGATCCCGGTCGGAGTAGACGCCATGCGTAGTCCTCCCTTGGGTGATACGGCTGCAATCCGGACCTGGAATGTGGATGACGTCGCGATTCCGCTTCCGTTCAATATCGGTGCATCCGATTTTTCCACAAAATCACTGTATCTCTCGAGCGATTCGTTGACGGAACCAGTTTTCACGATTCGCAAACATCAGGCATTCCGTCCCGTCTCGAGCGGCTCGTTCTTTAGCACCAGTCTTTATGGTTCTTCCGGCACCTTGCAACGTTCGCAATACACGAACAATCGTCTGGTCGCTCGATCTGTCTGGAATACCAAATGGAAAGTGGTCATTCCCGGCTACACGCTGCTGAACGATTCCAAAGAAGGAATAGATCGGTTCATCCAAACGGTCACCGATCTCAAGATTCATTTTGTGACTTATTCCTATTCCGGTAATTGAAGAAACATCCCATGAGAACCCGTAATTCTACTTCAGCCCGGCTGGCGATTCTGGCCTTTGTCCTGGCGTTCTCCTTGCCGGAAACGGTCTGGTCGTTTCCGCCTGCTCCACCCCATGTTATCTATGGTCTGGTTCGTGATGAACAAGGAGCTCCTCTCTCTGGTGCTAACGCTCAGGTCATTTTGGAAACCTCCGCTGGCGTCCAGATCAAAGGCAATTTGATCTCTGAAGCAGGTGTGAATTACCGCTTAACGATTCCCATGGATTCGGGTCTGACAGCCGACGTCTATAAACCCACCGCGCTGCAGCCTACCGCACCCTTTCGGTTGAAAGTCCAAATCGGCAGCACAGTCTACCTTCCATTGGAAATGACCGGTGACTTTTCTCATCTCGGCCAGCCCGCGCAAAGCACGCGCATTGATTTGACGCTCGGCGAGGATTCCGATCACGATGGTCTGCCCGATTCCTGGGAGCGAAATCTGATTGCCATGCTGGGTGGTAATTTGACCCTGGCTGGGATTCGCCCGGGAGACGACTCCGATAACGATGGGATCAGCAATTTCAATGAATACATTGCTGGCACCTACGCGTTCGATCCGACAGATGGTTTCAAATTGAAAATCCTCGGCTTCAACAACGGAGCGCCCTCGATGCAATTTCTCGCGATTCGTGGCCATAACTACACGGTCTATGGTTCGACGAACTTAACCTCATGGTCCGCCGTTCAGTTTAAGATAACCGCAGAAGGCGGCGCAGCGGTCACCAGACAGAGCTATCAAGCAACTGATGTGCGCACCTTACAGATTGATGCCGTGCTTCCGCCAGGCGTGAAGAACACGTTCTACAAAGTTCAGGTGCAATAGTCGGCAGCATGACCCCAGCGGTGAAACCATTCGGGACGCCTTTGTGGCGCAGGCCCGTCGTCCTGATTTTGCTACTCGCTTGCCTTAGTGTTGGTCTGTTCTTTTTTCTTCCGCGCGCGAGGCAAACGAAAGCGCCTTTACCCGAAGTCCTGCGCAGCGCACTGACGCTCCGTGAGAGCCGGCTTTATCGGACAGGCGAATCCTCCCCCTTCACCGGTTTCATGATCGAACGCTACGAGGAAGGTGCGCTGAAATCCCGTTCGGTCATTTCCAATGGTGTGCTTCAAGGCGTCTCCGAAGGATGGCATACCAACGGTGTCCTGGAAGTTCGCGAACACTTTACCAACGGAGTATCTCACGGCCTGCGCGAGAAATGGTCTGAGCATGGGAAAAAAATCTCTGAAGGCACCATTGTCGCCGGCAAACTCGATGGCCCTTTTCGGCGTTGGTATGAGAACGGGCAGGTGGTTGAAGAAATCACGATGAAACAGGGTGAACCAGACGGAACAGCGAGATCTTATTTTCCCAGCGGATACCTGAAAACCGAAGCCCGACTGCAGAATGGAAAAGTCCTTGAAACAAAATCTTGGCAGGACCGCGAACGTAAACCTCCGATGGACCCAGCCGCTAAATGACACGCAACGAGTAACAAGACTCTCTGCGTTTCTCATTTGACAGGGTGCAGCCGACAAGGCGCAATGCCCCCCGATGATTCATCGCATTGGCTTTCTCTGTTTGGTCGTCATCGCGACGGTTCTGTCCGGCTGCGCGACATCGCCGATCCCGGGCTTCGACACACGTTGCTACGAAATGCGCGTTTATTATGCGCCCCCCGGGAAATTAGACGCGTTACACGCCCGATTCCGTGATCACACCATGAAACTCTTCACGAAACATGGAATCGAAAATATTGGCTACTGGGTGCCCGTCGATAATGCCGAGAACAAGCTGGTCTATCTGTTGGCATATCCGAGTCGGGCGGCGCGCGATATTTCGTGGAAGGAATTCATGGCGGATCCGGAGTGGCAAGCCGTGCAGAAACAAACTGAGGCGGATGGCAAGATCGTCGAGAAAGTGGAACAGACGTTCCTCCTGACATCCGATTACTCGCCCTGGGTGAAGACCGGCAACGTCTCTAAGCGAGGCATTTTCGAGTTGCGCACCTACACGACGCCGCCCGGGATGCTGCCGAATCTAAACGACCGTTTTCGTAGTCACACGCTGAGTCTTTTCAAGAAACACGGCATGAAAAATTGGGCTTATTTCCACCCATACCCGGACGAGGCTAATGCTGCGACAACCTTGATCTATTTTCTAACGCATGACTCGCAAAAAGCTGCCAAAGCTTCCTTTGATGCCTTTCGCAAAGATCCGGCGTGGATCGCGGTGCGCGACGCGAGCGAGAAGAAGGCGGGCGGTTCACTCACCGTGAAGGACGGTGTTAAGTCGCAATTCCTGATTCCAACAGACTATTCGCCCACGAAATAATTCCGCGACAGGGTCCGTGAATAAAAAAGCCGCCCGGTTTCCCGGGCGGCCTGCGTTTGGCTATTGGCTATTGGCTATTGCCTATCGACTATGCGCCGAAGGCGCTTAATGCGTCGTGATCGTGATCTTCTCGGACAACTGGCTTTCGCCGCCGTTATTCACGGCCGAGACATAGATCTCGATTGTCGAAGCCGCCGGCAGATTCTCGAGTGTGAAATCGAGATCCGCTGGCGAACCAACCGCCACCGGTTCCGCATCCAAACCGATGACCCTCTTCCACACGCGATAATATTCCGCGTGCGCCGTTGCGTCCCATCGCAACGCTGCCGTCCCTGGGCCAATCACAACGGCCGACAGGTTCAAGGGAGACTCTGGTGTTTGATCAGCCCCAGGAATATTGAACCCGAATGCCTTCCAGAGCGGATTCAGCGGATCGATGATTTGCCCGAGTTCATCGCGCAAGCCGCGCAAACGTCGAAGCAACTTCTCTGCGTTCAGATCGCGAATCGCTTTGAGACGACTCACTTCTGTGTCTTGTTCCGTCAGGGCGCCCATTGCCGCGAGCAAGCTCGCCGACAACGTGTCTGCATGCGCTGCCGTCAGGTTCAACGCCGCAATTTCGCGTGCGGGATACACGCTGTAATAGGCGCTGAACGAATCGAGCAACGGATGCACGAGTGCCGCAGTGCGTGGCACAATCAGCGAGCCGACGAGACCTGTCACGTCCCAGCGTTGATTATACTCCCCTCACCAGACTTTACTCAGCTTCACTTCTTCTTGATTCCCAGCGCATCCATGCGGGACGCCAACGTCGTCGGACGCACTCTGAGCCGTTCGGCTGCACCGCCGGTTCCGTAAATTCTCCCGCCGGTGAGTTCCAGCGCCGCGACGATTTCGGCGCGTTGCGATTCCAGCCATTGCTGTTTCGTCATCGACGCCACGCCGGGTTTTTCCCCAGCCGCCGCGCCCTCCTCCAATTCGAATTGCAACGCACCACCGCGCGCGAGAATTACCGCGCGTTCTAAAACATTTTGCAGTTCACGAATATTTCCCGGCCACGAATACTCCATCAGTTGCTTCACATTCCCCTCGGTAAGTCGCGGTAAAGGCGAACGATCCCGCTTCGAGATCTGTTCAAGAAAGTAGGTCGCCAACAGCGGAATATCTTCCACCCGCGCACGCAACGGCGGCACCTCGAGCGGAAACACGCTGAGCCTATAATATAAGTCCTGCCGAAAACGGCCTGCCGCAATTTCCTCCACGAGATTCCGATTGGTTGCCGCAATGATCCGCACATCGACGCGGTGCGTCCGTTCGTCGCCCACTCGTTCGAATTCGCCTTCCTGCAAGACCCGCAGCAGCTTACCTTGCAGCGCGAGTGGAATCTCCCCGATCTCATCGAGGAGAAGAGTGCCGCCATCGGCCAGTTGGAAACGTCCAGCACGATCGCGCATCGCCCCGGTGAATGCTCCTTTGACGTGTCCGAAGAATTCGCTTTCAAACAGCTCCTGCGGAATCGAGGCGCAATTGACTTTGACGAGTGTCCGCTGTCGACGCTTGCTCTTTTCATGAATGCCGCGCGCCACCAATTCTTTGCCCGTGCCCGACTCGCCGAAAACCAGGACGCTGGTATCCATCGGCGCCACGAGTTCAATTTGTTGCAGCAACTTCCCGAGCGCTGGGCTTTTTCCGACGAACCCGCCGAAGTTCTCTTTCACCTCGCTCTTCAGATATTCATTTTCCTGTTCGAGCTTTTGACGCAACTGGTCGATCTCCTCAAACGCCCGCGCATTCGCAATCGCGACCGCTGCCTGGTCAGCGAATAAACGGAGCCATTGGAACTGCTGCGTCGAAACCGGTTCGCGACTGAAAATGGCGAGCACACCCAAGACGTCTCCGCGAAAGAGCAGGGGATGACCCGCAAACCCTTTGAACCCTTCGCGCACGATCCAATCCGGATGCACTGTCCAATGGGAATGCGCTACCTCGCGTTCATCGAGGCGCAACGATTCCGCCTGTTGCGCGATGTGTCCGATTTTGCGCGGACCAAAAGCAATCCTGGAAAACTCACCATCCAATCGGGTCCATTCCGTGCCATCGACCTGAGATCGACCGGCACTCGCCGCGAGCTGAAGCCAGCGTCCCTGCGACTTCGGTCCTGCTTCCGTGAGCCAGATGCGGGCGAGTCCGAAATGTGCCGTTTCCACCAGGCCGCTCACAATCATCGGCAACACCGTCTGAACCGTTCGCGCCTGCGAAACCGCCAACGAAATCCTCTGCAACAGCTCAAGATCCACGCTCACGAGGGAAGAATAACGATTTTTCGTTGAAACACAACGATCTGTCGTTGTTTTGAGAGGAAAATGCACGTATGGCGTTAAAAAATTTGGTGGGATGATCATAAAACTACCTTCTGCCGCTGCCTTTATCGAAAATTAATTAACAACGACAGTTCGTGGCACAAACCCTGCGAATAGCGCTCATATGGATCAAAAACCTAACCAATCTACCCCTGACACCCTCCGAAACATCATGATTTACGGCAGCGCCTTTGGCACTGGGGTCGCGATGGCAACCATCCAGTCGTTGCGCCCTGATTTTTCGTTTCAGATCTCCTTCAGCACCCTGGTTGCGTTCGTGTTGGGGACAGTTGGCCTGATCGCCTATTGGAAGTTGATTTTTTCGCCTCGACCGAGCCGACGCCTTCGATCCGTAGCCACGTTCATCGTGGCAGTCGTAGGAATCCTCTGCTTTCTCTACCCGATCCGTTTTATTGCCCCGAATAAATGGCCCGAGCTGGCGGAAGGCCTCTTTCGCGCCGTTTTCGCCCTCTCCGCTGGCGCCGCGCTCCTCCTCTCCTGCAAACGCTTCTTCGATGCCGACGAACAATCAAACGCCCAGTCTAATGCTGCCTAAGCCAATCGTAATGCAGTTTAAACCACGGATGGACACAGATGAACACGGATGAAGAAGGGAAAAGCGCAAATCTGCATACAATCCCTTGCTTATCCGTGTTCATCTGTGTCCATCCGTGGTAAAAAAATCGGGCCCCACTCTGGAATTTGAATTTCTCATCTGAAAAAACCCATCCCCACTCTGGAATTTAGATTTCTCATCCGAAAACGTCCGTCCCCAGACTGGAAAAACATTTTTGCGGAACGTTTTAGGAAGCGTTGGCCTGTTGTGACGTTTTCCGATCGAAATATAAATTTCAGGCATTTGTATTCTTTCTGACGGCGTTAACAAAATGTTACTTGAGAGTCCGACCGAGGCCTCTAGCATTGGCGTCCAAACAAAACAGAGTTGCTGGTAAATAAAATGGTCTCACATCCCTCCACGGAAAGCCCCCTTAGCGGCGGGGCAAGGTTCGCGCTCGTCTGCGGCGCGGGTTTAACTATTCTGCTTTCCTATCTGTTCTCTATCCTCGCCATTGTTTTTCTGCTGGCATTGCTTGGAGTAGAATTGCTTCTCCTTCTGGTACTCCTTCGTTTCGGGTTGTCCGGGGTCATGGCTCGCGTGATGGAGCGGCATGTGGGACTGATCGGCATCTTTTTTCGCAGTTTTCGACTAAGAAAAGGAGCGGCCTTTCAATTGTCCTTACAACCCAGTGAGGCGCCGGGGTTGTTTGCCATTCTTGCGAAGCTTTGCTCGCAATTGAACGTTGCTCTCCCGCGTGAAGTGGCTTTGCAAATGGGCGTGAATGCGTGGGTCCAGCTTAAAGGTTACCGACGCGGGGCGGGAAAAACGGTCCTCGGCATCGGTTTTGATTTGCTTGCCGGCTTATCCGCGGCAGAAGTCGAAAGTGTTCTCGCTCATGAAATGGTTCATGCGAAGTTGATCCAGCGCGGCTTTCGTAGTTGGCTGAATGGTGGACTGGGCCGTTTGGCCTCGTTGTCGGGGGCTCTGTCCGCGCAAGTGCATGCCTATCGAAGCGCAAAATTGACTTTTGATTTGGCGGAATTCTTCCTTCGTATCACGGATTCCTTAACGAGACTGGCCGCGCGGTTGGTCGCGACTTACTCGCGACAGGATGAGTTCGACGCAGATCGCGGCGCGGCGGAACTTTGTGGTGCTGCCACGGTTCGCTCCATGTTGGTAAAACTCGATCCGCTCCATGAAAAAACATCAAGACTTCCGTGGAACCAGCGCGTCGCTCAACTGCAATTGCCAGAAGGTTTCAGTAAGTGGTTGGTGAAAGAGTTGGTGATGGAGCCATGCCTTCAGTCAGATGAGAGCGTAGAGGTTTTTGATAAATATTCGACCCATCCTTTGATTCGCGATCGACTCGCGGCACTGCCGGTTGTCACAGGCACGGGAGTGGAGACCGTTTCACGTCCGGCTATCGAGTTGTTGGCCGAACCCGACGCGGTTGCGGCAAAATTAATTGCCGAGATTCAACGGGTCCTTGCCGAGGAGGAGCAAAAAGACAGCAAAGAATTGCGGCGATGGGCGCGCAAGCGCAGTTCAGATATTCGACCCGTCTCGCTGCTTGGTTTTTTTATGGTGCTGGGGGCACTGATTGGCGGTGGGTTTGCATTTTTCGGAGAGACATCACTGCCTGGAATGGGACTTAGCTTAGTCATCGTGATTGCGGGCGTCTTTGTGTTCCGCCTTGGAAAATACAAGGACAGGGTTGAGTTGCCGGTGCCGGATTTTGGATTGTTGAAGGCGTGGCGAGCGGAAACCATTAAAGACTTCGAGGCGTTGCAGAAGCAGATTGAAACAGAATTGCGGGAGCGCATTACCAAGGAAAAAAAGAAACGGAAGAAGGTCCTGCTGCTGAGCTCCGAGAGTTATGAGGCACTCGGACGATGCGACTATTTAAGGGCGCACGTGGCTGCGCGATTGTGTCAAGAAATTGATAACAAATCGGTGGAAGCATTCCTGAGCATCGCCGTGGCCTCGGCGGCTTTGAAAATGAGCGAACAATCAGTTTGGGCGC
>JAQGOU010000442.1 GCA_028293445.1 Verrucomicrobiales bacterium | reverse complement strand
TCTTTTCACTGCAAAAGGAGTAATTCGTCATACTCCTTTCAAATGGGATGCATCAGGCAAGTAATTGGCGGTTGCGACAGATTTCGGTCGTCGGGCGAAGAGGTCATGCGCTCAAGGGAGAAGATTTTGTCGTCGGAACGTGACGGCATATGCATAAGTCGTAATTTTCTGTCATGGAAAAGTCCGGTCATACGGCTCAGTCATAGTTTTGGACGGTGGGAAGTTGGAACTTTATAGATTAGTCATAATTCCGGACGTCCGGAAAGAGCCTCATAACGGTATGCACCAGTTTCGGACGGTCGGAAAGTTCCACCAGGGCACCAAGTCGTAATTTTCCATCGTCCGGAAGAGCCTCTTACGCGTAAGGACCAACTTCCGATGATCGGGAGGAGGCGTCATACGCGTATGACGCTCCTTTCTGGCGTCTTTTGCCAGTTTTATCGTATGACGCCTCGTCCGGACCGTCGGAAGGGGCGTCTTACGCGTATGAGGCGACTTTTTCCGGTCCGGAACTGTCCCTTACGCGTAAGAGGCTCTTCCGGACCGTCCGAAATTGGTCCTTGAACTCATGACGTCGTTTTTTTTGGTCCGATTTTCATACCTGACGCGTAAGGACCGTTTCCGGACGGTCGGTTTGGGCCGTTATACACGTATGAGGTTCTTGCAGGAGGCTGTTTCTTAGCGCTTTACGCCAAAAACTCGAAATTTGAGCCTAAAAGTGTGAAAATCGCGGCCGAGGAAGGTTTCAGGTTTCGTGCCAGAATCTGGGTGGGATACGACTGGCGCGGCCGCGCCCATGTCATGAAGAGCAGGGTGCCGGGGCGGCGCGAGATTCCACTCGAACTGAGCCTATTTTGTGAGGTTCCCCCAAAGGAAGAAACGCCATCCCGGTTTGTGATGGGAAAACTTCCCGGGCAGGAAGCTTTCACGGACGCCGAAATCCTACTTTAGCCGGAGAACGTTTTCCGTTCGTTGTCCAGTTTTCGAATCCGCGCTTAATGATAGGATTTTATTGTAATTCCTCGAGAAAGCTTGGGATCCCCGAGGGCAGCGTCAAGAGGCACGTAAAAACCTGTTAAAAAAGCGCGAAGCTCCAGGTCGGACCGCTCCAGTTAAAGAAGCGGTTCGCCGGGGCTTATTCACTGGCAAGTCGGATGAAAGATGCCGCGACAATCGGCGCACAAAATGAAATTGGAAACTGACGTGCAGGTCAGGCCGGATGGTTTCGCTCGCGTGGTTCTTCGTGGTCGGCTGGACGCGCAAACAGTCGTGACTTGCTGGAGTCAGCTGAAGCAAGGCTTTGGCCTCGCAAAAATCGAAACTGTCGAGGTTGATGCGAGTGATCTGCGATTTTGCGACAGTGCGGGCCTCGCCGCCTCGGACTGCGTCGGAGCTAACTCTTTCAGAGCCGGTATTTTCAAAAATGCCTGCACGATCCCGACGAAGACATTCAGATAGAGAGCAATCGCAGCACCGACTACGTATGTCTTACGCCAGCCACCCGCGAGATGTCGGGCATAGCGCGCGTAGATCGTCGCCGCCAGCACCAACAGCGAGATGATCCCGACCGCATGGGCGGGAGTAAAATGATGGAACGGAAAGAAAAACCCGGTCACGCTCGTGGCCACCGTTGTCGCCAGAAAAAATGCCGTCCAACCGTCCAGCTGTTTTCCGGCTAGCAGTTCGAACACAACCACGAATCCCGAAAATATCGCCGGGAAACTTATGATGACATGGATGAAGGTAAATGTTGTCTATGTCATGGCTCGCTCCTCTTTGAAATTCGTCAGACCTTGATGAATGACAGGAGATCCTCGTTAACTTCATGCTTAAGCGTCGTACACATGCCGTGCGGTGCGCCCCTGTAAACCTTGAGCGTCGCGTTCGTGATCAGCTTGGACGAAAGCATGGCGGAGGCCCCAATGGGAACGATCTGATCGTCATCGCCGTGAAGGATGAGTGTCGGCACGTCGAATTTCTTCAGGTCCTCGGTCAGGTCTGTTTCGGAAAATGCCTTGATGCAAAAGTAGGAAGCGGGGAAGCCGGCCATCATTCCCTGTTGCCAGAATGATTCGCGCACGCCCTCCGAGATCTTTACTCCTGACCGGTTGTAGCCGTAGAACGGCAGGCTGAGATCCTTCCAGAACTGCGAGCGGTCGGCGACGACGCCGGAACGGATCTGATCGAACGCCTCAATCGCTAATCCACCTGGATTAGCCGCCGTCTTCAGCATTAGTGGCGGAACTGCGCCGATCAACACCGCCTTGGCCACACGTTTTGTCCCGTGACGACCGATATAACGCGCAACTTCGCCGCCGCCTGTGGAATGGCCAACATGGATTGCGTTTTTCAGGTTGAGCGTTTCGACCAGCGTCGCGAGATCGTCCGCGTAAGTGTCCATGTCGTTGCCATTCCAGGGTTGACTCGATCGCCCATGGCCGCGGCGGTCATGGGCGATGCAGCGGTAGCCGCGGGACGCCAGAAAAAACATTTGATCCTCAAAGGCATCCGCGCTCAGCGGCCAACCGTGGCTGAATACGACGGGCTGTCCCGTGCCCCAATCGCTGTAATAAATCTCTGTCTTATCCTTAGTGGTGATCGAGCTCATGTGTTGTTTCACTCTATTGCGACGTTGGTCGTTGGCCTGAAAGATTGTAAAAATCGGCTGCGGAAAAATAAGTTCTCACGAGGTCGTACGCTATTGAGCGGTGGACGATTCTTTTCACTACAAAAGGAGTAATTCGTCATACTCCTTTCGGAGGTGACCATGTTCCCCTCTGTCTTCAGTGAAATGATTTGGAGAATATCGTAATTCTTAAAGAGTTCCCGCAAATATCAGCCCAGTACCCCGATTTCCGATGACGGGAACCTGGCGTGCCAGGCTTGCACCGGGGTTTCCCGTGACCGAAATTGGTGCAGAACGCTTCGACCCTCTTTTCCGGTCACGGGAAAACAGGACATTGGGCGTTATGGTCCCAACCTCCGGCGAGAGACCCCGCAATTGAGGATATTGCTTCGGCCGTGAAAAAGCTCAACTGAGTAACAACGCACTTCGACCAAAGCATACGGTATTTGTCTAGTCCGAATACTACTTTAGCCGGGGAGCGTTTTCCGTTCATTGTCCAATTTGCGAATCCGCGCTTAATGATAAGATTTTATAGTGACTTCTCGAGAAGTTCGTGTCCGGAGAGCGGTGCTGATCTGCGACGATATTCGCAGAAATCGCTCCCGACTCCACGGCATCGGAGGGTGACGGATAAGAAGGGAATGAGCGCATCGAACGTCCCATACGACGCAAATGAATTCACCGGGAAGCGAATCCTCGTCACGGGTGGCAGTAAGGGGATTGGCGAAGCCATCGTGAGCCGTTTGCTACGCGGCGGGGCCACGGTGCTCTCGACTGCCAGATCCATCCCTGTTGGCGGCAACCCCGAACAGTTCATTCAAGCAGACGTCAGCACGCGCGCGGGAGCAGGTCACATCATCAAAACAACCTTCGACCGGCTCGGCGGCCTCGACATTTTGATCAACAGCGTCGGCGGTTCTTCCGCGCCGGGCGGCGGTGTGCTGGCGTTGACCGATGCCGACTGGCAGCAAGAGTTCGAACTGAATCTGTTTTCAGCAGTGCGTCTGGACCGCGGCTTTCTCCCCGCGATGCTGAAGCAACGTTCTGGAGTCATCATCCATGTTTCGTCCATCCAGCGAACGCTCCCGTTATTTGAAGCAACCCTGGGCTATGCCGCCGCCAAAGCCGCTCTCACCAACTACAGCAAAGGACTCTCCAAGGAAGTCGGCCCGCACGGCATCCGCGTGAATAGTGTTGCGCCCGGATTCACCGAAACCCAGGCCGCCCAGGCGTTGATCGCGCGGTTGGCGGTGCAAGCAGAGACTGACACGGCTACCGCACGTCAGAGTCTGATGACTTCGCTGGGCGGGATTCCGCTCGGTCGCCCTAATCGACCCGATGAAGTCGCGGAATTGGTGGCGTTCCTCGCTTCCGAGCGGGCATCGTCGATCACCGGAAGCGAATATGTCATTGACGGCGGAAACATCCCCACGATCTGAGAGGCTAATAAAAGATTGGAGGAAATGATGAAAAAGGAAATGAAACTGCCGAAACCTGTTGAAACTTACGTCCGGGCAATCAATGCCTGTGATGCCGATGAGTTCGAGTCCAGCTTCGCGCATAATGCTGTCATCAAAGATGTGGGGCGAGAGATACGCGGCATCGCTGCGATCAAGGAATGGGCCAATCACGAAATTTTTGCCGTCAATGTCACGCTGGATGTCATGGAGACCGTCGAACGTGACGGCCAGACTATTGTGACTGTGAAGGTTGACGGCGCATTCGACCGAACCGGCCTGCCCGATCCGCTTCTGATGGACCATTGTTTCACGGTCGCTGGCGACAAGATCGTGGCGTTGACTTGTCGGTTGGCTGACAGAGCTCCTGGGACTTAGACAATAGCCGGTATCGCGGTTAAGAGGGCAATCCTGCCCCAATTGTTGGCGTTTCGGGACTTCATTAATATTATGGCAAAACCTGTGATCTGGACGGTGGGCGATGATCCGGACGTGTTGCGGGCGGTGGA
>JAQGOU010000423.1 GCA_028293445.1 Verrucomicrobiales bacterium | reverse complement strand
AACGCCTCCAAGAAACTGATCGGGATCGATCTCGCTTATGGTAAGTGGTCCCCGCTGAACACGCCACATTGGACGGCCGTGTTCACAGGCGGCAAAATGGAAAACCCGTTCGTCGTCTCGGACATTGTTTTTGACCCGGATTACACCCCTGAGGGCTTGGGTGAGCAATTCGGTTACAATTTCAACGACAAGCATTCACTGAAGTTAAACCTGGGCCAGTTCGTGATGGATGAGTTGGCAGCTAAATCGGAAGACCCGTTTCTTCTGGGTGCACAATTGCGCTGGGAGGCGCTCTGGAGTCCGAAGCTGTCCACTTCACTTGGACTTTCCAGTTATCTGATTTCAGGCACGGAAAATCTCACAACGGCAAATGTTCCTGACGTCAACCGCGGGAATACGCGCACCGCGTCAGGCGCTTTGGTGAACGATTTCAACCCGGTCGTCGTTGACGCCGCTGCCACTTACAATCTGGACAGTGCGCCTTTCTATACCGGTGCATTTCCGATTCGGGTTGCCGGGACTTATTTGCACAATCCGGCCGCGCCGAGAAAAAATACCGCCTACGAAGCCGGACTCACCTTCGGCAAAGCAGGCAAACGCCATACATGGGAAGTCGGCTATCGTTACAAGACCGTCGAAGCCGATTCGTGGTATGAAGAGTTGCTCGATTCAGACACGGGAGCATTTTATCAAAAAGCTCCCACGGGTGGAAAGAGCGGTTACGGCCCCGGAACTAATTTGCGTGGCCATTGGGTTCGTGCGGCCTGGTCTCCGTATGATGCCCTCACCTTCTCTGCGACCTATTACCTGTTCAAACTTATCGACGAAGTTCCTGCCCGCTCGGACAGCCAGGCTCAGCGCGTTCAAGTGGATGCAACGTGGAAGTTCTAATTGTCACACAATTGTCACCTGATCGCCAAACGTTCTTAACAATCAAAAGCTACCTTACAGAAGTCATATGAAGAGCATTTTCAAAACACTGACCTTGTCGCTGGCAGCGTTCGCGCTTACCGCATCGGTCCAAGCCGGTAACATCACCGTCAAAGGTTCCGACACCCTCGTGATTCTCGCGCAGAAATGGGCAGAAGTTTACATGGGCAAACATCCCGAGACGAAAATCCAAGTCACGGGTGGTGGCTCAGGTGTAGGTTTCGCGGCGTTGCAGAATCAAACGACCGACATTGCCGACGCCTCGCGCCCGATCAAAGCCAAAGAGGTGGAAGCCTGCGTGAAAACGTTCGGCAAACGTCCTCGGGAATATAAGGTCGCCGTTGATGGGCTTGCCGTTTACGTGCACAACGAAAATGCCGTGAAGGAACTCAGCATTGAGCAACTCGAAGGCATTTTTACCGGGCGCACCAAAAATTGGAAACAGGTTGGCGGCAACGACGCGCCGATCACAGTTTACAGTCGCGAAAACAGTTCCGGCACTTACGAGTTCTTTAAAGAGCACGTTCTGAAAGGAAAAGATTTTGCGGCCTCCGCGCAAACGATGCCGGGCACCGCAGCGCTGTTGCAAGCCGTGGCCAAAGATAGGAACGGCATCGGCTACGGTGGTGCCGCTTATGGACAAGGCGCCCGCGCTCTCGGAGTGAAAAAAGACGCCGATTCCAAAGCGATCGAACCTAATGAAGAGAGCGTTCTTAACCAGACGTATCCCATTTGGCGCTATCTCTATAACTACGTGAATCCCGCTTTGGACAAAGGAGAAGTCGCCGCTTACCTGAATTGGATTCGTAGCGCGGACGGCCAAAAGGTTGTGAAAGACGTCGGGTATTATCCGTTGCCGGAGAAGCTGCAGGAAAAATAATTTATTGAACGGTTCCTTCGAAAATAAACGCCGGGGCGGACGAGACGTGCATTTCTCGTCCGCCTTCGCCCTTAGCTAATGGCCTCACAAAAAGAAAAACGCAGTATCGGCTGGATGGGGTTGTCGCGCGGGCATAAAGCGCGTCCGCTCGAGTGGATCGTGGAAAAAATGATTTTCCTCATCTCGCTCTCAGCCATCCTGATGGTTTTTCTCATCTTCGTCTTTGTCACACGCGAGGCGATGCCCATTTTTCTCGGGAAAGCCGACAGCTCACTGGTGCAGCAAATCATTCCCGCGAGCGAAATGGATAAGATGCCGCCGGAGAAACTTCAGGAGTATCTCGGGCTCACGCCGGAAGAGTTTAAATCCAAAGACCGCGAGACACTGCAGCTGTTAATGGAAGTGCGCGAAGAAGGTGCCAAAGAAGCGACCGATGATCGGGATGCCAAAGTCAACACGGTCAGCCCGCGTTATATTTTTAAACCGTATCAATGGACCGGCTACGACCAACCCGTTTACATCTGGCAACCGGTTTCCCAGATCAAAAAGTTTAATATCATTCCCCTCATCGTCGGCAGTTTGAAAGTGACGCTCGTCGCTCTGCTTTTTTCCGTCCCATTGGCTCTCGGCGCCGCCATTTACGTTTCACAACTTGCGCCGCCACGGCTGAAGGAGATCGTAAAACCCTGCATCGAATTGTTGTCTGGCATCCCCTCTGTGGTCCTCGGCTTCTTTGCGCTCATTGTCATGGCAAGTTTTCTGCAAGGCACCTTTCACTATCAATCGCGCCTGAATGCTTTCAATGCAGGAATCGCGCTTGGCCTCGCAATTATCCCGGTTGTTTTTTCCATTGCCGAAGATGCGCTCACCAGTGTGCCGCGCAGTTATATGCAAGCTGCCCTCGCCGTTGGCTCCACAAAATGGCAGGCCGCGTGGAAAGTAATTTTGCCGGCGGCATTACCCGGAGTTTTCGCCGCTGTGGTTCTTGGCTTCGGCCGTGCCGTGGGCGAAACGATGATCGTCCTGATGGCGAGCGGCAACGCGAGCATCATGTCTTGGAACATTTTCGATTCAACCCGCAGTATTACCGCAACGATCGCCGCAGAGTTGGCGGAGACCGTCTTCGGCGGGCCGCACTATCGGATGCTCTTTGTGATCGGCGTGCTCTTATTCATCGTGACGTTCATTTCTAATCTCGTTGGCGAACTCATCATGCATCGTGTCAAAGGCCGACTGGAGGGCAAACGATGAGCGCAACGCAATCGACCAACCTGGATTTACGGCGCAAGCATTTCGACTTCGTCTCCTTCTTTTGCACCGGGTTGACCGGCGCGGCGACGTTTCTCATTGTTGCCATCCTGGTCGTGATCCTTGGGAATATCTTTTACAACGGATGGAGCTTTTTCTCGTGGCGCTTTGTTACGGGAGGAACAGAACGTGACATGTTCAGCGTGGAAAATGCCGGGGTCCTGCCGATGATCTTCGGGACGACGGTCCGTGTTCTGTTAATGACAATCTTTGTGGTTCCGGTGGGTGTGATTACCGCAGTTTACCTGACTGAATACGCGCACAGCACGTCATGGTTCACGCGAATCATTCGCGGGGCGGTCAGCAATCTCGCGGGTGTCCCGTCGATTGTATTCGGCCTCTTTGGTCTTGGATTCTTCATCAACTTTCTCGGTCGCAACATGGATGCGCTCTTCAATCCCGTGAACGCCAATCCAGTCTGGGGCAAACCCGCCATGATCTGGGCCTCGCTTACTCTGGCGGTCATGACATTGCCCGTTGTTATCGTGGCCACTGAAGAATCGTTGAAAGCGATTCCGCAAGGTTTGCGCGAAGCCAGCCTCGCTTTGGGCGCAACGAAACTGGAAACCATTTGGAAAATTGTTCTGCCCCAGGCACTGCCCGGAATTCTGACTGGTGCTATCCTGGCGATTGGACGTGCGGCCGGCGAAGTGGCGCCGATTCTTTTTACCGGCGCTGCTTATTATATGGCGTCCCTCCCGCGTTCCGTCACCGATCAGTTCATGGATCTCGGTTACCATACGTTTGTTCTTTCCACGCAATCACCGAACATTGAGCAAACTCGGCCCATTCTCTATGCGACTGTGCTGACGCTCCTGCTTCTCACGTTCTCATTAAACATCGTGGCCATTCTTGTGCGCGGACACATGCGGAAGAAAATGCGAATGCTGCATTGATATGACTGAATCCCCAATTAAATCTGTTGTGGTCAAAAGCTCTGCTCCTCCGGCAGAGGCGAGTCAGACGCCCTTTATTGAAGTGGAGAACCTCTCGCTCCATTATGGAACAACCCGGGCGCTGAAAAATATCTCGCTGAAGCTGGGTGAAAAGGTCGTGACCGCCTTTATCGGCCCGTCCGGCTGCGGTAAATCAACGTTCCTGCGTTGCTTCAACCGGATGAATGATCTCATCGACAGTGTTCACATTGATGGAGTCATTAAAATTGGCGGGCAGGATATTTACGAGAAACAGGTCGACGCGATCGAACTCCGCAAACGCGTCGGCATGGTTTTCCAACGCTCCAATCCCTTTCCCAAATCCATTTATGAAAACGTCGCCTACGGTCTTCGTTTACAGGGAATCAAAGCAAAGCAAGAGATTGAGGGGCGAGTCGAACGCAGTCTTCGCGATGCCGCTTTGTGGGATGAAGTAAAAGACCGTCTGCAGAGCAGCGCCCTTGGATTGTCAGGTGGACAGCAGCAACGCCTTTGTATTGCCCGGGCGATTGCCATTCGTCCTGAGATTATTCTCATGGATGAACCCGCTTCCGCGCTTGATCCGATTGCGACGGCGAAGATCGAAGAACTCATTTTGGAACTGAAGAAGGATTTCACGATCATCATCGTGACCCATAACATGCAGCAGGCCGCGCGTATTTCTGATCACACGGCGTTCTTTTACCTCGGCGAATTGATTGAGTTTGATCGCACGCACAAAGTTTTTACCAACCCCGCCAAACGACAGACCGAAGATTACGTCACGGGCAGGTTTGGCTGATTTTAAAATATGAATCGACATCTCGACCTCGAAATTGCGGAACTCAAAGAGAAGTTGCTGACCATGGGTAGTCACGCGGAACGGGCGGTCAGTGAGGCTGTCCGCTCATTGATCGAACGGAGCGACGACCTGGCGCGCAAAGTGGATGAGAACGACAACATCGTTGATCAATTCGAAGTGGACGTGGACGAAGCCGCCATTCATTTGCTTTCGAAGGCGCCGTTGGCTACCGACCTTCGCTTCATTACGGTCGCGATGAAAATCTCCCAGAACCTGGAACGCATCGCTGATGAAGCCACCAAAATCGCCCGGCGTTCGCTCGAGTTGAACTTGGAGCCACAGCTCAAAGCGTATGTTGATATTCCGCAAATGGCCGGTATTGCCCGGGAGATGTTGAAGACCGCTCTCGACGCCTTCGTTCACAAGCAGCCGGAAAAGGCCATCGAGGTCATCGCGCGCGACAAAAAGGTCGACGAGATTAACAAACAGTTTCACCGCGAGCTTTCGAGTTACATGATTGAGAATCCTGCCACGATTACCCGTTGTCTGAATTTAATGGTAGTTTCGAAAGCCCTCGAACGAATTGCCGATCACGCCACGAATATTGCTGAAGAGGTTGTTTACCTCTATGAAGCACGCGATATTCGTCATGGAGGTGGAAAATGAATCTCTACTTTTTACGACACGCCAAAGCCAGTCCGCACCGGAAACGGTGGAAGCCGGATAGTAAACGCCCACTCACGGCAGAAGGTGAAAAGCAGGCGCGTAATGTTGCATGCGGTATTTGCGCACTCGAACTGGGGTTTGACTCTATTCTGACCAGTCCTTACGTCCGCGCCCTACGCACCGCAGAAATTGCAGCGGAAGTGTTGCAGTCTGACCAATTACATATCACCGAAAGCCTGGTTTCCGAAGCGTCCCCCGAGAAGGTAATTCAAGAAATTCACGAGAAGTATGCAAAGTGTAAAAACATTTTGCTCGTCGGACACGAGCCGTACATGACGCATCTGATCTCGATCCTTTTGACAGGAAAGCCGGACGTCGCGATCGATTTGAAGAAAGCTGGCTTCTGCAAACTCTCCATTGAGCAGCGTTTAATTCTGGGAAAGTGCGCCTGTTTACACTGGATCCTCAGCCCAAAGCAACTGGCGCGGTTGGGGAAATAACTGTTTTCAACACGGATGGACACGGATAAACACGGATAAGAAAAGAGTCCGTTTCCATCCGTGGTTAAAAAGCTGCATTACGGGGCGAACCGATTGCGACTGCGCCACTCTGGGCTAAATTGGCATCACGGAGGGAACGTATGGGTTACTGCATTTCCAGCGAGGAGACTTTGTCGAAAGCCGTGAGACGCATTCTTTGCGAGGAGCTGGATCAGGCCATCGCTCGTCTCCGGGATGATGCTGAACAAGTCGTGAGTCTGCATAGTGCGCGTAAAGGTTTAAAACGCATTCGTGGTTTATTCCGTTTGATCCGTCCTGCACTGCCCGCTGATTTCTTTCGAGCGCAGAACTTCCGCTTTCGCGATATTAACCGTTTGCTCTCGCCGCTGCGGGACGTTCACGTGCAACGCGAAACCTTAGAAGCGTTGGACATTCCGGCGAACACCATTGCTCTTACTTACGCCAAGCAACTCGCCAAAGACGAAGTCACGCTTCTCTCCGAGGTCGCGGTTCGGAAAAAGGCGCATCATCTTCTTTCCTCAATCCGCCGCGACATTCCCCGCTGGCCGCTGCATCATGTCACCGATACGCATGTCTGCCGTGGTTGGCGAAACATCTACAAAAAAGCGCGACGGGCGTTTGAAGCTGCCTTGGAAGACGCCGCACCGGAGAACCTCCATGAATGGCGCAAACGGACGAAGGATCTTTTGTATGCATTTCAGTTGCTCGAAGAGTTCGGCTCTAAAACCACCGATAGACTTTTCTCCCGGGCCAAGGACCTGAACGATTGTCTGGGGAATGACCACGACTTCTTTTTCATCGACGAAAATTTGCGCCAACAGCCTGCGGCCCGACCGCGAAATGAACTGCATCGCATTGCCACGCGTATTGTGAAAAAACGGTCGAAGCTCCAACGCAACGCGCTTAAACTCGGCCACAGAATCTTTCAGGATAAGCCGCGCGATTTTGAAGACACCATCAGGAAGCGTGTCATGCGCGGTCGGCGATAAAACGCCTCATCACGCTGCTCAAGGCGCGGGCACATTCTCACGCAACGAAACCGTCGCGTGAATCACCCCTTCGTCATCGAACCAAATCGGGTCGACCGCGAGGAACCGTTTGAAGCTGATTTCCTCCGATCGTTTTTGGTGATACATCATCCACAACTTTCCATCTGGTGCTTCCACGACGGAATGATGCCCAGGGCCCAGGACCTTGTCGGTCCGTTTCACAATCGGATTCCCTTTATACTTTTCAAACGGTCCCAACGGCGATTTAGCGGTTGCGTAGCCGATTCCATAATTCGGCGAATCCGCGCCGGTGCCGGAATACATCAGGTAATAGACTCCATTGCGCTTCAACATGAATGGGCCTTCCGTAACTTCACCGTTCTTCCGTTCCCACTCTTCGGTCGGCCGAATCACTTCGCTCGGTTCGCCCTTCTTGGTCAGGAGATCAGCCATCGGCTGCATCATGATTCGGGAGCCCTGCGACAAATCGACGTAGTAGAGATAGAAGCTTCCGTCTTCGTCTTGAAATAAATGCGCATCGATCGACGGATGACACAGGCTCCCTTTATCGATGAAAGGCCCCAGCGGACTATCTGCCACCGCGACGCCGATCTGCTTGCTGAAAACCGAGTGATCACCGTCCGGCAGGTTGTCGGTGTAATAGAGGTAGAACTTTCCGTCTCCCCGTTTGTTGTGGAAGACGTCCGGCGCCCAATCGCCGCCGCGTGGATCTTTGAAAATATTCCCTTTGTAATCCCAGTGTACCAGATCCTCCGAGACGAGCGCGTCGTATCCGTGCGTGTGCGAGGTTGGATAAAGATAATATTTCTTGCCCACACGAATGACATGCGGATCCGCCATGTCCCATTTTTCCATCAACGGATTCCGGTAGGTTTTCTTCGCTGCGACCTTGGCCGAACCTTGAGGCGTATCGAGCGCACACCCCTGAGTCGAAACCCACAAGGCGAGTAACAACGCCACGGGAAAACTTTTCTTCAAAACGCTGAACCATGAAAAACGCGAAGCGGATTCATTACACATTGAATTCTCTGACGGCCAGAGTCCGTGAGTTATTTAGATAATCGGACCGAAATTCCAGGAAGGGCGGAGCCACAACGAATCCTGTTCGCGTCAAGACAACCAATGGACACTTTCGTCGGGCACCGGTTATTTCGGCTGGGTGGTGACCGCCTTCAATTTAATCCAGTCCGGGTCCGGGATTGGTTTGAAAGCAGACCAGTCACTGGGATCAGCCAGCATCTTCACCGTTTCCGAATGGCCGTCGGCGAAAGTCAGTTCGTAAGCATTTCCGTGGCGATTGGAAGGAAGATCATAAATCCCATTCACCGGCCCCATATCCACCATGAACATCGAGTCGTTGATCGTGCTGGGATCCTCATCGATCAAACACCAGATGCGCGAGGGTTGCGCGATCTGGCTTTCGCGACGAAAGAAAGTGTAGGTCAAGGAATCGTCCTCCTCCGGTGTCGGCGATTTTGTTTTGCCGGTCGGATCTCCAAACGTGTTGCCGTTCATCCAGGCATTCATCGAGA
>JAQGOU010000415.1 GCA_028293445.1 Verrucomicrobiales bacterium | reverse complement strand
AACTTTGAACGTAAAACCTGAACCTTTGCAAATTGAGCCCTGTCGCGGGTAATTGGAATTTCATTATACAGCCCTGAGTTTTCAAGCGCCGGAGAAAAATCGTTTCAAATACAAACTTGAAGGCGTGGACCTGGATTGGATGGACGCCGGCGGACGGCGCGAAG
Source organism: Verrucomicrobiales bacterium (assembly GCA_028293445.1). Classification (GTDB taxonomy): domain Bacteria; phylum Verrucomicrobiota; class Verrucomicrobiia; order Limisphaerales; family JACDHS01; genus CBHWET01. The sequence continues at coordinate 12,052 of JAQGOU010000415.1, read as the reverse complement.
CGTATTACAACAACATCGGCCCTGGTCATTACCGCTTTCATGTCCGGGCCTGCAACAACGATGGTTTTTGGAATGACACCGGCGCCTCGGTTGCCTTCGTCATGCTCCCCCATTATTGGCAGACGTGGTGGTTCAAGATATCGCTCGTCACCGGGGTTGGTTTGCTATTTACCTATATTTACCGAATTCGCATTGGGCGCGCCCGCGAAATGGAGCGGCTTCGCTTACGGATCGCGGCGGATCTGCATGATGAAGTCGGCAGTAACCTGGGCAGCATTTCTCTTTTGAGTCGAATGTTGCAGGAGCAAAGCTCGGCTACGGACGAGGCGAAAAAAGATCTCTCCCTCATCAACCGGATCTCCGGTGAAACCGCCAACGCCATCAAAGACATCGTTTGGTTTATCAACCCGGAATACGACACGATGCAGGATTTATTGCTGCGCATGGAAGATGTCGCGAACACGCTGCTCAGTGGAATTGAATGCGATTTCCAAAGCCGGATCGAAAACCCGCAACGCAAACTCTCACTCGATTTCCGGCAAAATATTTTCCTGATTTTCAAGGAGGCGCTGGCGAACATTCTTAAACATTCCCGGGCGACGAAAGTGTGGATTCATGTTTCAGAAAAGAACGGCGTCTGGACATTGAGCTTGAAGGACAACGGCGTTGGCTTTGATGCGACGTTGCTTTCGCAAGGCAACGGTTTGAAAAACTTTCGCCGTCGCACCAGTGCCATTAAAGGGAGCATGGAAATCAAGACTCAGCCTGGGCAAGGCACGGAATTGCTCTTTTCAACGCAAAGTGTTTGATCGGCTTTAAACTTTCACCCCATTCCACAACCGCCTATATTATCGGCCATGCCCTCGGAAAAAATCGAGATCTGGCTGATTGAAGACAATGACGTCTTCCGTTCAACGGTCGCTCGGTTAATCAACCTGGCCGCTGGCTTGCATTGTCCTCGCGCATTTTCCTCTTGTGAAGAAACACTGGCTGCATTGAAGAAAGGTTCAGCGCCACAAATCATTATTTCTGACGTAGGCCTGCCTGGAATGAACGGCATCGAGGGCATTAAGAAAATCAAAGACCTCTCCCCGACCACCCACGTTCTGATGCTGACGGTCTATGAGGATCACCAAAAAGTTTTCGATGCGATTTGCGCCGGTGCCTCGGGTTATTTGTTGAAAAACTCCCTGGAAAAAACTTTAACCACGGCCATTCACGATGTGTTGCAAGGCGGTGCGCCGATGAACCCGCGGGTCGCTCGTTTGGTTTTGGATAAATTCACGCGACTCTCCCACGCACCCCAAAAGGATTATGGTTTGTCCGAACGGGAGAAAGAGGTTTTGGAACTGATGTCGCAAGGGATGATCATGAAGCAAATCGCGGATCAACTCTCCGTGAGCTATCATACGATTAACAATCATCTGCGGAACATTTACGGAAAACTTCACGTTCACACCCGTAGCGGCGCCGTGGCCAAAGCGTTACGCGAGAATTTGCTTTCGAAAGAGTCTCCCCCAAACAGTTGATCGCAGTCTGGGCCAGAATTTCATGATGACTTGTTCTAGTCATTGAAGGTCAGTCGCGAATTCGTCAGTATTACCTCAATCACCCGGAATTTTACAGGCAGCGAGATCATTCGCGCCTAATTCTTTCCGGTTAAATTACGCTCACCAAAAAACCAAATGAAAACAAACCTGTTCAAGAAATCATGTCTGCTCACCCTTGGAGCCGTCGCTGCGACCACGGCACTCCAGGCCAGCACCGATTATGCTCCCGCCGTCTGGCGCCAGGCCTATTCCGGCCATTGGTACACTTCAGGCAACGGCCATAAATTCGCGGTGATTCACGACATGGAAGGTTATTACGCCTCCACCATCTCTTATTTTCAGCGTTCCACCACGCAAGCCAGCGTTCATTACTGCGTCAATGGCGTGAAGGATGCCACGAGTGATTATCCAGCGGGTGAACTCACACAAATGGTGCTGGAATCCAATTATGCCTGGCATGTGAATTGTTGGAATACGCACTCCCTCGGCACCGAGCACGAAGGTTTCGCCAGCAATCCCGCCTGGTACACCGACGCGATGTATAATACCAGTGGCGCGCTGCAAAAACATTTTTGTGAGAAATTTGGTTTCGCCAAAGATCGCAATCACGTGATCGGACATGATCAGAAACGCATCTCCGGTTGGCCTGCATATGCCAGCGCCAATTTGGGCATCGATCCCTATTGCAATACCCACACTGATCCAGGCTCGTTTTGGAACTGGACCAAGCTTATGGGAATCATCGGCGGTTCCTCGGGTTCACCGGCGAACAATCGCGTCGGCATCGCTCGGACTCCCTCTGGCCAGGGTTATTGGATCGTCGGTTCTGATGGCGGCGTCTTCAGCTTTGGCGACGCAGGGTTCTACGGTTCAATGGGCGGACAAGCCTTGAACTCCCCGGTTGTCGCCATTTGTGCCAGACCGCAAGGCGATGGTTATTGGCTCGTGGCTGCCGATGGCGGAATCTTCACCTTCGGTGGTGCGCCTTTCCAGGGTTCGATGGGCGGTCAACCACTCAACCAGCCGATTGTCGGCATGGCATGCACGGCGAATGGCACGGGCTATTGGCTGGTGGCTAAAGATGGCGGGATCTTCTCCTTCAATGCGCCTTTCAATGGTTCGGCTGGCGGTGGCGGCCTGACCGATTTCGTCGGCATGACTGCCACACCTGCGAACGGTTACTGGCTCGTGCGGGGCACCGGCAGCATCTATTCCTATGGCCCTGGCTACTACGGCGGCGGCGAAGCAGGCAGCGGCGTAAAAGCCGTTTGTTCCACGAGCGATGGCGGCGGTTATTGGCAGGTCCGCGATAACGGCAGCATCTACACTTACGGCAACGGCACCTATCAAGGTGGCGCAAATGAACCGGGACTGTTCGTCGCCATGGCTCGTGGTCCATCCAACAACGGTTATTTCCTCCTGAAAAAAGACGGCTCCGTTTATACCTATGGAGACGCTCCGTATAAAGGCGGCGCGAACTTCTAAACGCTCTCCCTTATCTGCAAAAAAAGGGCAAAGGACATCACTTCGGTGGTGTCCTTTTTTTGTACGTTTGTGTTCCTCGGGACGATCGTTGAGGGATGCGATACTTAGGCTTTGAAAACGTGACCGAAGCCGCGGTCGTTCCGAAGAAGACGTCGCATTCTTAGGTTAGCCCAAACGTCGTTTTGCAGTCGAAACTCGTGTAGCAGAACAATTGACTTACCAACCAACCGGCCATAATCCCGGCGGAAAGGTCAAAAACCGATTAAAACCGCCCTTCTTTTGTAAGCTGCTGATTTACAGTGGCGTAAAACTTTTTTCCCGCGGGAATTCGGGAATTCCTTTCGGGGAAAAGTTTTTTCCTGCGGGAAGTTGCCATTTCCTTTCGGGAATTTCGGATTTCCCGCGGGATTTTCCCGTTTCCTTTCGGGGAATACAAATTTCCCGCGGGAAGTTGGCGTTTCCTTTCAGGGAAAAGTTTTTTCCCGCGGGAAATTGCCGTTTCCTTCCGGGAATTTCCGATTTCCCACGGGATTTTCCCATTTCCTTTCGAGAAATAGAAAATTCCCGCGGGAAGTTGCCGATTCCTCTTGGGAATTACCAATCTCCCGCGGGAAATTTCCGTTTTCCTCGACCGACTGCGGCGGGAATGCGCGCGGTTGGAAAAGGTGTGAAATTGATTACGATAACTTCCACGATTCCAAAAATTACTTTGGGCTTATAGCTTTGATGAAATCGGATGACCGCGCCGCTCAGGGACCTTTGCCAGAGCTGCCGGGTTCAATTCCCGCTTTCCTAATTCCCATTTGTGATTTACTTCTATGGCGCGCTTATGCTGCTGGTCATCGACAACTACGATTCGTTTACCTACAACATCGTCCAATATCTCGGCGAGATGGACGTGACGATGGAGGTGCATCGCAATGACCAGATTACTCTCGACCAGATTCGGAAACTAAATCCCGAGCGCATCCTGATTTCGCCCGGACCTTGTTCGCCTCGCGAATCGGGGCTTTCCAATGAGATCATTCGCGAGTTCGCAGGGAAGGTTCCCATCCTGGGTGTTTGTCTCGGACACCAATGCATCGGCCACACGTTCGGCGCCAGCGTCGTCGTGAATTACCGCATGATGCACGGGAAGACGTCTGCCATTAAGCACAACGGCAAAGATTTGTTTACTGGTATGCCGAATCCCTTTAACGCCACTCGTTATCATTCTCTCGTGATCCAACGCGACACGATGCCTGATTTCCTCGAAGTCACTGCGGAAACGGAAGAGGGCGAAGTCATGGGCGTTCGTCACAAAGACCTGCCCATCTGGGGTGTCCAATTTCATCCGGAAAGTATTCTTACCGAAAACGGTCGCACGATCCTGAAGAATTTCCTGTCGCTCCGCTAAGCTTTAAAGCTTTGCGCCACGGGAAAATGGGGGACAACGCGTATTGTAACGCCTGATTGTAGCCGTAGGTTGGGTCAGGAGGCCCAAAGTGAATTTTCCCCTCATTTTTTCCCGTGTGTCACTTTCGCTTTGTTTCGCGTTGGTGACGTTTTCTCTTAACGCTCAATCCGACCAATTGCCACAAGGCGCGGAAGACTCATCACCCAGGCGGAACGATATCGATCCAGCGGCGCACGTCGTCATCCAACGGATGGAAAAAGCGTATCAGAACCTGAAGTCTGCCAGGCTTGGAGGTCACGTCGAAATCAACCTGGAGTTTCCCGGCACCTCGGAAACCAACAGCCAGAGCTTCAACAGCTCGTTTGAGGCGCCGAATAAGTTCAGACACGAAATAACCAATGGCCTGACGCTTGGTTCCGACGGCGACAAGGGATTTGTTTACGATAAGAAAGAAAAGTCTTACGCACGCTTTGATTTTCCGATGGGCAAACTGCTGGTCGAGAACCTTCCACCCCTCGTGCCACACATTCTGCAGGTGCGAAATCCATCTCTGCTCTTCGCGATCAGCAAGACGCCTTTTACTGAATTGTCCCATAACTTTGACGAAGTGACAAAAATGCCGGACGTGAAAGTGAACGGGACCAATTACAACGCACTGCGTTTCGGATCTGGAAAGGAGAGTGGACAGATCACGATGTTGGTGGATCAAAAGACGGACCTCATCCGTCGATTCAAGGTCGATTTCAAACCCGCACTCGAAGAAGCCGGGAAGAAACATGTGAACGCGGCCATGTTGCTGGTGGATTACGAAAGTGTCCACCCGAACGCATCCGTGGTCGACGGTGAGTTTGATTGGACGCCGCCGGAGGAAGCGATCGACATTCACGAAGCGGCCGGGGCTGCGCGATCGGAAAATGCAACGACTCATCTCGAGGGTACGATGGCGCCGAATTTCACGCTGACGTCGTTGGATAATAAAGTGGTCTCGCTTTACGAATTGCGCGGGAAAGTGGTCGTGCTGGATTTCTGGGCAACCTGGTGTCCGCCATGCGTGGCGTCGCTGCCGAAGTTTGCCGCGCTTTCCAAAGAAGAGAAAGATCCCGGCGTTCAGTTCTTCGCCATCAACCTGCAAGAGAACCGGGAAACGATTCAGGACTTTCTGGAGAAACGTAAACTTGCGCTGACGGTCCTACGGGATCAAAACGGAAATACGGCGAAGCTCTTCGGAGTAGAATCCATTCCGCAAACAATCATCATCGGCAAAGACGGTGTCGTGACGAAAGTATTCTCCGGCTTTTCTCCTGATATGGAGCCGGAGATTCAGAATGCGATCAATGACGCGAAGAAGGCGCCGAAGCGGTAATGCAATCGGTTTTACGGCCTCGGAATGTTGTTAAGCGTGTACCAACAGGTGTCATGACGCAGTGGGTCTCCGTTTTCACTGGTCGCGTCGAGCGAATGAATCATGGTGATGAAGCCTGAACGTAAGCCTTCCAGCGTCAATCGAACTTTCTGCCGATCTTCTGAAACAACGGCTTTCGTTACCTTGATATCCGTCGAACTATCCGGTTTACCTTCCTGATCAAACTCAGGTGAACCGTACTTTTCGTGATACTCATACGTAAATTGCGCAACATCATACCCATCGATCTTGGACGCAGTCGCGGCGTCAACCGGTTCTGTAAAACTTAATTCAAATCCGTCCGCAGTCGCATGGACCTCCTTGATTTCAAACGGCATCTTGCCGGTGAAACTGACTCGATCCAGGGAATACAATTGCGGGCCGACCGCCGCCCAATGCGCGCCTTTGCAACCGCCGACGTAGGCTTTTCCATCCGGCCCCATCGCGATGCGGTTCACACCGGAATTAAATCCTTTGGAAAATGGCCATACTGCGCCTTGCCATTCGCCGTTAACTTTTTCCAACATGACGCGCGTGACGATCGCCATCTGGAAATCACCTACGAGCATTTGCCCCTTGAACGGGCCGAATTTCTCATCCTCGATAACCGTTATCCCGCTGGATGATTTCGCGATGGTGTAAGGAATCCAGACGGCAGGCGGAGCAAAACTCTTTGGTTTGGAAAATTGCTCTTTGGGCGACGGTTGCGTGGAAGGAAAGCCGTAGAATTTCCCAGACTGCAGATGATTCACTTTGCAGCCACCTATCCAGTTCCCCTGGTTTTCCGTCACGAAAATATCATCACCAATCGTAGCGAATCCATTCGGCACGCGAAGCCCGCTGCAAAACGGTTCGAGCGTGTCGCCGTTCGGTGTGATCTTCACCGCCCATCCCATGTATGGCACGTCCCAGGAGCCGCCGTTCCCGCCACGGAAAACAAAAAAGTTCCCCTTCTTGTCAACAGTCGGACCAAACGCGAAATCGTTGTATCTTCCCGTGAAAGCCCAACCGGAATTGATGGTCTCGAAAAGGTCCGCTTCGCCGTCTCCATCCGTATCGGTCACCCGCGTCAGCTCGCTCTTTTGCGTCACGTACATTTGCCCATTAATGATCTTTAGCCCCATTGGCTCCATCAAACCGCGTGCAAAACGATGATAGGTGGCACCGCGAACCTCGCCCTGTGCATTCTTGACGATGTAGATATCCCCTGCCCACGTGCAGACGGCCAAATCCCCGTTGGGCAGGAAGTCCATTCCGGTCGGCTTTAAATCGATTTCCTTCGGGAGCGGGAAATGTTCGATTTTATAAAACTTATCACCGTCGACGCGCGGGAAAATGGTGTTGTCGCCGGAAAATGTTTTGGCCCGCGACGGACCCGCCGTGACGGTGCGATTTGTAACAGAACTCAAATTAGGGAGACCCATCGTCCCGTTACTAAGATTCAATTCGAGGCCCAGGCGCTCCGCATTTTTATCAATCACCACAGATGCGAGCTGAATGGCGATCTCCTTTTCATGCGCTGGAATCTTGATGTAAACACGGGCTTCGATTCCTGAGATAGTGTTCGTCTTTCGTTCGAGCTGTGGCCCGCGACCGTTTTTCTCGAGATACAAAACTTCGGGGTAACTGACATTTTCGTTTGTGCAAATCAACCAAGCCTGTTTCTCGCCAGCGGTCCAGAGCCTAAGGAGCAAGTGGCCGTTCGTCCGTTGGATCACTGGTGAATCAGCAGGACGATCGGCAAGAAAGGTGCCGTGCTCGGCATGCGCGAGAAGAAACAAATCTTTGTCGCAAGCCGCGATCTCCAACCGTCGCTCCATGACGGAATTGTTTCCGATGTTCCAGGCTCGAGGAGTTTCATGAACGCGGACCGTATTCCCGTTTCCGACGGCGAGTTCGTACATCACTATCGTCTGCTGATTGATATCTTTTGTGCTTACCCCTTTGAAACGTGTTCCATCCGGCAGCTTGCGGAGATCCATTTTTGAAATTGTCCCTACGGACCATGGGAAAACTTGCGGCGTGTGCCACAGTTCTTTTCCATCGAAATCACAAATGAAACGATCTGAACTGTCGTGATAGGGCGGGCCAAACAGATTTAAACCTTTACCACTCCACGCCACATGCGTGCGCAACAGTTCCGCATCGAACGCCAGGTGTAAGTTCGTGCTGAGAGGAATTACGATACTCCTCGTGGCGCTCGCCATTGGCGCCGCACGAAAGCGGAGATCAGCGGGATCGTGTTTGGGAACCGGCTTTTCCGTACTGACCGCTTTTTTCTTTTTTGGCGCTGGCTTCGCGGCGTCCTGGGCGATGGCGCTGAAGCCATGACTGAGTGCGACTGCTACGGTGGCAATTAGGAATAAGAGTTTCCTCATGTGAATGGATAGACGAACGATCGACACTAAACGTTAATTAAAGTTTCCTCACGTTGCTACGCAGCAGTTGATTTCTCGACTGCAACAAAGAGTCGGTGTTCAGACTTTCGACACTCCCCAGTCCTTTTGCAGTTTTAGGAGACGCAAAAAACTTTGTTTGGGCGTGTAGTCTTTGTGCAGCAATCCGCCGTGCGGCCAGAAGTGCCCACCGTAATCGGCGAAGTCCCACCATTGAATAGCACCAAATTCCGGTTTGCTATAGCAGAGGGTGTAAAGTCCTTCGAGCCAATCGGCCTGCATCGTTTCCGTCCACGGACCGTGCCAACCGGGAACCAGACGCGTCTTACCCATGCTCGCAGCATCAAGGCCGTCCATTGAATTACAGCCGATTTCCGTGATGAAGATCGGCTTTTTGAAAACCGCGAAGCGATCGACCATGCGATCTATCTCGAAGAGGTCCTGCTGGGGATAATAAAGTTGGAGACCGATCACTTCGAACTCCACCCCTGCTTTCACGCAATCTTTCAGGAAACGAAATGGCGACCAGCGTCGGGAACCGTCGTCGTTTTTGCGTTTCGCGTTTTCCGACCAGAGGCAGCAGTGATTGATCATGCGCTTCACGGTGGGCGACCCTTCCCGCGCTGATTTGCAGGCTTCACGCGCTAACTCCAGCATCTGCGCATGGGAGAGGCGAAAGAGGTTCGCTTTGTCGTGTGCTTCATTCATGACTTCGACATATGGGACGCGTCCGTGGTAGCGCCTGGTCGTCATGGCGACGATACGCTTGTATTCCGGTAGAATTTTTTGGTAAGGCCATGAACGAAACCATTCAGGAGTAGCGCCGCCAGTGAGATAAACGTAGCCAAAGTTACGAGTCACCAACTTCTGGTCGAGACACCACTGAACCGACTGATCCATGCGCCCGTAGTCGATTCGCTGCTCAAGAGGATCGGCCTTCTGACCCCAGGTGTACCAACTTCCCGTGCCGAAATTAAAGGCTTCCTTGAAATGCTTTACGAAATTTCCACCTTCCGTGTAATGGGAGATTGCGGCACCGAAGAGAAAGTCTTTTCGTGGCGCGGCCAATTTCGCAATGCGATGACGGGCAACCTGGAGCGCCAGCATTTCGCCGGAATGCAAACCGTGAGCGAGTGACTCATAAGCGGCGGCGATACGAGCCTCCTTGGGTTCCTCCGGGATGGACTTTGCTGCCGCAGAAAAATGCTTATCGAATTCAGGAGTGGTCGGAACGCCATGCGACCGTTCCAACTTTTCGCGAACTCGTTGCAACCGTGTGGCCGCGGCATCCACGACGAATTCGATTGTCTCGGGCTTCGTGTATCCTTTGCCGTTGTTGTCGGCGTAACAATAAACCTCACCAAAGCCCGGCACTTTTAATCGGCAACTCACTTGAATCGGTTCATTCGCGAGAGTTACCCGGGCGCGTCCTTCGGCGCTCGCAATCGCCTGCGGCAAAGTGTCGTTCTCCAGATCGCGGGCATTCAAAGTCTTCACGCGGTCGCGATCCAGTGGCTCTCCATTGGCTTCGTGGAGCAACACACGCATCTGCGGCGCATCCTTATCTACAGCTTCGGACGACTTTGCATCTTCTCCGGCGAGGAGTTCGTCGGTGGTTTGGGACAGACCTGAAATCTGACTCAGGCCGACCGTCGCGGCCGCCAGAGTGGAGCGCTGCAAAAACGCCCTTCGAGAAAGCGAATTCGGATCATTGGGTGGCATGCCTTTAAGACTGCGTTATCGCGAATAAAATTCGAGACAAAGCTGCGCTGGTTAAATTTACTGAAATTTTTTCGGCCTCACGAGCGTCTACACCATTGAATGAAGACAGAAGTTTCTCAAACGGGTGCCGGGTTCAGGGGATTGGGTTTTACGCTGATTGAATTGCTCGTTGTGATCGCCATCATCGCGATTCTCGCCGGAATGCTGTTGCCATCGTTGAGCAAAGCCAAAGAACGTGGGAACACGATCAAATGCATGAACAACGCGAAGCAACTCGGTCTGGCGATGCAGATGTACGGGGATGAGAACGAGGGCCTGTTACCGATGGCGGTTGGAAACGCCACCTGGAACGATACCAACCCGGCCGCATGGACGCGTCCACTGCTCACCTATTTTCACACCACGAATGTTTTGAAATGTCCCTCGATGAGTCAGTTTTACGAAAAGTCGCCTTACAATTACTTCATGGGTTCGCGCGCGGCGTTTCTTGACGCAGGCATGCAACGGGCCAGCGTGGACTTCGGCGAGATACAACTTCCCTCCGCTTACATTTTGTCCGGTGACTGCAATTACCCGTTCGATGTCACCGATGCGGACACGGACAATTACTCGCAGGACACGCTCTTTGGTTTTTCGTCACCGGCCCACGACAAACGAGTGAATGTTTTATTCGGCGACTCTCATGTGAAGAGTTATCAGAGTTTCAACCCGTCGGAGATGACTTTTTCCTATTCCAAAGCAGGTGTGGATTGGGACTTCTCGAACTATCCATAACTGTCCAGTTACTTCGAGCTGACGTTCGGTGAACCAAGAATACGGCGCGGAACTACCGATAAATCTAAGTCTTCGTGAACTTCCTCCGCTGGATGTGCAGTTCCGGCAATAGTTTCGTTCTCCTGGGTTTGTCAGTGCCCTGATGGCGGACCTTGCCTAATTGGCGCGCCATTCATGGCGACGGGGCTTTACGGCGATTTTACACTCCTATTACACTGTAGGACGCCGTCCTACAACAAGATATGTTCAATGTTCTTGACGTCGCCTCACCGCATTCAAATGATAGTCGACAATGGAGAGTTAGATGGTTTTCCGCCATAAACTGATGCAATGAACAATTTTTACTTTAACCGCAATTTTGGTGTGTGCTCGGGTTTTCGTTCCGGGATTCGGTTTGAGTAGGAGCAAAAAACAAATGAAAAATACCGCCATTAAGTCATCCCTGTCCGCACTATCGTTGGTTGTGCTATTCGTTTTCGCTGCATGCCCGCTTTATGCCGACCAAGTCGTCGTAGGCACCGGCGGAACGTCATCGGACCACAGCCCTGGCTATTCCGATAGCTTCGCCGGGAATACCTCCACAACCGGAGGATTCACAGCTGCGACTGCTAAAAGCACCGCAACCAATCCTTCCCCGTACGCTGGGACACAATGCCGTTACAATGGCGGGGGCGGTTCGGTTGATGTAAAGCCGTGGATCAGATTGAATCCAACGTTGGTCCCGGGTTCTGGTGCCACTACCTATAGAGTTTTTGGAACGAGGGGATCTGACGCTAGTGCGGTGACGGATTCTATTTTTAAAATCAACTACACAGGCTGCACGGGGACGGCGGCCACCACGACATTTTTTAGATCCGGCCAGGCGACTTTGAATGGATGGAAACTCATTACGACGATTAAGCTCGACGCCGGTGTTACAACGCCGACGGTCGAATTTATGTTTAGCAGCGGCCTTGGCACCGGCACCACAGTTAGAAATTATTCTGATAGTTTCTACTTCAGCCAACTCTCGTGTTCTAATACCGCCAATGTGGGAGCGATCAGTAGCGTCCCGGTCAATTCGACCAGTGTGACCGTCACCGGTTGTTCCACGAGTGCCACCCTCGAAAAGGTTAGCATCTACGACAACAATAATACTCTGCTGGGTGAGAATGCCGCGCCCGTCAAAACCGGAACCGTTACCGTAAGTGGCCTTTCCCCCTTGGCGGCAGGCACAGTGATTAAAGCCGTGCAAACGATTTTTGGGGTCGAAAGCTGCCTGGATACCGCGGCGACAGTAACTGTTGCAGATTCCAGCGCCGCGGTGGCCAATGTTGGCGGAATCACC
>JAQGOU010000385.1 GCA_028293445.1 Verrucomicrobiales bacterium | reverse complement strand
AGGTCGAAACCGCTCACTGCCAGATCCGTCAGGTTGCCGTCGTAATTCACTCGAAATGCGGATGGGAATGGTCCGACCTCGCTGGTCGTGCGATTTGGGTGAGAGCTCAAGATTTCAAATCCCCAGTAATTTACGTATCCGCCTTGCGTCTGCATGATATTGCCATCCACCGTGGCACGTTCTCCCGGGAACTGCCGCACCGTGACTGGTTGATTGGTTGTTCCGAGCAAGGTGCTGAAGAATTGCGTCACGCGATTGTTCTCTCGATAAATGCCACCGCGGAGCCAGACGGTGTCGCCGGGTGTGATCGCAGGAGTATTGAGGGCGGTTCGTAAATCCCAAGGCTGTGTCATGCTCCCATCACCATTGGATGCTCCATCTGGAGAGGCGTAAAATTCGGTGGAGAAGAGATCTGTGGCTATGAACAACATCCAGCCCGCCACAAAAATTGCGACGAATTTACGGATTAAAACAATCGATGAATTGCGAAGCCTCGTTCCTTCACGGTTGTTTTTGTTCCTAAAATCGAAGATGTGCCGTTCCATTGTTCCCCTTTGATGTAGCAGCAAAGCTGTTGGCCTTTGTTGCTCGTTCTCGCCCCTCTTGAGGTACCCCTGAAATGGAATCTATTCTATCATTCTCGTTGCGGATTAGAATCTAGGTCTTTCATGCCATCTGATGTCAGCAAAGGGAGCAGCCGTCCGTTGGAATAATGCGAAGTGTTCCGTTTGGCGGGTATACTGGGTTTTATAAACAGGCGGAAAATATTTCACTCCAGTCATTTGACAGCGGGTGTTTGTGGATTACTTTCTTCGCAGGGTTCTTAAGGTTTGCCCGTTCTGGTTAGTAGGTTTTCCAGGGCGGGCATTTTCTTTTCCGACATTCTCGATTTCAAGGCGGTTTCGTATCGACTGTTACTCTGTTCTGAATAAGCTCTCAGACAATCAATTCCAACTGCTCGTGAAAAAGCTGAACCTGCTTCTCCTTTGGTGCTGTTTGATTGGGGCTTCGCTGGCATTCGGCGGTCCTAAAAAGGTCGTCCTCATTGCTGGTCCGTTGGACGATCACGGCCCGGGCACACACGAATATGAAAATAACATCCTCGTATTGAAACATTGCCTCGAGAGCGCGACGAATCTACACGACATTAAGACCGAGGTTTATTTTGGCGGATGGCCGACCAACACCGCCATCCTGGACGATGCCGATACGATAGTTTTGACCTCTGGTGGTTCGGATCGGAAGGAAACCGATCATCCACTCTATGTCGGCGATCGTTTTGCCCAACTCGAGAAGCAGATGAAACGTGGCTGCGGCCTGGTGATGTTTCATTGGAGTGTTTTTCATCCCGCGCGAAACCATGACAAGATTACCGATTGGCTCGGCGGCTATTTTGATTATGAAACCGGCAGCGGTGGGCCGACGAAGAAATGGTTTTCAAAAATTGAACACGCAACCTGGCCGGTGGTTCCTGCGCACCCGGAACATGCGTTGCTCCGCGGGGTTAAACCATTCGAATTAAAGGACGAATTCTATTTTAACATTCGCTTTCGAGAAAACGATCCGCACTTCACGCCAATTCTTTTTAAAGAAGCCCCGAAACAGGAAAATATAGTCGCGTGGTCCGTGGAACGCGAAGATGGCGGGCGCGGGTTTGGTTTCACTTGCGGACATTTCTATACCAACTGGTGGCAACCGGACTTTCGCAAACTGGTGTTGAATGCCATCGTTTGGACCGCAAAGGGAGAAGTGCCAGCAAACGGAGTCGCGTCATCATTACAAAATTTCGTACCCGCGATTTCGGGGAAACTGCAACCGGCGCCCTCGAAACCGGCGTTCGCAAAAAAATTGAGGCCTCCCACCGTGCCGACAGACAGTGGAGCCACGGCGAAGGAGGAAGCCTGGAAAGACAGCCGTTGGAACCAAATGGACACGGGGCCGTTTCTTGCCTCCATCGTGCCAGCGCCGAATGGAACGATTGCCAAGGGTCTTTCAATTCACATCGGAGAACACGATGACGCAGCGGTGGTTTATGATACGACGCTTTGCAATGTGCGCGCCGGATGGACAGGAAAGTTTCTCAACTTCGATCCGACGCGGTTTGGTTTGATTAACGCGCCGGCCATTGCTGGTGAAGTGCAGTTTGTTTCTCCTCCGGGCGGTGCGTGGAATGGGAAGCCGCATTATCGCGGACTCTTCCTGCACGGAAAGCGAGTGGTGCTTTCCTATAAACTCGGTGATGTGTCTGTTCTTGAATCTCCCTGGATGGAGTCTGCGGACGGGATCAAAGTATTCACACGCACGTTGCAATTGAGTGCCCACCGCGCGACACAATCTCTTTCCCTTGTTGAAATCAAAGGCGCCAAGGCGGAAACGAATATTCTCAGCGGCATCGAAATCGTTAGTTTCGAGAAGGATGGAAAACGGATTGCCGCCGCAGTGACGGGCGGCACTCAGGCCAGGTTGGGTGCGCAGAATGAACAGATTAGTTTGGATATTCAGGAATGTGCAGAATCGAAAAACTATAAAGTGTTTATATCCAGTGGTGGCGACCTCGTACTTTTTGCTGACCTGGTAAAAAAATCATCGCTTCCAGAAAACCTTGAATCGCTGACGAAGGCTGGGCCATCCCATTGGGGCGCGGCGCTGACCGTTAAAGGGGAGAAAGCGCTTCCTTCGAGTGAACCGTATGTAGTCGATACGCTCACAGTCCCTTATGAGAATCCGTTCAAGGCATTGATGTTTCTTTCCGGTCTCGACTTTTTTAAGAACGGCGACGCCGCTGTTTGCACCATTCACGGCGACGTTTGGCTCGTCAGCGGTATCGATGAGACCTTGGAGAATGTTCGTTGGAAGCGCTTTGCCACCGGATTGTTTCAGCCGCTCGGATTGAAAATTGTGGATGAAAAGGTCTATGTGCTCGGCCGGGACCAAATCACTCTGCTGCGCGACAGCAATGAAGACGACGAAGCAGATGTTTACGAAGATTTCTTTAACGGAATAAAAACTTCAATGGGTGGACACGATTATGTCACCAGTCTGCAAACTGATTCCGCCGGGAATTTTTATTATACCGATCCTGACGGTCTGCATCTTGTTTCCCGAGACGGTAAGAAGCAGGAGACACTTGCGACTGGTTTTAGAAATCCAAATGGAATGAGCGTAAGTCCGGCGGGAGTGGTGACCGTGGCGCCACAAGAGGGCAATTGGACGCCGAGTTCCGCGATTTGTGAAATCAAGAAAGGTGGATTTTATGGTTATGGTGGCCCGCAAATTTCTTCGGAACGTCCGCTGGGTTATGATGCGCCACTTTGTTGGATTCCACGCAATGTCGATAACTGTACGGGAAGCCAGGTATGGGTGACAGGCGATAAATGGGGGCCGCTTAAAGAACAAATGCTTAACCTGTCATTTGGTCGTTGCGCGATGATGCTCGTCTTGCGCGAGGTTATCGACGGAGTTGCGCAAGGGGCTGTCGTTCCGCTGAAGCCACATTTTCTTTCGGGAGCTATGCGAGGAACATTTCGTCCACAGGACGGTCAGCTTTATGTGGTGGGTTCTTTCGGTTGGTCAACGAGTGCCAGTCGCGACGGCTGTTTGCAGCGCATCCGTTACACGGGCAAGAAAGCCTATTTGCCTACGGCATTGCGCGTTCATGCGAATGGACTTGAACTGACGTTTTCGGAATCGCTGGAACGGGAAACGGCTGAGGACCCGGGGAGTTATGGAATTGAACAGTGGAATTATCTCTACGCAAAAGATTATGGCTCGAAGGAGTATTCAGTCACGATGCCGAAGGAAGTCGGACACGACGTGGTGGACATTAAGTCAGCTAAACTTTCTTCTGATGGGCGCACAATCTTCCTGGATATCCCGGACATCAAGCCGGTGATGCAGATGCAAATTCAATACAATATAAATGCGGCGGATGGTAAGACGATGCGGGGAGAAATTTACAACACCATCAATCGAGTCGGAGCTACGAAGAAATCCATTTAATAGTATCAGCAGATGCATGTTCTGCTGCCTGCAGATTAGGTCATTCTTTTCGCCAATCGGGGCATTCGCGCCTATAGTAAACTATGAGGACGGAGGGATGATAGATTGTGCAAGCAGAGGGGCTTATCAAGGACCGGGGGAGACTCGAGGCGTTATCTAAATACGAAATTCTCGACAGCGCCCCCGAACCGGCTTTTAATGATTTAACCGCTCTCGCCGCGCAGTTTTGTGAAACGCCCATCTCGCTTCTCACTTTTGTTGACGACAGGCGTCAATGGGTTAAAGCAAAAACAGGGACGACCCTAACGGAAACTGCATGCGAGGTCTCCTTTTGCGCCCACGCCATCAGCGAACCGTTCATGGTGGTGACCGACGCGAGGCTAGACGAGCGTTTCTCAAGTAGTCCGCTCGTGACAAGTTCGCCGCACATTCGTTTTTACGCGGGCTCACCTTTGCTCAGTCGGGAAGGTCATCCGCTTGGAACTCTATGCGTGATGGATTGGGTGCCGCGGGAGATCAACTTCGAGCAACGGCAAATGCTTCAGGTGTTGTGTCGCGAAGCCATGGCTTTGTTGGAAATGCGCAGGGACGTGAATCAAACCAGACGCCGCAACGAACGGCAGAGGGCGGAGTTACGTGAGCTTAGCCAGCGTTTAGGGACACAATCGGCAGAACATCGGCAGATCGAAGCGAGGTTGAGAAGGCGGGAACGGCAGTTGGAAGATGCACAGCGCATGGCCCATCTCGGCAGTTGGGAATGGGATGTGACACTCAATAAGGTGACGTGGTCTGCGGAACTTTATCGGATTTTTGGATTCCAGCCCAAACAATTCAAACCGGGTTACGATGCTTATTTGGAGCGGATACATCCGGACGACCGTGAGCGCTCGAAATCATCAATCGAGGGGGCCCTCCGGGATCATAAATCATTTGCCTCCACCGAGCGAATCCTCCGTTCCGATGGTGCGACGAGATTGTTGGCTACACAGGGGGAAGTGATATCCGATCAGCATGATCGCCCCATCAGGATGGTGGGATGTTGTCAGGACATCACAGAACAAAAGGAGTTTGAGCATAAGCTCGAGACCTCCGTTTCGCTTCTCAACGCGACGCTGGAATCGACAACCGATGGTATTATTGTGGTCGACCGCAAGGGCGTTCTGGTTCGCTATAATCACCAATTCCTGAAAATGTGGCATCTCACGCCGGGGATGGTTGAACTGCGCGACGACAAACGGACCCTCGCCCTGGTTCTTGAGCAATTGAAAAGCCCGGAGGCCTTCCTTGCCAAGGTGAATGAGCTCTATGCGCACCCGGAGGTGGAAAGTTTTGATGTCCTGGAATTTAAGGATGGCAGGATTTTCGAGCGATATTCGAAGCCGCAACGGCTCAGGGAAAATGTTGTTGGTCGCGTCTGGTCCTTTCGCGATGTTACTGACCGCTACCGTGCGCTCAAGACGTTGCGCCGAAGCGAAGAGCGCTACCGTTCGCTGGTTATCGCAACGTCCCAAATTGTTTGGACCACCAATGCCCAAGGTGAAGTAACCGATGACATCCCGACCTGGCGAGAGTTTACCGGTCAGAAGGTTCACGAGATTCTGGGATTTGGGTGGCTGAATGCCATTCATCCAAAAGACCGACAAAAGACGTTGGAAATCTGGTCGCATGCGTTAACCACTGTTTCCTTGTACGAAACGGAATATCGGCTACTCCGTGCTGATGGGGAGTGGCGCCACATGCGTGTGCGCGGTGTGCCGATCCTGGACAAAGATCAAGGCATTCGTGAGTGGGTCGGCTTTTGTTATGACATTTCCGAACGGAAACACGCCGAGCAGATTCTCGTGCGTGAGCGCGATTTTTCCGAAACCATCATTAATAGTCTCCCCGGGATTTTTTATCTGCTGGACGAAACGGGATTGAATCTTCGCTGGAACAAGAATCTGGAAACAGTCACGGAGTACTCTGGTTCGGAAATCTCAGAGATGCATGCGAGTGATTTTGTCCCCGAAGAGGAGCGGGCGATGTTGAAAGAGAGAATGCAAAAGGTCTTTTCGAGTGGACAAGCTGAGGTTGAATTAACTCTCGTAACCAAGACAGGTAAACGCCTCCCTTATTATTGCACGGGAAGGCTGGTAAATTTTGATGGCAAACCATGTCTCGTCGGAATGGGCATCGACATCAGCACCCGGACGCAAGCGGAACAACGGGCAAATAAGCTTAACGAAGATTTGGATAGACGGGTTCGCGAACGAACTGCCGAACTCAAAACCAGCAATAAGGAGCTGGAAGCTTTTTCCTATACGGTTTCCCACGACTTGCGGGCACCCATCCGCGCGATCAGAGGTTTCGTTGAAGCCATTGACGAGGATTGCCGTGAACGTCTGGACCAGGAAGATCGCATCTACCTAGATCGAATCAAACAAGCTGGCGAGCGTATGACTCATCTCATCGAAGATTTGCTCACCTATTCCAGGATCGGTCGATTGGCACCTAACCTCCGTTCGGTGCCGCTCAATGAGATTGTGCGTGAAATTGCAGATAATTTCACTCTCCGGTTGCGAGCGATTGGTGGAAGGCTGCTCATCGATAGAGATCTGCCACAAGTGCGTGCAGACCAAACATTGTTAGGGCAGGTTTTTGCCAATCTGTTTGAAAATGCGATCAACTATCGAAAAAAAGATTTACCTCTGGAAATGCAGGTTACTGCCCAACGAGACAACGGTCGCGTGATCGTTCGCGTGATAGACAACGGAATCGGAATCAGTTCGCAACATTACGAGAAAATATTTGAAGTCTTCCAGCGCCTGCATAAAAGCGATGAAATACCGGGGACGGGCATCGGTTTGGCCAGCGTGAAAAAATCAATTGAAAGCCTGGGCGGGCGCATCTGGGTAGAATCGGAAGTGGATAAAGGGAGCACCTTCTTGCTGGAGTTGCCCAGTGCTTAGTTGAGTTCCTTCATGGGAACGCCGCGAATCGGAGTCATTTCTTCAAACGGGAATATTCAGAAGTCACGTTGTGACGGAACCAATAGCTGTCCAACATCGTCAACATCTCCTTCAATTCCACGAGGCGCGGCGGCTTGATGAGGAAAGAATTTGCGCCGAGTTTGTAGGCTTTACTGATGTCTCGCATTTCCTCAGATACCGTCAGGACGACCACGGGCAGATAAGGAAACGGTGATTCCTCACGGATCCATTGCAGCACCTCAAAGCCATCGACGCGTGGCATCTTCAGATCGAGCAGCGTGACAAAGGGAAAGGGATAAATGTCGCGGTTACCGTACTTGCCAATACCTTTAAGATAAGCCAATGCCTGCTCACCGTCCGGAACGCGAATCACCTTATGCGTGAACCCGCCATCCTTCAGCGCAAGCTCTAAGAGTTCTGCGAAACACAAGTCGTCTTCAGCATAAAGCATTACGTCGCGTCGGAACATATATACATCGATTGATCTCTCAATTCGTTGCCGGAATTTCCCTGTTTCCCCGAACGGATTCATCATGCGAATTACATCCGGAGCTGGCAATGCTTTGTCGCGCCGCAAATGCTGGAAGATTGGTCGGGGTTTTTACTTGCATGCTTGCTGAGTTGCGCTGACTCGTTGCAGCCCATCGATTTATCTTGGCGGCGTTGCCTTCTTGGCGGTTAACTGTCCGCGTCACATGACGCTCTCACCCATTGATTGGATCATCGTAGGTGTTTATCTCGTCGGCTGTATGATTGCCGGTATTTGGATGAATCGTTTCGTTCGAGTGGTCGACGATTTTGCCGTGGCGGGTCGTGAAATGAACGTGAACCTGGGGATTGCGTCGCTCGCGGCGACGGAACTCGGGTTGGTTACAATCATGTATACGGCTCAGCTTGGATACGAAAAAGGATTCGCGGGGGCAACGATCGGAGTGATCATGGCGGTGGCAATGTGGCTTGTAGGCAAAACTGGCTTCGTCATCGAGCCGCTGCGCAAAGCGGGCGTGATGACGATTCCCGAACTCTTTGAAAAGCGTTTTGGTAGAAAAATTCGATGGCTGGCCGGATTGTTTGTTGCGCTTGGAGGGATTCTTAACATGGGTGTTTTTCTCCGGGTCGGAGGTGAATTTTTGGTCCATGCCACCGGCATGCCGATTCAGAGTCTAAAGTGGGTCATGACCATTCTGCTGCTGCTCGTTTTGATCTATACCGTCCTTGGTGGAATGCTTTCCGTTTTGATAACCGACTATTTACAATTCCTTGTCATGGGCCTGGGCATCGTAATCGTCTCGGTGCTGGTGATTAAAGATTTGGGATGGACCTCGCTGGTCACCCATCTTTGGCTTTGTTGGGACGGCACATTGCCTCAAGGCCAAACCTTGAAGGCGCACCCTTTCAATCCCTTACATGAAACCAGCTTCGGTTGGGAATATCTCGTGTGGCAGTTCATGTTTCAAATTGCCGTAGTCACCACATGGCAAACCACGGTGGCACGCGTTCTTTCTGCAAAAGACGAACACGCTGCCAAACGCATTTATCGTCGCACCGCATTTTATTTCGTCGGACGTTTTGCGCTGCCCGGTCTATGGGGTGCCGCCGCCCTGATCTACTTCACAAAGAAAGGGGGACTACCGCAGGGGTTGGACAGCTTAACCGCGATGCCGGCATATCTCTCCACTATCCTGCCCGTTGGAATCATCGGTATTGTAATTGCAGCGATGTTGGCGGCCGAAATGTCCACAGACAGCGGTTACCTGCTCACCTGGGCAACGGTCATCTACAACGATATTATTCTGCCGTGTCGGAAAACTCCCATGTCACCTCGCAAACGGCTTCTCCTCACCCGCTCATTGGTAGTCGGCATCGGGTTATTTCTCGTCGTCTGGGGCCTTTGGTATGAGCTTAAAGGTAACGTTTGGAACTATCTTGCCGTGACCGGGAATATCTATCTCGCGAGTGTTTTCACATTGCTGGTTGCGGGACTGTACTGGCCACGTGCAAATTCCACCGGTGCCGTATGTGCCTTGGTCCTTGGAGCAATTGGACCCATTGCCTTTCTGATGTTCGAAAAACAGTTAAGCATTTCAGCGGCAACGGCCGGCATGTCATCGTTCGGACTGGCCTTTGTTGGAATGGTGGGCGGCTCATTACTGACGAAACCCGAATCT
>JAQGOU010000380.1 GCA_028293445.1 Verrucomicrobiales bacterium | reverse complement strand
GGTGATTGGGAAAAAAGACGAGGTCGTTTTTCAATCGGCTGGCGTAGGGCGGAATCCACAGGGACATGTGTCCGCCCTCGCACCGTTTGCCATTCATCATGTCAGCATTGAAACCGGTGAAATGAAGGTGTTGCGGGAAGATCCTGCGTACGATTTTCTTACGCCCGCGATGTTGGAGGACGGAACGCTTTATTATATTCGCCGACCCCACCAGGCCGCGGCCGTCGTATCTTTCTTTGGTGTCGTGAAAGATTTCGTAATGTTCCCTTTCCGATTGTTTTATGCTGTTTTCCAATTTCTGAATTTCTTCGCCTTACTACTGACTGGAAAGCGTTTGAACCGTGCTGGAAGTATTCCGCGAAAAGAAATGGACATTAAACAAATGGTCATTTGGGGGAAGCTTGTGCAGGCGCAGAAGAATCAACCGCGTGAAGAAGAGCCTGACCTCGTGCCAAAATCCTGGGAGTTGGTAAAATACAGTTCTCAGGAAGACGGAGAACAGGTTCTTGCTAAAGGCGTGCTCGATTTTGATATCACGCCCGCGGGCGTAATTGCTTACACGAATGGCAGTTCTTTATTTCTGATCGGCGCGGACGGTAAGAGTGAAAAGATTCACAGTGACAAAATGATTTCACAGGTAGCCTTCGTGGCCGAAAGAGAATAATTACAATCGGCTTGCGATCAGAGTCTGTGAAACAATTGACCATATATACCGACGGTGCGTGCGAAGGAAATCCCGGGCCCGGCGGTTGGGCCGCGATTCTCCGCTTCGGCGAACAGATCAAAGAAGTCAGCGGCGGTGAACCGGCGACGACCAATAATCGTATGGAACTGCAGGCGGCGATCGGCGCACTTTCAATTCTTAAGGAAGCCTGCGAGATCGAACTATTCACCGATTCCGTTTACGTAAAGGACGGGATCACAAAATGGCTCGAGGCCTGGAAACGACGCGGGTGGCTGACCACAGAAAAGAAACCGGTCAAAAACGTGGATCTGTGGCGGAAGCTCGATGAGTTGTCTTCACAGCACAAAATGGAATGGCGCTGGTTGAAAGGACACGCCGGACATCGTGAGAACGAAAAATGCGATGAGCTTGCCTGTGCCGAAGCGGCCGCTAATCGCAAACGTTTCACAAAAGAGGAGTTAGCTGCCTTGAAGGCCGAATTTGAGCTCAGTCGCTCAATTAGTAATTAAACTCATAAGCGGAAAGCGTATATCAATTTTTCGAATACTCCACCTTGACAGGCATGCCGCAACGCACGTAAATTCGCGGCTCTTAAACGAGTTTTCGTTTGTAACTGGCCATATTCGCAAGCCGTTTTTCGCGCTTTGGCCCAAGTAATTTAACAATGAATAAAGGTAAAATCGTTCAAATCATCGGTCCAGTTGTGGACGTTGAATTCAGTGACCAGCTTCCCGCCATTTATAATGCATTGACGGTTGAGTATGATCAACCCGGCCAAGGCAAAGTAAAACTCACGCTCGAAGTGCAACAACATCTCGGTGACAAGTGGGTCCGTGCGGTCGCGATGTCTACCACTGAAGGATTGAAACGCAATTTGGACGTTCTCGATACCGGTGCGGCGATCTCCATGCCGGTCGGTGAAGGCGTCATGGGCCGCGTATTTAACGTGACCGGTGACCCGGTCGACGAACAAGGCCCGGTCAAAGCCGATAAATATTATCCGATTCATCGCCCCGCTCCGGCGTTGATCGATCAATCGACTTCCCCGCAGGTGTTGAGCACCGGCATTAAAGTCATCGACTTGATCTGTCCCTTCTTGAAGGGTGGTAAAGTCGGCGCGTTCGGTGGTGCTGGCGTCGGCAAGACCGTCGTCATCATGGAGCTGATTAATAATATCGCGAAGTTGCACGGCGGTATTTCCATGTTCGCCGGTGTCGGTGAACGTACCCGCGAAGGTAACGATCTTTACTACGAAATGGCAGAAGCAGACGTCATCAAGTGCGAGAAAGACGAAAAAGGCCATCTCAAGCGCAATGCTGAAGGTCTCCCAATTTTGAAACCAGGTTCCCGTATCGGACTGGTTTATGGCCAGATGAATGAGCCACCAGGAGCGCGTCTCCGCGTCGCCTTGTCGGCCCTTGCCGTGACGGAATATTTCCGCGATGAAAAGAACCAGGACGTGCTCCTGTTCATCGATAATATTTTCCGTTTCTCGCAAGCAGGTTCCGAAGTGTCCGCGCTCCTCGGCCGTACGCCGAGCGCGGTCGGTTATCAACCGACTCTCGCTGCGGAAATGGGTGACTTGCAGGAACGCATCACGTCGACGAAGAAAGGTTCGATCACTTCCTTCCAGGCTGTTTACGTGCCTGCGGATGACTTGACGGATCCGGCGCCTGCGACAACGTTCGCGCATTTGGACGCAACGATCGTGTTGGAACGTTCCATCGCTGAGTTGGGAATTTTCCCGGCTGTCGATCCTTTGGCTTCGAACTCACGCGCTCTGACGCCTGATATCGTCGGCCAGGAACATTATGACGTGGCTCGTGGTGTGCAGAAGGTTCTGCAACGCTACAAAGATTTGCAGGATATCATCGCGATTCTGGGCATGGACGAATTGTCCCCGGAAGACAAGATGACGGTCAATCGTGCGCGTCGTATCCAGAAGTTCCTCAGCCAGCCGTTCACGGTGGCCGAGCAGTTCACCGGTCGTTCCGGCAAGCAGGTTCCTGTTGCCGATACCGTTCGCGCATTTAAGGAAATTCTCGAAGGTAAGCATGATAGCGTCGGCGAGCAGAACTTCTATATGAAGGGCAGCATCGACGAAATCAACGAAGCCTCCTAAGCCTTTTCATGGCCACTACTCTCAAGCTCGAAATCGTCACGCCCGAAGCGAAGACTTACTCGGAAGACGTCGAAATGGTTACGTTGCCCGGGGCGGAAGGTGAAATGGGGATATACCCGAATCACGTTCCATTAATGGCGCAAGTTGTGCCTGGCGAAGTTATCGCCCGCAAAGGTGGTCAGGATCACTTTCTGGCCATTGGCGAAGGATTCGTTGAAATCACCGGCAATCGCGTCGCCATTCTAACGGACATGGCGATCAAAGCCGAAAACATCGACGAAGTGAAGGCTGAAGAAGCTCGCAAACGTGCTGAAGCTCGACTCGCGGAGAAGTTGGATGATACGGAGACCGCTTTGGTTGCCGCATCACTGGCTCATTCGCTGGCGCAATTGAAAGTCAAACGCCGCAATCGTTAGACTTCGAGTTTAGTTTTAAAATAGAAGGGCGCCGGCAAAATGCCGGCGCCGTTTCTTTTTCGCAGGGAACTAAATTAACGTTTGCTCATGAAGGGCACGGGAAGGTCAAACACGTCGAGAATCACTTTAGACGCTTCCATTAAACGCACGATTTTTCCATCGATGGTCAGCGTAAGCGTACCCACCGGTGGTGGTGGCAGTTTTAAGACAAGTTCTTTTGGGAGAGGCTTGCATTCCTTGAGCACCTCCACAGAAATTTTCTCACCCACAGAGACTTTCTTTTCCCAACCCGGTGGAAGCTTTCCGCCATTTTCTACTTTTTTGGCCAGTCCTGGAGGAAGTCCTTTATTCTTCTTCCCTTTGCCTTTTTCTTCAAAGCTGTTGACGTAAGTCTGAATGAGCTCACGTTCCTTCAAGGAGATGGCAGACTTGGAATCTGATTTTGAATGCTCAGTCTTGGAATCGTCAGCTTTTGCGGAGGACGATTTCTTATCACTTTGATCGTGATGCTTGGATTTGTCCTTAGCGATTAAGGGAGAGACGGTCACCGACAGTGCGATTAGCGCACCGACAGTTTTAGCGAAATTCATAAACTCCTATTAGCAGGAGGCAAACCATTCTCATTTTTTAGAGCGACCGTGCTGTGCCAACTCCTCCCACGAAGCGATGCCAATGATCGGTAAGGCGAATTTAAAGGACTGTTTCCACTGAGGCGTGTCGGCCGAACGAAATACTTCGTAAAGCGGTTTCTTGCTGAGCGGTTCCGCACTATCCCCATTTCTTCGCCAGAGGCCGAGGTTAAGCCCGCCTTCGGCTGGATGATCCACGTGGCGGTGCAAAATGAACGAGTCGATACCCTCCATGCGATCAACTTTATAGAATGCATAACAATAGGCGGCGGCCTGGAGTTCTTCACCAACGGGCGTTCCATCGGAATGAAAACCTTGCTCTGATAAAATGATGTGGCGCGGCTTTCCGTGATAGAGCAGGGGAGCGCGTTTGAAGTATTGCGTCAACAGTTCAAGATTTTTAAACGTAATCCGGGGCGTATCCGCAGAGAACGTCGCTGTCTTGTCCTCCCAGAAGCGTGCGTTGAAGAGGTTTTCCGGATACGGATGAAACGCGAGGTTCCAATCGAAATCTCCTCCTGCCTTTACGACCTCGTTAAACCGATCAATAAACGGATGTCCGGCAAATGCCTGCGTGTCATCACCACTTGGAAAATGAATATTCCAGTGATGCTCAAGGGAAATAAAAACGCGTGCGCTGGATGAAAATTTCCTTACCGCAGTATTACAGACACGGACCGTTCGCGCGTAGTCGTTCACAAACTCTTCCCTGGTCACGTGTCCCATGTTGGCCCACCACCAATGTGAATTGACTTCGTTTCCAACGATATAGTTTGCAACACGCCCGTGCGGAAAGCCGGACTCGGAATAACGATCGGCCAAAAACTCCATACATGCTTTGAACCAGGCGAGGCCTTCAGGTGTAGTTGTGTTGAAGGCGCTCAAATTCTGGGGACAGGCTTTGTCATAATTTGGATGAAGGAGAATTTTGTTTTGTTGTTCATCGGCATTTTCGTAATTCAGTAGAATCAAGGTAATCACCACACCAGCATCCGAAAGTCGTTTGATGCGAGCGTCGGTGTGTTCAACGTAGGAACGTTGAAAATGGAACGTGCGCCCATCCATTGGCCAGGAGAGATCGTTTGTGGCTGGTTTCAACGACACCATGCGTCCGAAATCAAAATTGATAGCGGCGTGTTTTACTCCAAGAGTGAGCGCGTCATCTACCATTTGCACCTGGAGACCCTTTTTGCTTTTTACCTGTGGATATGGGTCTGAATGACGCGAAATATTCTTAATTTCCTCAGCATAATGGATCGTGCCGAGTGGTCGTTCGTTCTGAATTGCGAGGAAACCCGAATAGAGTCGATCCCGTGTCCCAGCAAATCGATCGAGTGAAATTTTGCGCTTATCCAATCGGATTAGAGATGTCCGGCCCCCTATAAAATTAGTCTCGCCTTGGGAAAGTTCGACGAGGTCACACGGACCGGAAATCGGAGCAATACTGATTTCGATCTTATGCGCAGTGACGTTTACCTTCGTCACGCCGCTCTCTGCGGAAACCTGTGAAACAGTTAAAACAATCGAAATCAGGACAAAGTAAAAGCGAACAAGAACTGGCATCGTTGGTCAGACGATGTCAGCAACAAGAAAATTCGTTTGATCCGGCTCGAACGCTATTTTTGTTGCGGTGCAATCACGGCATCAGGGCCTTGGGGAGGCGCCTTTAAAAGGCTGTTCGTCTTCCCTGGTTTTACCGTAGTCCGTTGAAATGGCGGCGGAGGCGGCGGCGGTGGTGGTGAAAGGGGGGAATGCAGGTGAGGTTTGGGAACTTCACCAGAGGTGATTGTAGCAGGTAAACTCGTTATTTTAACGGGTGTAAGCTTCACCACCGTGTTTGTAACAGTGTTCGTCGAAGAGATCATTTCTACCTGTCGATTCGTCTGAGTATCAGTGACAGAAGCCACTGACTCTGCAGATCCCAGACGAAATGGCTGTCGATTTTTATAGAGCTCTATTCGATTGCCTATTGTTTCGGCAAAATCTTTTTTACCACTGCTTATGGCCAATGTCTGCGCGGCTTGTGCTTTGAGTACAGCGTCATCGAATCGACCTGCTTCAGCGTAAGCCGCACCGAGGATATCGAGAGACTTCGCCTCAGGTGGTGCAGTCAGTTCACAGGCCCGTTCGGCTAATTTAATGGCTTCATTCCCGTTACGCACTGTTTGCTTTGGATGTGTTGCCAGGAGCCATGCCAGGTCGTTCAGTCCTGTTACTCCATTCGTCCGAAGACGAATTACTTCACGGAACTGAGTAATCGCGGCTTCGGGTTTTTCAGCAGCTAATAACCGACCCAGAATAGAATGCCCTTCCGGTTCTTCGGGTTTTATTTTTATCACCTCTTCATACTGGGTGATGGCTTCCTTAATCCGGCCCTGAGCCAGAAGCAGACTCGCAAAATTACGATGAGCTTCCGCGGAGGTGGGTGAAAGCTTGATTGCCTGGACAAAATGCGTTTCCGCCTGCGCGTTGTCTCCTGACTTATTAAGCAGTGCGCCGATGTTGTTGTGTGCCTCAGCGAGTGTGGCATTGAGGCGCAGGGCTTCTTTGAATTGAACGATCGCCTCCGTTGGATTTCCAATCTCAGCCCAGATATTTCCAAGATTATAATGGGCGTCCGCAGATTTGGGATCGATCTTTAAGCACGCCAAATATTCCTCTTTAGCTTCTTGAAGCTTCCCTTGCTTGTGCAAAGTGTTCCCAAGATTACTGTGTATCACGACGCCATTGGTTGGTTGAGTTGCCACCACGTAGCTAATCAAATCCGAAAACTCCAGGAGCGATAGCCCGGTATGGAGTTCCTCGGGCATGAGTGAAACCTGGCTGATCTTGCGTTTGGAAATGTCTGACTTTCGTATGTGATGCTTTTCGCCGGCAGAATCGATCACGGTAACTTCATCGGTGTTTTCCGCTCGAACCGCGCCAGAGATTGCTTCCGCGTTTTTCAGCTCAAAATTGGTGACCTGGTATCCGTCCAGAATCTGTTTGGATGGATGAAGGACCGAATCAATAATGTTGGGTCGACCGTATTTCTTGATGATATCCGTCAGATCAGGTCCAACCTCGCCGCCTTCTTTGTTGATACGATGACATTTCGCGCAAGCAACACCGTTCAAATTGTTGAAAATGATTTTACCCCGCTCGGCATCGCCTTCGTGTTTGACTGCGAATGATTCGTAATCTTTCGCGAGTAGTTGCGTGGCGCGAATTTTAAACAGCGGCCCAGTTAAAGCATTTGTATGAGTGGCGTAAATTTTTTGCAGTGGGCCGGCGAGGTCAGTGGAAATGCCGTTCGTCGCCATCTTTTTTTCCAGGAGTGGCAACGCCGCATCGCGCATGGATTCAATGGCCTGCTGACATTGCAATCGCAAAGTGGCATTTTTGGAATCGAGACTGACCAGGAAAGCCTCCAGAGCACTCGGTTCCGGCATTTGCGCCAGCGCAGTCGTTGCTTCTTCGCGTGTGGAAGGATTTGTACTCGCATCGAGAAGAGCCGGGATAGCGCTTTTGGCTTTTAAGGTTCCGAGGGAGCGGGCGGCTGACCGTCTTCTTTCGATCTCCGAATTATTGTTGAGCACCGTCAGAAACTCTTTTGTCGCAGGCTCACCTCCAATTTGAATCAACGCCGTTTCCGCATTCTGGCGCACGGCGCTGTTTGTATGCATTAGATGTTTACCCAGGACCGGAGTCGCAATAGCCAGCCGACTCGTTCCAAAGCTTTGAACCAGGCGTGAGAGTGTGTCGGACGGAAGATTACGGTCTGCGACTTTGATCAGGGCCTTGTCCGTTTCAGGAGTGTGGATCTTTCCAGCGGCTTCGATGGCAGCATTAAGGAGCTCATTGGGGGTGTTCTTGTTTTCCAAGACCTGCGAAATCAGATTGCTGCTTCCCGCATCCTTCAATTCACCCAGTGCCTTAAGGATATCAATTTTTAAAGCAGCATCGCTTTCGGTCGAAAACATTTCCCGCAATGACGGAGCGGAAGCGGAATCGTGCGACGTTTCCACCCATTGAAAACCCAATCGACGAATAGCGGCATCAGAATCCTTAGTGGCTTTGCGCATGGTGGATGCAATCGCCACAGTCCCACTCCAGTCGACCGTTCTATTAGGGGCGCTGCCAGTGGAGGGTTGAGTGTTCCACCAGTCTCCAAGCCAATTCGGCTCCTTCCGATACACCCTCTGCAGGATTCCAAATATATTGGTACGCACACTGATCGCAGTACTGGAACTTGAAGCGAGGTCGACTAATTGATTTACCATTTCGACATCGAACGTGTCACGCAACGCAAAGCCCGTCCCTTCACTGACCGCTGGAATATCGCTGAGTAAACCCCGAGTGATTTCAGACCATGCCTTTGGATCAACCTGTCCAATACGTTTGAGCGCTGTGAATGCTGCGAACCGGGCAAAGAGATCTTTCTGCTGTAAGGTGGCGATGAGAGGTGACACGGCGGAAACGGGACCGATACGCCCGAGTGCTGTAGCCGCTCGAAAAACAACAGCCGGATTTGAATCCTTCAACAGCGGGATCAGGGCGACGGTGGCTTCCTTCGCATGACGGGTTCCGAGTTGACGGGCCGCTTGCATGACCACGCTGGCATCTTTGTCTTTGAGAGCCCGAATAATGTCACTCCTGCTTTTGACCCCCTGATCAATGGCATCAAGAGTCCAAATTGCAGACCAACGCGCGTAGGCGGGTGCTTTGGTATCTTTTAAGAGAGAGACAATACGACTGTAGCCATCGAATTTACGCTCCGCCAAACGCCTCTGGGCCACGAGTCGGACTCCTTGTGACGGATGCGACAACCCTTTGATTAACTCCTTCGTCTTGGCCTTGAATTTCTTGCCGGTTCCAGCCGGGACATACCAGTCTGGTTTGCTGGTTTGTTTAATTTTCCCGGTGTAAGTCAGCTTCAGCACGCGGCCTGAAGGTTCCGTCAACGTGTCGTTTCCTCCGCGGGCTTTCCATCCTGCGCAATACCAATCTGCGATATAGAAACTCTTACCATCGGGAGAAACCGCGATTCCCACGGGACGAAAATCCATCGACCCCGCGTTCTTGTTCGTTTGACTGAGGAAATCACCTTGCGGGTATTTCTCGCGGGAGACGATGGTGTATGTCCCCCCGATGCGCCCGGTTTTCAAACGTAGCACTTCCTGCCGACCCCAATCACAAAGAAAGACATTCCCTTTATATTCATCCGGAAGCCCATCTTCGTTATAAGCAATGGTTCCAGTGGCCGAACCGCCCGCGTAGTCAGCCATCATCCAGAGTGTATAAGGGCGTTGCGGCTTGTAATCGTATGGATATCCATAGACGCCGCCGTCCACCATGTGCGTCACGCGTGACCACCAGCCTTGGCCATCATCAGTATTGTCGTAAGTGAATATCTCGTCCTCTGAATTGATCGCGACGTCGAGGTGGTTTCTGGTTCCGGTGGAGTAAACTTCCAAATCCGTGCCGTCCGGACGCATCCGGAAAACTCCGCCGCCATGCAGTTCGATTTGTTTCCCGTCTTTACCCTTGGCGCCGAAAATACCCTTGTCACCGGTGCTGATATAAAAAAAGCCGTCCATTCCGAGCCGGAAGTTGGATGGAATGTGATCGTTGAAGGTAGGAGCCCAGGGATGCGGATTATCACTTTCAATCAGATCCACCCGATTGGTGCCAACACCGTTGCTATCGTCGAACACGCTGAATTTGGGAGTATGATGAACGTATAACTTTCCATCGAGATACTGCATGCCGAACACCGCGTAGAGATTGGTCGCAAACACCGTTATTTTCCCATTCGGATAAATGCAGATGATGCTGTCGGAAGGTTGGTCCGACGGACGCAACATATCCATCGGATCCTGGCCAACAAAGAGGCGGCCATCAGGAGCGCAGCACAAGACGGTGGGTGTCTGAACTTTGGGTGCAATCGCAACCGTTTCCAGTTTCCAGTCCGGAGGCGCTGTCGGTAGAAATAAATTCGGCTTGTCAGCGAATGCGGAAAACGCGAAGAGCAGAAAAAATCCAAGATATCTCATGTAAAGCAACAGGCGCAATTCCGGTAAACGTAGCACGGGTTCCACCCACGGGATAGGGATTTTCCCGAGGTTAATCGAGCAATTCGGAGATCTTTCCCGCGATGTTTCCCTGCTTTACGATCGACTCACCGACGAGGATCGCCTTTGCACCGCAGGCTTCTAATCGTTTCACATCCGCTCGCGTATGAATCCCACTTTCGCCCACGAGAATTTTGTTCTTCAAACGTTCCGCACCGATTTGCAAAGCCAGGCGTTCGGTGGTGCCAAGGTCGACGGTAAATGTTTTTAAATTGCGATTGTTTACGCCAATGAGCGGCGCATCGATGGCAAGTGCACGACGCGTCTCATCTTCGTCATGGACTTCCACCAACACCGTCAGACCCGCTTCAATAGCCAGGGAATGAAACCGTTCCAATTGCGCATCCGACAGGATGGCAACAATAAGCAAGATTGCATCGGCACCCCATTCGATCGCTTCCAGAATCTGGCGTTCGTCGATAATGAAATCCTTGCGGAGCAGGGGAATCTTCACCGCCGCACGAATCTGTTTGAGATAATCCAATGAGCCCTGGAAGAACTTCTCATCCGTCAAGACAGACAAACAACTCGCGCCCGCGGCTTCGTATTCCTTCGCGATGCGGACGGGATCAAAATCCTTGCAGATGATCCCAGCGGAAGGAGATGCCTTTTTTACTTCGGCAATCAATGCGACGGAACCGCGTCGTGGATTTTGTAAGGCGGCGAAGAAATCGCGGCGCTCATTGCGTTCGAGCATCGCATCATGCAAATCGCCTGCGGCCAGGAGCCGATTGGGTAATGCGGCGACCTCGCGTTTCTTCTGCTCTACGATCGTATCCAGGATGTTACTCATTCTTCGTCGTCCTTCACGTTAGCCATGCGTTTGGAGGGGGATCCCGCGCGAAGCCAGCCATTGACGAAGGGATCAAGTTCGCCGTCCATGACGCCTTGCACATTGCTCGTTTCAACTCCGGTGCGCAGATCTTTTACCATTCGATACGGTTGGAAGACATAGCTGCGAATCTGATTGCCCCAGGAGATACCGGCTTTGTCCGCGTAAAAGCGTTCCGCTTCCGCTTTTTGCTCATCCATCTTTTTCGCCATCAGCTTGGAAATCAGCATGCGCATCGCGGTGGCCCGGTTTTGATGCTGCGACCGTTGCGTCTGCGATGCTGCCACAATGCCAGTGGGTAAATGTGTAATGCGAACTGCCGTTTCGACTTTGTTGACGTTCTGTCCACCTTTACCTCCGGAACGATACGTATCCGTCTGGATATCTTTTGGTGGGATAACAATGTCCGCATTGTCTTCTTCGATTTCCGGAATCACGTCCACACTGGCGAAGCTGGTGTGGCGTCGTTTGTTGGAATCGAAGGGCGAAATGCGGACCAAGCGATGCACTCCGCGTTCCGCCTTGGAAAATCCGTAGGCATTCTCTCCCTTGAACAGCATCGTGATATTCTTCAAGCCAGCACCTTCGCCCGGGAGCGCGTCCATGACGTCAACTTCCCAGCCGCGATTTTCAGCCCAGCGCTGATACATACGCGACAGCATCTCGGCCCAGTCTTGAGCCTCGGTTCCGCCGGCGCCGGCATTGATGTTTACGATCGCATTGTTTTTGTCCGAGGGGCTG
The DNA here is from genome assembly GCA_028293445.1 of Verrucomicrobiales bacterium. Lineage (GTDB taxonomy): Bacteria > Verrucomicrobiota > Verrucomicrobiia > Limisphaerales > JACDHS01 > CBHWET01. The sequence goes on along the minus strand of JAQGOU010000380.1, from coordinate 14,308 downwards.
CTGAGAAAGACTTTCAGTTCCGTGACGTCGAGGGTTTGGAAGAACTTCGCAAGGTCGCGAGTCAGTTCCTCATCGATCTGCGCCTGGGAAGCGGGCTCCTCGGCATCACCGAGTTCAACCATGACCTTGAAATCTTCGAGCTGTTTTTCCGCGAGAAGCAGTGGCTCGATTTTCCTTCGAAGAGAATTGGTTTCGTCGATCAGCTTTTGTGCCTGCTCGCGATTATTCCAGAAACTTTCCTGCGCCATTAGAACTTCGAGTTCGCTCAGGCGTTTTTGCGCGCTGGCGACGTCAAAGAAACCTCCGTAACTGAGCGAGCTTCTGGACCGCTGTGTCGATTTGGGTTTTGGCAATTTCGAACATGTCGCGAGAATTTAGAGGTTCTTGCGTTAGTTGCAAGTTGAAGCATTCGGGAATGCAGAGGCGTGGCTTCTCTGCGCTTACCGCCCCGTTAAGGCATCCGAAATGGTTTTTGGTTATGATAACCATGAAGGCGTTGCGCAATGCTGTCGGCGAGTTGATCGTTCTTGACCGCGACCGCGAGTTGCTGCGCTTGAGTCGCCACGGAAATGGCTTTCTGGAAATCGCCCGTTTCAGCATGTGCAGCGGCAAGCACATCCAGTGACTTGGCCTCGACTTGTTGCGATGCATCGCATGCTTGTTTGGCAAGAGCGACGGCCTCGGCACCGTTACGAACGGAGGCATCAGGATGAGTTGCCAACAACCACGCCAACTCACGCAGCGCGAGGACCCATGATGGGCGAAGACGCACTGCGGCTCGGAAATGTTCCGCGGCTTCGATCGGTTGTTTGCCGCTGTAAAGACGTCCCAGCAAAAAGTGTGAATTTGCGTCCTTCGGATTAAGCCGAACTGCCTCCATGCATTCTTTTTCTGCCTCGGGATATCTCCCTTGCCGGAACAGCAGGTTGCCAAAGTTGCTATGAGCATCGGCAAACTTCGGATCGACTTTGATCGCCTGAAGAAACTCTTGTTCAGCTTCCTTGACCTGACCACGTGAATTGAACAGCGCTCCCAGATTGTTATGAGCACCGGCGATGCCCGGGTCCAGGACCAGCGCGCTTTTATACTCAGCCACCGCAGCATCGGGTTCGTTCATTTCGGAATAAACGTTCCCAAGGTTATAATGAGCATCCGCATGAACAGGGTTAAGAGGGATACTCGTGATAAATTGCTCCCGCGCTTCGGTGAGCCTTCCCGCGGCGTGGAGAGCACACCCGAGATTGTAATGCGCCACGAAACTGTTTGTCGTCACAGCCACGGCGTGTTCGAACAATGTCAGACTGTTTTGCCAATGATGAAGTTGCGCTCGCGTGTTCATGGTGAGCACGCCCAGAACGCCGCAGCCCAGGATCCACCCCGTAATCTTCGGCAACGACAACTTTTGCAGTAAATCACTCGCTGCCCAGACCATGAGAATCAGCAAGCCGATGATCGGCACGTACATGAACCGGTCGGCTGTCGCTTTAACTCCAGCCTGCAGGAAGCTACTCACCGGTAACAAACTCCCGAGGAACCAGAGCCAGCCGACCATGAGGTAAGGCCGTTTTCGGGAAACATAAATGGCCACGGCGGATATCACGCCCAGTAAGACGATCGCACCGGCGATTTGCGCTGCACCGGGCGCGTTTGCCTCGGTATAACAGACGGCGAGTTTCGACGGCCACATCACCTTGCCGACATAGAACAAATATTCAGTCAATCCGGTCCCCAGCCGTTCTCCCAACGTTCGCGCCGGCTCCGTTATCAAACCGAGTCGGTGATGCCCCATCACTGTGAGCAGACCGGAAGCGAGCGAAAGAACGAACAGTGGAATCTTCTCGATCAGCAAACGAGAAACCGTTTTCACGGTTGGATGATCACAGCGCCGCAATGGCCAATAATCGAAGAGCAACAATACGCAAGGTAAGGTGACCAGCATCGGTTTCGACATTAAGCCGATCGCAAAGACCAGGATCGTCAGGCTGTAAAATAGTTTTGCCGATCGATGGCCGAGCTTCGACTCCTGAACATATCGCGCGTAGGAAAGCATGGTCAGGAGCCAAAACATCGTGCTCAAAACGTTTTTACGTTCAGTCACCCACGCGACTGAATCCACTTGCAGCGGGTGGATCGCAAACAAAGCCGCAACGAGGGCGCTTCTCCAGAGGCTCCCGGTTGTAAACCTTAACACCAGCAGCAACAGGACGGCGTTAATGGCGTGCAAACCGATATTCACCGCATGCGAAGCCGTTGGATTCAGGCCAAACAATTGGCAATCCAGCATCAGTGACAGCCACGTGACCGGATGCCAATACGTGGGAAAACCGCTATCGAGCTGAAAAGCCCACGCCAGGCTTGCTGGAGTTAATCCGGCCTGAACGTTTGGATTGTGGGTAATGTAATCGGGATCATCGTAATTGATGAATTCGGAGTGAAGAGCCGGCCAAAATACGAGCAGCGTTCCGAACGCGAGAATAGCTGCGATCAGCCAGAGCTTTCTAGTTTCCGATGGTTTTTCTAAAGACATACAATCGCGCCGAAGCGGATCAAAGCTCATCCTCGCGTTCCGTGTAAAACAATTCGTGCGCCCGAGGATAATCTTTTTCAGGGACCAAGACCTTCGTCCGGCGGTCAAGGTCGCCGTCGTCCGGACGAGTCAGGTCCTCAAATTCCTGCGTCCCGATAATGCCGTGCGACTCCAGCATGTGGAGCAGGAGTTCAGCGTTAATGAGGGGGCCGGTGTAAAAAAGTTTCACGGGTTACTAAATGGCAACAGGATTCGATTCGTCGTGTCCCCGGTAGCTTCCAAAGCTAGCTGGAGTGTTTTCTCGTCCAGCAGTTTTACACTCCCATCAGCGAATCCGATATTTCCGTCCCCGTTGTGAAGTAACTGTGACCACCCAACGCTTTTGTTGGTTCCAAGTTCCCACAAATTTGTTTGGGGTGTGGGCGCCAAAGTTATGCTCCGGTCGCCCCAGAGAATCGTGCCTGGCATCGTGTCCTCCGCATCCATTCCAAGAAAATAACTGATGTTCTGATTCTGCAATTTGGAAAAGGTTGCTGAAGCAGTTCGAGTGTCATCTGGACAGGCCAATATTTTTGACGAACTCATTTGGTCAGCAAATGCCTTGGAATAGAACGAGACGTCATTGGTGAATGGAACAATGCTCATCGGAGTTCCGCTGCCACTATCGTTTCCCCACATGCGAAACGCTGTGCCCATCTGTTTGAGGTTCGAGACACATTCCAAACGACGCGCTTGGCGACGTTGTTGCGGTAACTTGACAGCGAACAGAAAAAGCAGGAGCGCGAGCGTCGCGACGACTACGACGATCTCGATTAACGTATAAGCGGATGGCTTGCGTCGTGGAGAAACAACTGTCACGGCGTACGTCTAACGTTATCGTCAGCCAGAAGCGAGCAGGAATCCTTTTTCAGCCACTAAAGTTCCACTCCACACGATTCTTCGTGGGCGGCATCCAGAAATGTTTGCAGGACCTTTACCCGCTGTTCCGCCATCCGACGCGCGGAAGCTAAACGCAATTGGGCGGGTAATTGCGTGACGTTGCGTTGGAGCAATTTGATTGTATCTCCAAAGCGGAAGAACCGCGTATCGCGACCCACTTTGCTCACGTTGCGCAGGATACCGATGGCACCGAGTTGTTCCAGGATGTCAGCGTCGCGCAGTAGTTCGCCTTCGAAGGTCGTTGGTTCACCGGAAGGCAGATGCGTTCGGATCACTTCGATGACGGGTGAAATTTTCTCGGGTGGAAAACCGAATTCCTTGAGCAACGCGGGAACTTTCTCCAAGGCGTAAACGAGGTTGTCCCATTTCGCAAGCGCAGCCGGATCTTCCGGTCGATGCCCGATGAAGACACCGATGTCGTGCAACCATGCCGCCGCGTAAAGAACATCATCATCGAACGGCCGAGTTTCGGCGAGTCGGCAGGCCAAAGCATAAAGTCGCGGTTGGTGACTCCATTTATCGACCGGTTTGGCGTTCGACAGGATGTAATCGGCGATCTTTTGGCGAAAGGACGGTTCCGTCATCGCCGGATGGTAACAACCCGGGCGTTCCTTTCCAGTGCATTAAAGTAAAGTTGAACCTGGACCCGGTTTTTGACGGTTTTTTAGTCAACGCACGGCCAAAAACACGGAAAAACGTCGAAAGAACGACGATTTTGGAGAATTCGTCCTCAATTGCAGCGTGCAAACGGGGACAAAACTTCCAACGAACACGATTGCAGCGTGCAATCGGGTGTAAAACTTCCAACGAAGGCGATTGCAGCGTGCAATCGGGTGCAAAACTTCCAACGAAGACGATTGCAGCGTGCAATCGAGGACAAAACTCCCGGTTCCTCAACGGTTTGAGTGGAATAGAAAATGCCAGTGGCGGCGAAGGAAAAATTTCAAGCGCAACGAGAATCAACACGTTCTCCCTCACCCTAACCCTCTCCCGCTGGGAGAGGGGACTCCGTCAGTTCGTTTCTGTGAATCATCAAAGCCTCGGGAAACGGGGTGGCTGACGGAGCAAAGCGTCCAGAAGATTGGCGAAAACAGGTTCCCTCTCCCAGCGGGAGAGGGTTAGGGTGAGGGAGAACAGCCTCAGTCATTTTGTGCGGTCCAATTCTCTCAATGCCCTTAGAACCACTTTTTATTCCACTCAAAACAGCGACGAACCTGAACGGGTGCCTTCTTACTTCACCGGTTTGCCAGCGGCCCGAAGCAATTCCAAAATCTCAGCGCGGTTCATGTTTTGAAGGGGCTTCACGTAACCAGCGTCGCCGGGAGAATAAAAACCGAGCGAGTTTGGCGGCATCTTAAGGATTAACTCCTCGACGGTTTGGTTCTGGCGATTCAGCGCCAAAGGATCGGCGCCATGTTCCAGAAGAATCTTGACGATGGCGACGTGTCCTTTATGCGCTGCCCAATGGAGTGGGGTGTTCGCAAAATGTCCGCCTTGTTCCTGGACCTTGATATTCACGAGCGCGTTGTGTCGAAGCAGCAGCTCCAGGAATTCTTTCCGGCCAAAGGCGGCCACGATATGCATGGGAGCTATTCCACCGCTCGCCAATTCGTTTGGATCCGCTCCCGCCTGCAAAAGCATTTCGCCGATCTCCACAAAGTTCCGTGCCGCCGCGATGTGGAACGCTGTCCACTTTTGCTCGATTTGAGAATCGACCTTTGCTCCATGCTGCAACAGGAAGGCAACGACTTCCTTTTGATTGCTGACCACGGCGCGCACCAGTGGTGAGTGTTGTCGTGTGTTCAGTGTATTAACGAGTTTGGGATCTCCCGCCACAAACTCCGCGATTCTGTTCCTATCGCCACGCACGATGGCATCGAAGAAGTTTTCTTTGGCGCCATGCGCCTGTAACCACTCTGCGGTTGAACTTTTTTTACGGGCGCTGGCGCGATGGAAGAGTGAAAGCCCGTTGGCATCTGTGGCATTGACGTCGCCGCCGGCTTTAACAAGTTCCACGAGCGCATCCCCATTATCAAAGTCAACTGATGCGAAGAGCAAATCCCTGGAGATAGGCTTGGCCGTGGGAAGAAGCCGCATGAAATCCTCCTGCCGTTTCAATCGAACGGCTGAGAGCAGATCCACCGTGACGCCTGATTTCAAGAGGCGCTCAACGAAGCTGCGGAGGTTCCGTTCCGTGGCGATTTGAAGTGGTGTTTGTCCCTGGGCATTGGTGATGCAGCAGAGTTTTGGTTCCATCTCAAGCCATCGCACGAAGGCGGCTTCGCCGCGTTGGGATAATGTGTCAAAGAATCTGTCATCCGTCCCGGGCGGTCTGACCAGGTAGTCGATCCCGTTGTTTTTAGAAAAGGTGGTCGCAAGAAACAGGGGCGATTCACCGTTTTTATTGCGCAGAGAAATATCAGCCCCGGCTTGAATTAACGCCTGCACCACTTGATAGCGTCCGGCACGAACGGCAACATGTAACGGCGTGTCACCCTGGTTATTCGTTATATTCAAGAGAGTCTTGTTGGTAACCAAGGTGCGAAAAATCTGGTCGACGTAATAATTGCCATATTCGTTGGTGGCCCAGAGGTGAAGGGGTGTCTGACCGGATTTATCGCGTGCCCCGTAATCCCACGCGCCGTTGACCAGCTCTTGCTGCAATCGGTCCTCCAGACGTGTCTGGCCTGCTGGAACCCCGGCGGCAATCAGGTGAAGCGGGGTGCGTCCCTGATCATCTGGCAGATTGCGTTGTGCGTGGTTAGTCAGCAACAGCGAGATATCTGATTGAAGATCAAAGTTGGAATTGGTGCGGGCAGCTTGAATCAGCGCATGCAATGGGGTGAAACCATTCTTGTCCTGAAGGTTGGGATTGGCGCCGTTCGTGAGCAGCATTCCGAGGAGATGATTTTGCTGGGAATAATTTTCACTTGGTCCCATGACCGACCAATGCAGCAGAGTGCGTCCTTGCTCATCGCGTGGTGCGTCGAGGTTTCCGAGTCGTGGCAACAACAAAGCCAGCGATGGCGAGGTCAAGTGCTTGCCCGTCACTGCGGCCAAGCTCACCTTCGCGCCGGCGTTCAGAAGCGAGATGATCCGATTGGTGCCTTCCGGGCCGTAAGGGATCCACGCCTGTTGGCACAGTAAATCGAGAGGAGTTTGTCCGGCGAGATTGGTTGCGTTCGGATCTGCGCCGTGTTCGAGCATCCACTGCGTGATGCTGGAATTGGTTGAAACAAGCGGTGCCGGAGGGGAAAGAATTTTCCAGCCGATAAGGCACCGTAAAGCGGTGCCAGTCACACCTGGACTCGACTGCCAGCGTCTCTTTTTCACGTCCCAATATCCCCCTTCGATCTGGTGCCATACGTTGTCGTCTTGTTGACGGGCAGTCCCGTGCAAAGCCGTGTCGCCCTGAATATCTACGGCATTAATGTTTGCTCCTTCTGCATGCAGAAAAGCGAATGCACTCCATTGATGGGAGGAAACGGCTTGCATGAATGGGGTGTTGCGCCTGGCATCGAGCGCTTCGAGTGCCAGCTTTTGCGCCAGCAGAGTGGGAAGCAGATCAATTCGGCCACGCTCCGCCGCGACGTGCATTAAGGTCCTGCTGTCGGGTGAAATGGCGACGTTTGCGCCAGCTTTGAGAAGCAGTTCCACAACGGCAACGCTGCCTGACAATTCCACCGCCCTGCGTAACGGCGTTTGTCCGGCGTTGTTCGTGATATTCAGAGGCACGGAGCGACTCAAGAGCAGGCCAATCGAATTGGTGACGTATTGGCTGGCGGCGATATGGAGTGGAGTATTGCCGTCAGCATCGGGAATGACCGTGCGTGCCTTGCTGTCCAGAAGGAGTTGCATCAATTCCGTGGAGCTATTATGGACCGCGAGTTGCAGGGCAGTGGTGCCGGCGGGGATTGAAGTGTTTTTGACAAAACGAATCGGCCTGGTTGTGACCGCATTCACATCGGTGCCGGCCCGAATCAATAATGTTGCGGCGGCACTGTCTCTCGCAAACATTGCGTAGTGCAGCGGCGTGCGCCCCAGTCCGTCGCGTTCGTTTGCGGCTGCGGCGTTTGTTTGCAGCATAGCAGCAAGCATATTGGTCATTCCCAGTCCCGCTGCGGAAAACAGATCAAGGGTGGCCTGTCGACTCAGGAGGAAGTCAGAAGTGGATGTCGATTTCGCATTTATTAAACCCGGTCCGCTGTAGATCGGTATACGCGAGCGACTCCTCCAATTCACTGCGTTGTAATCCCCAACAAACGCCCCATTGCCGACAAACATTTGCAGTGCCGTCAGGCCTTCGTTGTTCGTTTGGTCGATGGAGAAGCCAGAGGCGAGTAGGAAATCGAACTCATTCGTAAGGCCGAACCTCGCTGCAATGTGCAGCGCGGTGTCGCCACCCGGGGTGCGTCGCAACGCATTGGGTTTATTCGTCAGTAACGTTTCACAGAGGAATTGGTCAGAACGGTCAATGCCGGCTTCGAGGATGGAACGCGGATCAGTCCCGTTTACGCGTGCAAATGGATCGGCACCGCGCTCCAGCATCTTCTCCAACAACTCGGCGCGGGTTTGTAAATCCGATTGCCCGCGCCACCATGAATTGATGAGCAACGAAAGCGGAGTTGCACTCCAGTTGTTCGTTGCGGTTAAATCCGCGCCTGCTTCAACCAATTGCAACGCGGTGGTCCAATGCTGAGAATCCAGGGCGCGACACACAGGGATGTCATTATTTTGTCCGCGGACATCGGGATTGGCTTTACGCTGGAGCAACCCTTCGACCAGCGCTTTTTTGTTTTGTAAAACGGCTTGCAGCAACAAAGGCTGACCAGACCACTGGATCCGATCGATATACTGAGGAAATTGCTCAAGCAAACGAAAGCCATTTGTAAACTCATTCCGTTCAAACGCCTCGCAGACCGCTCTTGAAACGTAATTTGAAATGCCGAGGGTGTTTGCTTCCCGTTCAAATTCCGCCGGGGATAATTTGGACTGCTCATTACGAAGTCGGTCACGAGCCGACCGGATGGCGTTTGCGACAGCGGGATTGTTCGTCAATGAAACCGCTTGAGGAGGTGGTGAATCAGCGCGTGAAACAAAAGGCACCAACCCGAGCAGGATCGGAAGCCACCGAACAACCAAACGCACCATGGGATAAAGCGTCATGCCCGATTAGACGTGGTTGTATCGGGAGAAACTCCCTTCACTTCCTAATTGGTTGTAACCGCGACTTCTGATTTGTCTTCCGGTTCCACCCATTTACCATGCTCGCGAATCAGATCGACGAGGCGATCAACGGCTTCGCCTTCCGGAATGTTAAACTTGATCGGAGTCTTGCCGACGTAAAGATTGATCTTGTTCGGCGCACCGCCCACGTAACCGAAGTCCGCATCCGCCATTTCGCCAGGTCCATTGACGATGCAACCCATGATCGCGATCTTTACCCCTTTGAGATGTTCGGTGCGGGCTTTAATGCGGGCCGTGACGGTTTGCAAATTAAACAACGTGCGACCGCAGCTCGGGCAGGCGACGTAATCGGTCTTGAACGATCGGCAACCGGCCGCTTGTAAAATATTGTAAGCCAGACGCAACGATTGTCCGCCGCCGGCTTCACCACGCACAAGAATGGCGTCGCCGATGCCGTCAGCGAGTAACGCACCAATCACAACCGACGCGCGAAGCAACGCGATCTTCGGCTCCAGCGGAACGGATTCAAAATTTAAACAATCCTTCAGGAGGATTGGATTGTGATGTCCGAGGCGTTTAAGTTTCGAGGCGAGGAGACGAAAGGCGGTGATCGCAGGCAACGTCAGACCGTCTTTGACCGTAACCAATTGCGTATCGCAATTGATTTCGAAATCCTGCGTCGGATCGAGTTCCGCGACATTCAGATCTTCGTAGATCGCTTCCGGTCGGACGTCGTCCTTGGGACGAATACGAGGCGCAACCTTTTCCCACGTTGCGCGAGTGACAACCACACGCACCGTTTGTTCGCCACCGCATTTGAACTGTTCGCTCAATTCAATTTCTGGCGTCTCACGACGTTCGAAATGGAATGGATCAAAGGATAATGCGATCGGCTCAAGATGCTGGGTATTGGCGAGCAGGGGAATCTGCGCCACGAGATCGTTACACACTTCGATTTCACGCGGAGAATCCTCGGTGAGAGAAACGCGGATGGTTTCGCCGAGTCCATCGCACAACAGGGAGCCAATGCCGATGGCGCTCTTGATGCGGCCGTCTTCGCCTTCGCCAGCTTCGGTGACACCGAGATGAATCGGGTAATTCCAATCCGCACCGAGTTCGTTCAGTCGCGCCACCAGGAGGCGATAACATTCAATCATCACCTTGGGATTGCTCGACTTCATCGAGAAAACAAAATTGTGGAACTCGTGCTTGCGCGCGATGCGGGCGAATTCAAGCGCACTTTCCACCATGCCGAGTGGCGTGTCGCCGTAACGGTTCATGATACGGTCGCTGAGCGAGCCGTGATTGGTTCCGATACGGATGGCGCGGCCCAGTTCTTTGCAAAGACGAACCAACGGAGTGAATTGTTCTTCGATCCGGCAGAGTTCAGCGGCGTATTGGTCGTCGGTATATTCGAGAACCGCGAACTTCTTCTTGTCCGCATAGTTACCCGGATTCACACGAACCTTCTCGACCCACTTCGCGGCTTCCATAGCGGCGTCCGGCTTGAAATGGATATCCGCGACGATCGGCACATTGCACCCACGCGCCCGCAGTTCGGTGACGATATTCTGCAGGTTAGCGGCGTCCTTGACTGTCGGAGCGGTGATACGAACGATCTGGCATCCGACCGCTACCAGTTCCAGCGTTTGCTTCACCGATTCGGCTGTGTCCATCGTGTCGCAGGTCAGCATCGATTGCTTCACGACCGGATGATTTCCACCGATAATGACACCGCCGCTCTTGGGATCGCCTACAACCACTTCGCGCGTGTCGCGGCGTTTATACAGAAAAGGAGATTCGCAGTAATTCATTTGCTGTGCAGAAACTATGCTTAATTCTTTGGGGCGAAAACGACCGGAACGTTCCGATCTTTTCCTGCGCTCCGGGCCCAATCACCGGCATCAAAGAACGCGATATAAAGCATGAATCCAATTAAGGCGACTGCACAAGCCGTTTGAATGTATTGAAGAAGCTTTGCGCTGACTGGCCGACGACGAACAATTTCCAGTAAGGATAAAGTGATATGCCCGCCATCGAGGACAGGGAAGGGGAGCATGTTCAGCAGTGCGAGGTTTACATTCATAATGACGCTGAACCAGAGGACCAACCGCCAACCGTTCTCCGAGTCAAAGAGGTTCGAGTAAACGCGAATGATCATAATGGCGCCGCCAAGTTGCTGAGCTCCGATGTCGGATTTGCGCGAGAACAGGGTGCGAAGAGTGCCAAAGATCTGTGTGACACTGGCGTCAATCTGTTCGAGCGGATTGGGATGGGCGAGCGAGGAGTTCGTGTTTGCCTGCCACGATTCGATACCTAACGATGGCTTGCTCTCTTTGGGTTGCAGCGGTTTCTCGGCAGCCAATGTTTTCTCGAATTCTTCGCTGTCTCTTTTAACCTTGATGCTAACCGGCTTAATATTGGCAGCGTTGGTCATCGACTCTTCCAGACTCATGATCGCCATAGGGGAATAAACTTTTTCCCCGTTCAATTGCGTGATTTTGTCGCCTCGTTTTAATCCGGCCACCGCTGCGGGGCTATTTGTAAAAACCTCATAGACGATCGATTCCTGTTCCGGGCTAATTAACAGTTTTCGGAGGGACTTCCGTTCGTACCATTTTGTCGCGGGCCGAGTCGGCGCGGGATAAGCAATGTCTTCCTTGCCATCGCGAACGTACTTGATGGCGATATTCGTGCCTTCGCTGGTAATAATTCGCCAGGTGATGCTGTCTTCTGATTGAGAAGAAAATTGGGTGACGGGATGTCCGTCGATTTCCAGGATCTTGTCGCCCGGACGAAGACCAGCTTTCCACGCGGGACCTTGTGGTTCCACCCAACCAAGCGTCGTGGTCTTGTCGCCTTCATTCACAGGCCGTCCAACGATCCAGACTACCGACGCAAAAGCGACCGCCAACAAAAAGCTAAAGAGCGGTCCTGCAACCGCGACGATGATTTTATCGAGCGCCGAAACCGGAGGCAATTGTTCAACAGGGGTTTCGGATTTGCCTTCGATGGCTTCCATGGTTGCCATCTGCGGCAGCGATACGTAACCACCGGCGGGAATTGAGCCGAGCGCATATTCCACACCGTTGATCGTCTTCTTCCAGATTGGTTTACCAAACCAAATGGCGAAGCGTTCGACTTTCAATCCACGCCAGCGTGCGGCAAGAAAATGTCCAAGCTCATGAACGAAGATGAGCAAATTGAAGAGCAACAGCACTTCAAGAATAATAAAAACGTTCTTTAGTATATGCATCAGTATTGGCGCGAATTCAGGCCGGGTAATCTACTTACGAGCCGCAAAGGTTGCAACAGACGATTCAACTGACCGCCGCCTTGCGCGCCCAGGCGTCCGCTTCGAGGATTTGGTTGAGGGTCGGATGTGCCACGACCTGGTGGCACTTCATGACATGCGCCACCATTTCGCTGATCTGCAGGAAACTAATCCGGCGATTCACAAAAGCTTCGACCGCAACTTCATTGGCCGCGTTCAAAACGGCCGGAAGCGTTCCACCGATTTCACCGGCTTTACGGGCGAGGTTGACGGAGGGAAACCGATCCGTATCAGGTTCTTCAAAGGTTAAAGTGCCGATCTTCGCGAAGTTCGTCTGCACACGTTCGCTGCTCACGCGATTGGGATAGGTAAGCGCGTATTGAATCGGCAAACACATGTCCGGCGTCGACATCTGGGAAATGATGGATCCGTCGACGAATTCAACCATCGAGTGGACGATGCTCTGCGGATGAACGACTACTTTGACGCGCGGCATTTCAATGTCGAACAACCAGCGTGCCTCGATCATCTCCAGACCTTTGTTGAACAAGGTGGCCGAATCGATTGTGATCTTGCGACCCATCACCCAGGAAGGATGCTTCAACGCGCGTTCCACCGTAATATTCGCAAAGTCTTCCTTGGGCGTTTGACGGAATGGACCTCCGGAGGCAGTGAGCCAAAGAGCACGCACAGAGCTGGACGGTTTGTCATCGAGACATTGAAAGATCGCTGAATGCTCACTATCCACGGCCAGAACGCGCACGCCATGTTTGCGCGCTTCGCTCATGACGATTTCGCCGGCCATCACGAGAATTTCCTTGGAAGCCACGGCGATATCTTTGCCCGCGCGAATGGCGGCGAGGGCCGGTTGCAATCCGGCGGTGCCAACGATGGCAATCAGAACAATGTCGGCGGAGGGCAGGGTGGCCAGTTTGATCAGGCCTTCATCCCCCGCATAAACTTTCGTGCTCGTACCGAAAACTCCTTCGAGCTCCTTCGCCTTCTTTGGATCAGAAATCGAGATTGCTTCCGGGTGATGCTTCTTTGTTTGCTCAATGAGAAGCTCCGAATTGTTTCCGGCGGCTAATCCCACCAAACGAATTTCCTCCGGCAAATCTTCAGCAACCTTAATGGTGCTGGTGCCGATCGATCCGGTTGATCCAAGAAGTACAACGTTTTTCATTTAGTCGGTCAGGTCAGAACGTGTCGAAGATACAGGTACATCAACGGAGCGTTGAAGAGCAAACTATCCAGCAGATCGAGAATGCCTCCGATGCCCGGAAAGAACTTGCCCGAATCCTTCACGCCCGCTTCCCGTTTGAAAATCGATTCAATCAAATCACCGATCACCGCAGTGACGCTCAACAGGACGCCAAGGATCGTCGCGTGCAGGTAATTCATTCCGGGCAGGTTGCCTTTGGCGATGGCGAAAAAGCCGATGCTCGAGAGCGTCGTAAACACAATCGCACCGCCGAAGCCTTCCCACGTTTTCCCAGGACTGATGCGCGGAATCATTTTGTGTTTCCCGATGAGAGAGCCTGTGAGGTAGGCGCCCATGTCGCTGAACTTCGTCACGAGAATGAAATAGAGCACGTAAAGATTCCCATGTCCGCCGATACCGGGAAAATAATTGATCTTCTGAATGAAGTTCAGCAGCCACGGCACATACATCAGGCCAAAGAGCGTCGTCGAAATCGCCAGGATTCCCGCCGTGTTGCTCTTCGAAACGAATTGCCGGACACAAAGCCCGAGCACGAAAATAATCAAGTAGCTCGTCTCGAAGTCATTGACGCTGCCCGGATTGGCAATAGTTCCAAACGCTCCCGAGAGATGCAGGAATGTTGCCGCCGTCAGCAACAGCCCGCCAAAAATTCCCCAGGCTTTAAAGCAAACCAGATCGCGCTTGGCGACGATGCCATAGAATTCGGCCAACCCTAATCCCGCAAGGAACATCATGACCGCCAGGAAGAGAAGGTCACCCAGCACTTTATTGCCGGAGAACAATCCGCCAAGCACGACGGCCCACAAAACAATCGAGCTCGTAAAACGCCGCAGGAAAACGGCGCCCTTAGAAGGCGGGGTTGGTGAAATAATTTCTGCCATCGGGCAAGAGAAATTAGCGAACGGATAAAAACTGTCTAGTCGCAAAAGAGGAGAAGTGGAAAAAACGACGGGGAGGGTTAAACACGAATAGCATCCGCGAGCGGCGCAGCAACTATCTAGTTCCGACTACACAGATTAACACGAATTCTGAGGGTTCTTCGCTGTTTTCGGTGGAATCAGGATTGAGGTAAGCGAAGTTTGCCTGCAATAAAGTAAAGCACAGTGATTAGGTAGGTGGTGGAACGATAGCCGCGAGCTTTGCGTTTGGTAGCGCTAAA
>JAQGOU010000351.1 GCA_028293445.1 Verrucomicrobiales bacterium | reverse complement strand
AAGAACGTTTTCGTCAGACGGCTGGGCATGATAATAGAGTTGCCCTGCATCACTTATTTGTGTGATTGAAATCGAAGTTCACCTTTGGCGCTTGTTCCGCACCCTCTTGCGCCTGGAAATACGGTTTGGGCATGTAGCCGAAAAGCCGCGCAAAAATGACACCCGGGAAACGTTGCGCCGTGGTGTTGTACTCCTGCGTGGCGTCGTTGAAATTTTTACGTTCGACTGAGATCCGGTTTTCCGTTCCTTCCAGCTGCACCTGAAGATCGCGGAAATTAGCCGTGGCTCGCAATTCCGGATAGCGTTCCGACACCACCAGCAAACGGGATAGCGCGGAAGAAAGTCCGTCCTGAGCCTGTTGGAAACGTTTCAATTGTTCCGGATCACTCGGCGCTTTGTTGGGATCGATTTTCACCTGCCCCACTGAGGCGCGCGCCTGTGTGACTTCAGTGAGAGTGGACTTCTCAAAGTTTGCCGCGCCCGCGACTGTGTTAACAAGATTAGGAACCAAATCCAACCGGCGTTGGTAAACGTTCTGCACCTGAGCCCATTTGGAATCCACATTTTGTGAAAGGCCGACCAACTTATTATAACTGCCGCATCCACCAATAAGAGTGATCAGGACAAGCAAGACAATGAGGCCGCCGCAACCGAGAGCATATTTTTTCATAGTTCAAACCCCGCACGTTTGCTCATCAATGGCAGAACGATTTGAAAAGACAATAGGTAAGCCCACCAATAACGAGTAGGTGCATTGGAGATGCGACCACGTACATCGCCGTCTCCATGAAGAATTGGTTTAGATCAATTTTTTATATTGCTTCAGTTCCGAGAGCTTCTTCACCATCTCCTTAACTTTCTGCGACTGGCTTTTGTGCGCGAGGAGCACGGCGTCGTCGGTCTGAACTAAAATAGAATCCCGCAAGCCCACCACCGCGATCGGGGTCCGGTTTTTTGTGCGCGCGTCGTAGATGATATTCCGCGCTGCATCGACGTGGATGAAATCACCAACAACACAATTGCCTTCCGCGTCCGGTTTGATGTGACGGGCGAGCGCGGTCCAGGATCCAAGATCGTCCCATTCGAACGCCCCATCAGCGGCGACGACGTTCTGCGCCTTTTCCATGAGCGCAAAGTCGATCGAGATCTTTTTAATTTCGGGATATTCCTTCGCGAGAACTTTATCCAGTTTGGCGGGAGTCTTGGCGGCGGCAAACCAGCGCTGACATGCGGCGGCCATTTCGGGTTGATGCTTCTCAAGGCCCTGCGTGATGGTGACGAACGACCAAACAAACATCCCTGCGTTCCAGCGATACTTACCGCTGTTCAGGTACTCCTGCGCTTTTTCGAAGTACGGTTTTTCTACGAACTGTTCCACTTTGAAAAAGGTCGTCTTGTATTTCTTAACGCCTTGCGGTGGGGGCAATTCATTCCCGACACGGATATAACCATAACCGGTAGCGGGTTCGGTTGGCTTGATGCCGATCGTGACAATCACCTGCCCGCGACTGGCCAGATCGAACGCATCAGCGAGCACCTGTTGAAATTTCTTTTCCTCGGGAATGACGTGGTCGGCAGCGAGAACAGCCATCACGCCGTTAATATTGCGTTGTCCAACCACTGCGGCACCCAGCGTGACGGCGGCCGTTGTGTCGCGCCCGACGGGTTCAGCGATGACGTTTTCCTTCGGCAGTTTAGGCAACTGCCTGCGCACTTCCGGCGCCTGCACGGCATTGGTGATGATGATGATGTTTTTGATCGGCACCAGCGGCAACACGCGATCGACAGTCTGCTGGAGAAACGACTTCCCACCGAGCAGCGTGATGAGTTGTTTCGGTGTTTTCTCACGACTCACCGGCCAGAACCGTTCCCCGCGTCCACCGGCCATGATGATGACGAAACGATTGGAATTGTCGGATTTCGCTTTCATGTTGAAAGTAAGATGAGCACGGATAACGGCTGAAGACGACAGAAAAATCCAGCCTCGAAGCGAGCATTGGAAAGAAGGCGATCAGAACGTCAATACCATTCGTTGTACCAGCCAGGTCCGTTCGAAACATTGCTTTCTTCCCAGCCAAACCCTGATTGACAGACTATGCAAAAAACAGGGATTCTCCCATGCGCTAAAGTTCTAGAGCCTGAGGCAAGACTTAATCGCGAATCAACAATCATACTAAATGAAACTGAAAACCTTACTATGCAGCCTCGTCACCGCTTTGGTGGCCCTGGCAGCGACCGACGCGTCCGCCTTCCCGTTATACCTTAACTCGCTGACCGGCACGCTCACCACCACAGCGCAATATGGCTCCACCGCCGACACGACCAGCAACCGGGTGACGATCGCAACGGTGACGTTGAAACAGGCAATGTCAGTCATTTCCAATACGGTCACTACCGCCTCGGGAACCAATGTTCCAGCCGATGCAAAAGTGGCTTACAACCCCTACACTGGCATAACTTACCTGACAAACAGTTCCGGCTATTTTTATGACCTGAGCACGCCGGGGACTGCAAAAGCGCAGTTGGAGGATATCGCAACATCCTTTCATAAGACGACATTACCTCCAGGCGGCACCGAAACGGACACGATCGTTTTGTGGTTTCGAGTCTCGGGCACCGGTACCGATGGAAAAGCATATTACTTCAGCATCTATGGCAAGGGCCGATTGACATTCAGTATTGCCAATTCCACTGGTCGTGGGCCGATGACAATAAGCGGGAACGGCGCCGATTATGGGCGGTATAAATCCAGCGATGACGGGGTCGGCAACGGCACCGTGAGCTTCAGCGGATCGGGCACCCCAGAGTGGGGAAATAACCCCTTCTCGGTCTGGTGGGAAGATTAATTTCGCTTTGCAAATTGAAGCCAAGGCAGACTTTATCTGTCTTGGCTTTTTTGCTTTATTGAAGGCGGCCAAAAACGTTTCATGAGATCTCAATTTGTCCTGGTAATGGTGTTGGTTGTTGCCGTCGTCTTCGGCGCGACGTGGCATTTCAAGCAGGCGCCCGCAAACAGTCCTTCTTCTGTCGGCTCTGCAACAAACCACATCCCGACAACGAAGCCCGCCTTGACCGTGATCACCTCGACGCCGCCGAGAGTTGTTGGAAATCCGATTACTCCAGAGGAACGAGCCGCCGCGATCGAGACCGAGATCGATCACCTTCGAGAACTCGCGATGAAAGATGATGCAGGTTCCCTGACGAAAATTCTTGCAGACCTTACCCACTCCGAAAAAGAAATTCGGGACGTTGCCATTGAGTCCGTCAAAGAATTTGGCAGTTCCAACGCCATCCCTGCTTTAAAAGCCGCCGCGCAACTCAGCGAGGACACCTCTGAAAAGATCGCGTTGTTGGAAGCAGCTGAATTTCTTGCCCTGCCTCGGTTGACCTTCGATAGCACTCCAGACTCAAGGACACCTGAAGAAATCCGCGTTTCCGACGAAAGGGCAGCTGAAAAGATAGCGCAACAGGAAGCTCAACGAGTTCAAACGAAAAGAACGCATTCTGTTCCGTCGGAAAGTTCCTCCGGAAGTTGGTCGGCCACGAATAACATCCCGCGGAAATAATCGGCGTCCCACGGTCTGTCGGCCTTGACCAAGGGTTACTGTTCCTTACTAGGTTTCAGATCTCTGATGATTTGATCCTGAGGAAAAACGTCCTGAATCGCCTTCACCAGTTTGCCATGCGCGTTGTCAAAGTGCCCTGGTTGAGGTCCTGGAATATCGAAGCCGTGTTTGATCTCGACCATATCGCACTCGTAACACAAAAGCACCTCGACCGTGTTAGTACCCCGCTTGAATTTCAGGCGGGCGCCAAAATCTGACATGCAGTCGTTGCTGATCCCCCATAAATAACTGTCGAAGCTCAACAGGCTATCCGTAAATGCTTTCACAGCTTCTGGCTTTAATTTAATCGGCCCCACTCGATCAACTTTTGGTTTAAACAACGAACCACACAACGTCGAAAGGCGGTTTGTATCCATCTCAAGCTTGCTGAGCAGTGCAATCTCGACTTCCTCCGGGTTCTCGAGAATGGCGTAAACCTCCTTACCACCAACCAGTTCTTCGACGAAGAACTGCGGCGGCGGCATTGGTCCAAGCAGTTCCTCGACGTTGGTCAGAACCAACGGCGGACGGTTCAAGGCAAAGTTCCCCCCCATTCCAAGCGTCACCATCTCTTTGGTGGTACCAAGAAATTGCACGAACACAGAATCACGGGATTCACGGCCGCCGCCCCATGCGACGAGATATACCGGAATCGGACCAATCTCACGGGAACCGAGGGCGGTTCCACTGACTGCCAATCTATGTTTCTCACCGAGTTGGTTTTTCTTTGGTGAAAGTCGTTTCTCAAGCGAAGCCACGTCGACGGAAAGAGCCGCGAGGCGCTGCGTTGCCAATTGATAGGCGCTGTTGGTGTCGAGCAACGATGGCCTTCCGGCAAGGTCCACCACGGTTTTAGCGGGTGGAGAAACTTTCGTTATCCAGTCGGTCTTGGAGATTGAACGAAGTTTTCCTTCGTGGAACGAGAAGGTATAGTTTGAACTCGAGACATCGCCACCCATACCCAATGAGGGATGATCAACGCTCCACATTGCATTCGTGACCGCGACTGTCGGAACCGTAACCGTCTCGTTCAGTTCCAATTGTTTGGCCGTAACATTCGCTTCATTCACCATCAGTTGCATGGCAGCGGCGTAATACTTCGCCGTTATATGCAAAAAAGGAATGAGGTTGGTCATCACTTCTTCACCGCTTTCACCAATGAGTCGACGAACGCTGTGACTCGAGCCACGAGATCAGGACTCTTACCATGCTCTGCGATTTGATTCACGATTGCGCTCCCGACGACAATGGCTTCCGCAGCTTCAGCAACGATCCGCGCCTGTTCTGGATTTGAAATCCCGAATCCAACTGCAACCGGAAGGTTAGTATGTTTATGAATCTTCGCGGTCATCTCGCCGATGT
>JAQGOU010000308.1 GCA_028293445.1 Verrucomicrobiales bacterium | reverse complement strand
CTTTGAAATCAAAGAACGTCACGCCGACGTTGAAGTGGATAAACCGCTGCCGAAAGTTTTCGGCGATGCGCCCGTGATTGATCAGGTTCTCGAGAACCTTATTACTAATGCCCTGAAATTTGTCCCTCCAAACCGGGCTCCGCACGTTCACATCTATGCCGAGCATCATGACGATAACGTGCGACTCTGCATCGAAGATAACGGGATCGGCATTCCAGCAGAGTATCGGGAAAGAATCTTTAAGCCATTTGAGCGTTTGCATACCACGGCATATCCAGGTACAGGAATTGGTTTGGCAATCGTGCAACGGGGCATTGAAAAAATGGGCGGTCATGTCGGTGTTGAATCCACGCCCGAAAAGGGAAGCCGTTTTTGGGTGGAGCTTCCGGAGCAGTTGATTTGTCAGTCCTAAAGACCCTCTAGCTTCCTCAAAGTGTCTTCATCACCTTTGCCGCAGCCTGCACCGTCTTATCAATGTCCGCAGCCGTATGCGCTGTGGAGATGAATCCTGCTTCGAATTGGGACGGTGCAAAATAGATCCCCTCATTCAACATGCCGTGAAAATATTTTTTGAAACGTTCGCGGTCGCTCGTCATGGCGTCCGCGAGGTTGTGCACCGGCTTCTCGGTGAAGTAACCGCAGAACATGGATCCGATGGAATTGAATTGCACAGGAATGTTCGCTGCCTTCGCTGCCCCTTTCATACCGGCTTCGAGTTGTTCCGCGCGCTCGTCGAGAGCACAATAGGCACCGCTGCTTTGCAATTCTTCCAAGTTGGCGATACCGGCCGCCATGGCCAATGGATTACCGCTTAAGGTGCCGGCTTGATAGACGGGCCCAAGTGGCGCCAGGTAATCCATGATCTCAGTGCGTCCACCAAAGGCGCCGACGGGCAGTCCGCCACCGATGATTTTGCCGAAGGTCGAGAGATCAGGCGTGATACCGTAAATCTTTTGGGCTCCGCCTACTGATAATCGAAAGCCCGTCATGACTTCGTCAAAAATCAAAAGCGCTCCATGTTCCTTTGTGATCGTGCGCAGGAATTCGAGGTAGCCGGGTCTTGGGAGATAAAGTCCAGCATTGCCCGGCACGGGTTCAATGATGATTCCCGCGATTTGATCCTTATTCGCCTCGAAGGCTGCTTTCACCGCATCCACATCGTTGTATGGCAGAACAATCGTATGCTGCGTAAACGCGGCCGGCACACCAGCGCTGTCTGGATGACCAAAGGTCAACGCCCCTGAACCAGCTTTGACCAACAGAGAATCCGCGTGTCCATGATAGCAACCGTCGAACTTAATAATCTTGTCGCGCTTCGTGAATCCTCGTGCGAGACGGATCGCCGACATACAGGCTTCAGTTCCCGAATTGCACATCCGCACTTTCTGCACGCTCGGCAGCGCATCACAAACCAGCTTCGCCATGGTGACTTCAAGGGGATTCGGAATCCCAAAGCTCGTCCCCTGCTCTGCTGTTTGCTGGACTGCTTTAATTATTTTCGGATGTGCATGACCGAGAATCGCCGGTCCCCATGTGCCGACGTAATCAATGTGTTCATTGCCATCGATGTCCCAGACTTTGGACCCTTTCGCCTTATTAACAAAAAAAGGAGTTCCGCCGACACCGCGAAAAGCACGGACCGGCGAGTTCACACCGCCGGGAATATATTTGAGGGCTTCGGCAAAGAGTTGTTCAGACTTAACACGTGACATCATGAGCTTTAAATATCTGGAAACAGATTGAGCCACGCCTTGCAGTTGTGGCTTTTTGTTTTACAAATTTTGTTACGCCTCGCGATAGCGTTGCGCCACCGGGAATCGGCGTCCCATCCCAAACGCTTTGCTGGTCACCTTTAAGCCGGGTGCGGCCTGACGCCGTTTATACTCGTTGATATCGATCATGCGAATGATTCGTTTCACCGTCGCTTCGTCGAAGCCAAGTTTCACAATGTCAGACGCAGACTGCAGATTCACCACGTATTCATTGAGAATCGCGTCGAGCACTTCATACGGCGGCAACGAATCCTGATCGCATTGATCAGGACGCAATTCAGCCGATGGAGGTTTAACAATCGACGACAGTGGAATGATCTCTTTGTCGCGATTTATCCATTTCGCCAAATCGTACACCATGGTTTTCGGCACATCACTGATGACCGCGAGTCCGCCGCACATATCGCCGTAAAGCGTGCAGTAGCCGACCGCGAGTTCGCTCTTGTTGCCAGTCGTCAGCAAGAGGGAACCAAACTTGTTCGACATGGCCATCAGCAAAACACCGCGGATTCGCGCCTGGATATTTTCTTCCGTCGTGTCCTCGACCTTCCCCGCAAAAATAGGTTTCAATTCCTGCTTGGTCGCCGCAAATACCGTTTGTATCGGGATCACGTCGTACTGGATGTGAAGGTTCTCCGCGAGAATGCGCGCATCATCCAGACTGTGTTGCGAAGAAAACTCCGAGGGCAACGAGACTCCGCGAACGTTTTCGGAGCCCAAGGCCGCTGCAGCGAGGACCGCCGTCACCGCCGAATCAATTCCACCGCTCAAGCCGAGCACGGCCGATTTGAAACCGCACTTCTGGAAGTAATCACGCAATCCCAGCACCAACGCCCGATACAGCTTCTCGTTGTCGTTCGGCAGGTTGAGCGGGACAGTTGTTTTTGACTCCGTATCCGCAAAAATAAAGTCTTCTTTGAAAACGTCGGCTTTAGCGATCAGTTCACCTTGCGCATTAAAGACCATGCTGCCGCCATCGAAGATCACCTCATCATCCCCACCAACCAGGTTACAGAACACGACGGGCGCTTTCGTTTTCTTCGCCATGCTCGAAAGCATTTCGTAGCGAGTCTTGTTTTTGCCAACGTGCCACGGTGAGGCAGAGACATTGAACAAAATCTTTGCGCCCGCGAGTGCGAGTTCTACAGGTGGGTTCCTACGATAGCGGCGATCGGGCCAAAAATCTTCGTCATTCCAAATGTCTTCACACACCGTGAGCCCAAGACTTGTATGCGCAAATGGGACGGGCGTGTTTTCGGAAGCTGGTTCGAAATAGCGGTCTTCGTCAAAAACATCGTAGGTCGGCAACAAGCTCTTCGTTCGAGTGGTGACGATCTTTCCGTTTTGCAGCAAGGCGACATTATTTGTGACCGGTTTTCCGGGACGCTTTTCGTTGGATCCAACGAACCCGACGAGCATCGCAGTCGGGCCAGTCGCTTTGGCCAGGCGAGCCAGCATTTCAAGATTTTGCGCGACGAATTTCTTCTTTAGGACCAGATCGCGCGGGGGATAGCCGGTCGTTGTCAACTCGGGGAACACAACAAGCTCTACCCCTTCAGAGAGGCCACGTTGATAGGCAGCGAGGATTTTCCCTTCGTTGCCAGCGAGGTCGCCGACGGTGGTGTTAATTTGAGCGAGGGCGACTTTCATGTTCGATCAGCAAGGACTTATCGTTTCTCAAAAAAGGTTTTTCGCAAAGGGCCAAATTCGGTGCGAATCACAGCTCCCGTGTTAACGTTGTGCCGTTGAAACCAGCCGTCTTTCACTTCTAAAACATATTGGATATTTTCGGACGTCGCGACGACAGAGTTTGTATCCTGCTGTTCCAGGTGATGAATCTCCTGAATGACACCGTCCGGATCAATATAGGCGGCGGAAAGCGATTCGGGACAATTCTTCATCCAGAACGAGGCGCGATAAGAAGACGGGAAAACAAAAATCATGGCATCACTGTCCGTATGATTTGTTCGAAACATCATGCCGATGTGCTGTTGTTCAGCCGTGAGCGCCATTTCCGCATCCAACTCTTCCGCACCGAGAAAAATTTTAATGGTTTGCAGTTTAGGCTGCGCCTGAGTCGGCGACGGCGGTTGCACAATAGCCGGGGGCGTTACGGGAATGGTAAGATTTGTCCCACTCGGTGTGACTTCGATCGGTTTGCGGTCGCAGGCAACGAACAATGCGGCGCTCAGCAAACAAACTAATGCCTGACCAAAATTCATGCGGGATAAAGTGCGCGGAAAACCGGCGAATTGCAACAAGTCCGAAAGGCGGGACGGCGGGACCACTGATAAGAGACAGTTCTTGCAGTTCTTCTCACCCCTTTTTTCGAAATCCCGCGGGCAAATCCCAAAAAGACTTGCACGGAAACTTCGGCTCGGTTATCACCAAACCGTTCCACGATTGTGGAACGAATTTTCGCGAAACTTCTCTGGCTTCCTCCGCAGAAAGACGCAAATCCGGCGGTGTAGCTCGGCGGCGCATTGGCGACGTTTCGAGTAAAAGCCACCATATTTGAATCCAAAATTGCCCGCTCACGCGCGGACAGATGCGAGTAAACAACTTTTATTAATTTGCGGAGGCAAACTTTCGACCGATTCACAATGATCAAGACGAAATTCGACTGACGAAGAATGCGCCAAGGTTTAGTTGCGGAACAAAAATTTCACAGTCACCAGGCATTCGTTCTCAATCGCTTCCTTAAATTTCGGCTGATCATCACGGCATTGCTTTCGGGAATCACCGAGTCATCACATCCTGACGTAAAGCGGGCGCAAGCCCATGAAAACCATATTAATGAAATTCGCGAGTCGCGCCTGCGACCTCGCCAACCTTCAACCTGTCGTCGCGCTGTTCCTCGGAGCCGCGCTTCTTGCCGTTTTTCTCACCGCATTTTTCCAAAAACAAAAACCGAGCGATCTTAACCCCTCACTACTTTGGAGGATTTACCAGCAATCCAATCGATTTACCTGGGCCGCCGTTCTCGTGCTGTTCCTGGCCGGAACGGTGACGTTATTGCGCGGTTACCTCGGCCAGACCGTCACCGCATTTTTGCGCAATCACGGGCGTATCACCGAAGCAAATTATAACGCGGTGCAAACGATCTGGGGCGCGGAACAGGTGCAGGGCGAGTTGTCTCCGGAATTGTTCTGGGAAGAGGAGATCACCGAACGTATCGAATCGGAAGACCTCACCATACCGGCGATCTTGCGCAAAAAGACCGTGCGACACACCGTGGCGTCCAATCCTTTTATCGCGGCGCATCATGAAATGACCCTGAAGCAGAATCCGCGCAAAAAAGGCTCAGCCCTCTACGGAGGTTACGAGACGACCTGCCGGTTTGATTGGCATTTGCAGAATCCGAGCGATCGCGCGTTGCAAGCCAATTTGAAATTCCCGCTGCCCGCCGATCGCGCGATGTATGATGCCCTCACGGCGAAGCTCGATGGCAAGGATGTGTTGCCGCAAGTGCAACTGAAAGAGGGCGCACTAATTTTGCCGCTCACCCTCGCTCCGCGGCAAATCCTCAACTACAAGATCGCGTTCAAAAGTCGCGGCATGTCGTTCTGGTATTTCCAGGTAAAGGAAGCGCGAGAGATTCGCGATTTCTCCCTGACGATGATCCTGCCCGACCTGCCCAAGTCGAAACTGAATTATCCGGAAGGTTGCATGACGCCCACGGAGATCAAACCGACCAACGACAATCTAGGTTCCATTCTTAATTATGATCTGGACCATGCGATTTCCAGCAAAGGAATGGGCATCTCGTTGCCGACGCTTCCGCAACCGGGTGAGACCACGCGCGCGGTGTTACAAAACGTGGAAGCCGGTTGGATGCTGTTTTTCGCGGTGTTAATTCTTACTCTGACACTAACATTTGAATCGTTATCGCACGCGGTGCTAGTGAGCGTCTTGTTTGGCGCAGCGACCGCCTTTGCCTACGGCCTGCTCGGAGACTTCAGCGATCTCCTTTTCGAGTTCTGGGGAACCGCCGCCATCATTCTCCTGCCGGCATTCGTCTTCCTGGCGTGGTTATTGACACGCGTGGTGAAGCGCCGCACTGGAAAGCTCCTCGCGGCGCAATTATTTCTTTACGGCATCCTCTACCCTGCCCTCGCCGGTTTGGATGGCGCTCGTGAAACGTTATATTTCAACCTCTGCACCCTCGTTCTGCTCGGGTTCGTGACGTGGCTGCTGACAAAGAAATATAGTGTCTCAAGGAAAGCAGACGAAATCATTACCGCGCCGCCGACTCCGGCATAGCGGATCGCTTCAACGTACGCTCCGGCAACAAGGCTTTCGTTTTGTTGCCGGAGCCGATTAATCGGCGGATTGACAGTGCGGAGCTTGGTCTCCAACCTTCGTTGGAAATCGGGCTAATGATGCGCATTACATTCCTACTCTTCCTTCAATTCCTCATCGTCACCGCAGTCAACGGTGCCACCTACTCTGAAATCGAAAAAGCCGTCCGGCACGATGACTTCACGCGCATTCGTGCAATGATTGCCGAGGATGGCGGAGCAAAGGGGGAAACAGCGGCGCTGTCGATGTTGGCTGCTGCGGTCGCAGGAAATCAATCGTTCATTGGGAAGCTCATCGACACCGAAGGGATCGCGGTCGACGCGGTGCCGACACGGGGCAACGCCGCCGCCGAAACCGCTTTGCTCCTTGCGGCATCGGTTCGCCAGGAAGGCATGGTCTCCTTTTTACTGGGGCGAGGCGCCAAAGCCAATCACATCGGAATCTGCGACTCGACCTGCAAAGGGCACACTCCCATTCTCGCCGCCGTCAGAGGTGGTTCCGCGAACATTGTTCGGATGCTGTTGGACGCCGGCGCGGACGCGAACGTCGTCAACGGTTGCGCGGTGGAAGCAGCTAACAAGAGTGGTGATGTGGAGATCTTTCAGCTATTGACCCATCATGGCGGGCGCTTGCCATCCGACTCTATTTCGACAAACACTAAATCCGGCACCACCACGTCGAGCGCGGTGCGAACAGCCAAAGCCTCTGGAGAATCGCTTTCTGCATTTGGCCTCTCTCAATTGCTTTCCGGACCTTCCGCACCGGTCAGTCTTCCTGTCAGCAAGGAGCGTTGCCGGATCGCGATTATTGCGGATGACGCGAACGTTGCCGCAGCGGATTTGCTGATGAGTCGAATTGCCTCTGAATCTTCCCTGGAAGTGGTGGAGCGACAGGAACTGAATCGCCTTTTCACAGAACAGCAACTGACCAGACAGGATGCCGCTGCCGAGGCTAATTACAGCAAGGTCGCAACGCTGTTGCGCGCAGACGCTTTGTTGCTGATCCATACACGACAAATGACGGGGACGGCGGCAGTCGAGGCACGCTTCATTCGCGTTCATCCAGGTGTGGTTCTCGACACCGTCTATCGCACCGCGCCATTGGAAAACGTAACAAGCTGGGCGGAACAAATGAGCCGACGCATCCCGGCGCTCGCGGGAAAAGCTATCCGCAAGGATGCGATCGCGCTTTCCGTACGCGAGGTCCGCGCTTCGTTACCATCACCTTTCACGCGCGGAACCGAACGCACTCTCACCGTTCTTTTGCGGGATCGACTGGTTCATGATCCGCGCTTCATTGTGCTCGAGCGTGCGGAGATGGAGAAAACAGCTTTTGAAAACGCGGGCGAAAAACCGTTTTGGACGGGAAATTATATTGTGGATCCCTCGGTGGAATTCGCGCTCGATAACAGTGGCAATTTCGTCCTGTCGATTGCTTTCCAACCGCTCCCCAACGGGAAGCCTGTGACCGTGACCGAGTTCGGCAACCGGACCAACGCCGCGCAAGTCATCGACCGTTTACTGGAAAAGTTACCCGCGCAATTGAGTGCCGCTCCGGCCTCTCCGACTACGGTGGTGAAAACATCTGTGCGAAGAGATGCCGACACTGCAGAAGCGAAAAATTATCTCGAAGAATCTAAATGGGCGCTCGCCGCGAGAATGCCGGCCCGCGCGCATGCTGCCGCCGAAGCGGCCTGGGCGCTCGGCCTGCAAACGAGTGAAGTCGCCCGCTTGCGGGTCCTCGGCGCGATCCGGGCGGCGCGAGATGAATGCACTCAAGCGATGAGTCCTGACAGCCCGCCCGCTTCGGAATGGCTGGAGTTCGCCATCCAGGCTGCGGCCCTCTGGAAGGATGGTCTCGAAAACAATCTCCTGCCGAAAGGTTCGGAAGAACTTCGTTCCTGGCTGGAACTAGCGCCTGAACTAAGTGATGGGATCACACTCGCGATGATCGCCGTCGATACCGCGACAGAACGAGTGGCGCAGTCTGACCGGCTCGAAACGCTCCGTCAGATTTTCTGGGCGGGGCTCAGACAGGCGTGGAACCGCACCGCAGAATTCCGAACGGCGTCTCCTTTGCCAGGAATCATTTCAAAAATTCAAGTCGG
This sequence comes from Verrucomicrobiales bacterium, assembly GCA_028293445.1. GTDB lineage: Bacteria > Verrucomicrobiota > Verrucomicrobiia > Limisphaerales > JACDHS01 > CBHWET01. The sequence continues at coordinate 1,858 of JAQGOU010000308.1, read as the reverse complement.
CAACGTACGCCTCACAGTGTCGCACCCCAATGATATTGCCGGTGCGTTGCGTGAAATTTTGGCACGGCATTTTGTCGTCGATGATCTTGCGACCCGAACGGCCATTCGCCTGGATTTCCGCTGGAACTTCGCGAGGCTTATCGATCGGTCGGGCCAATTTGGCCGCTTGTCCAACGTGGGCGGGATGTATTTGCCGCACCATGAAACCGCCAAAAGACAAGTGGTGGCAGAATGGCAAAAGTCGAATGCCCCCGAAGACCGTTTTTTCGCCGCGCTCATCGAGGCTGATTCAGAATTCAATGACATTGCGTTGTCGGTCAATCGAGGTACCGCGCTGATGGAAAGCTTTTGGGGAATGCGCGATTTTCTGGCCGCGCATTCCGAAGTTTTTGAACTCTACTACGACCGCTACCATTCTCTGATGGGAAACTATCCCATCGTGCAGGGTCGAGCTAAGCCGGCCAGTTACGAAGTGAAACTTGCGGTGGAGGGAGAACCCGAGAAACAAACGTCCGAGATTACGGATCCAGAATTTCGGAGAAGACTTTATCTTTACCTGCGGAGCCATGCCGCACGATCGGCATCTGTGTTTCAAAAACTTTTGATGCCCCATTTCTACACGCCGGAACAGTTGGCGGAAGTTCAGGGTCCGAATGGAAATCCTTCAGTTCAAACTCCGGGCTCAACTCCTAATGTTAATCCAACCGTTTCTCGTCCGCGCCCGGCCATTCAGATGGTTCAAGCAACGCCGCGTGCCGATGCCCCTCATTTACGCATTACACAATTGTGGAATCCTTTCGAGCTGAACCTGAACGTTTCGCCTGAGTTTCGCCTCGCGATCACCACGATGCTGTGGCAGGAGGATCGCTTGTGGGTTTATGGCTCCGTGGAGAATCCACTGGCAGAGCCGCCGATTTCAAAGGGATATGTTTTTGCTGTGGATCCGGTGACGATGAAAACGGAGACGTTTGAGTTTTCCGGGGCGGCGGTGCAGCAGGATGGAGATGCGATTCTCTCGATCACCTCCACGCATATCCTCCTGACCTGTCCCAAAAAGTATGTCGCCGTGTGCGACCGCGCCACACGGAAGTGGGATGTTTATCCCGAGATTAAAGCGTCGCACCTCGGCAACTCAATGAATTCCGCCCCCGTTCTGATCGGCGATTCGGCTTACATGATTGTCGACGAGGGCAATGCCTTCATCCGTTTCGATTTGAAACGACGAACCTCCGACATCCTCGCCAGCACGAGCCGAAAACCGGCCCAAAGTCCGCTCGATGACGCGACTCTAAAACTCATTCGAGTTTGGAAGAACGACGCTGGCGAGATGGTGGTGGTCGGTGCAACGGCGGCTGATTCGTGGCAAGGACCAGCCTATATGCACGCGCTCTCTGTGGAGAAAAAGCAATGGCGTCTGGTCCAACCGCCCCAGCCAAGACGCGCGACGGCCTTGCCAGACAGTGGCCTGGCGAACCTTCCCGTTGTCGGCAGCCTGCCGCGGGCTTCGGGTGATTTCAAACTCGGAATCCTTCGCCTGAGGGACCCATCCGCTCCGATGAAGGAAATCGTGACCGAACTGGCTCCTTCAACTCGGCCGCATTTGCCAGAGAACCGGTTCGGAACACAACCGGTCAGGATTTCCAATTCGATCTGCCTGCGTTGTCCGGCCGGCTATATTTTTCCTCCGGACTTCGGCGCCATCTTTTGGTTCGTCCCGACAAAGGATTTTGATGACTTCGTGTCCCTCAACGCTACGACGACGGCGGCGCACTAGGTGCCACGTCCACTAGCGATGATGAATTGTAAGGAGGACATTTTCCACATGCCGAAGTCGGGTGTAAACGCGTAACGGACCGCG
>JAQGOU010000290.1 GCA_028293445.1 Verrucomicrobiales bacterium | reverse complement strand
ATATCTAAATTGATCTTGGATACAAAGTTGGCTGTCGATTTCCGAGTTGAAATGCTTCAGCTCGTTCGGCGTGGGCAGCTTCATGCTTGTCTTGATGCCGCCATAAAAGTGGTTGAATCATCTAACGAATCGGACGAGCTAAAAACCTACGCTGTTTTGGCTATTGGCGAATGTGCCCATTCAAAAAGCCATGCTGAATTGTTTAACGTGCTCTCGGGTATGATAAGGATTCCGAATCGACTTTGCAGCACAGTTATTCAAAGCCTCTATCCGAAAAGCATTTCCTCCGCCCAAGTTGCGGAATTGCTCGCTAAGACGGAAGCCGTCGAAGAATTTAGTATCGATTTACCCATCTACCTGAAATCGCATTTTTCAGAAACTCTTGAGGCGGCAAACGCTACCGATTTACTGCGGCGACTCATAGTTCTAGCTCAGAGCCCTCCCCTTATTAGTGATCCCGATGGGCAACTTCCAGTTTCTGCGCAGTTTTACTGGATTGGACAAGTCATTCCCGCGGTTCTAGAAAAACTCCTCAACAAAGCTAGCCTTTCCACTCAGGAAATTGAAGTAATGGCACGAGCGCTCCAATTGCTTAGTCATATTCATAAATGTCACACTTTTCATAAGGATCAAGGAGGCGAACTAAATCAGCTGACTTTTCGACATTTTGAAGTGCGCCGTGAAAACCTGTGGCTCGCAACCAGTGAATTTCGAGCGAAGGAAAAGAAAGAGCCGACCATGTGGTTGCATGTATTCGACTACGGCGCTGTAGTACAGCTTTCGAAGGAGGATTTTCCGTGGCTCCTTAAAGAAGTTTGCACGCGGGATTTGTTGGTCGATCGAATATTTGCACTCCGACTGGCGATTGAGGCTTGGGACGCCTCAGGTCGAAGCTTCCGAAGACGTTGGCAATTGCATCTTGTAACTAGGACAGATCCAACCCTCCGCGCTGCTTTTCGTCAGTCGCCCTTTACAGGACCACTTTTTCCCATAAAGAGGTTTTGGTGGCAAAGGATACGGTACCAATACGGTAGATGGTGGTTTGTGGAAAAGTGCAATAGCATGAAGAATCGTTGGCACTGGTATCGAGGCCAATTTCGATTGTTGAGAAATATTCGGCTCATCGAATCTGGAAAGCACCTTGGATGGCTCGAAAGGCTTTCACGCGAAGCAGAGGAGAACAATAGCGGCCATTGGGCACCGAGCACGTGGGACGATTTAGAAAAGAAACGGGGGAAGAGAATCACTCGAGCGACCAAAGACGGCTGTATAGCCGCATGGCGAAAGTTCAAGCCTCATTTGCCCCATGAAAAGCCGAAACCCAATGAAACCAGCATAGGAATTATAATCGGTCTTACTGGCCTCAGGGTCGAATTTGAAGAAGATCCAGCCTCAATGTCCCGACTTAGTAACGAAGAATCCGAACTCGCAGCTCGTTATGCAATGGACGAGTTGAATGAATTTCCATCTTGGATTCAAACACTCGCTGGAATACACCCGCAACCGGTTGGCCGAGTTCTTTTGGAGTGCGTGGAGGCCGAGTGGCAATTTCCTGCAGATCGACAATACAGACATGATGTCATGGCCAATTTAGCTTGGCGCGGTGCCGGCCTATCCCACCTAGTTGCAGATAGACTGCTTTCGTTGATACGTAAAAGTGATCCGGCGAACGACATGATTTTAAGGTTTACAATCTCCATATTGATACATCAGAGCAATCCTCCACTGTCTCATTTGTCAGACCTTGCAGCAAAACGCCTTTCGGTCGCTGGTGATATTGGTAGCATGGCGCTTTGGCTTTCGGTTTGGATTCAGATCGACTGCGAGGCCGCGATCATCCGACTGGAGGCTCTTCTCGCCCAGACATCAAATCCAGATGAACTTGTTGCACGTGTTTGCTCCATTTTATCAGGAGAAGAACAGGCAAGTGGATTATTTCTAAAAGATCCCAGTTATCTTCGCCCTGCTTGTTTGCGCCGATTCATCCCGCTTATTTATCGGCACGTGCGATATGCTGATGACCTTGACAGAAGCAAAGGAGCATATACCCCGATTGCGCGCGATCATGCGCAACGGTTCAGGAGCGTGCTGTTGAACAAACTCGAAAACGAGGAAGACCATACTGCAACTGATGTATTACGACAACTGGCGGATGACAGCGATATGGCACATGTTCGCGATTGGATATTAAACATTCTCGACAAACGTTTGGTTAAAGAAGCTGATTCGATTCCGTGGACGCCTGCGGACGTCCGTGAGTTTGCCGAAACCTACGAAGTTGATCCTAAAAATGATAAGGAGCTTTTTGCTATCGCCCGCAAACGTCTTCAGGTTTTAAAATGGGATGTCGAATTATCAGACAACAGCTCTCGGGACGAGTTGCGCAAAGAAGACCGTGAAATGTTATTGCGTCGGTGGCTGCAACGCAGACTGATGGAACGCTCTGAAAAGCGATATACCATTCCACAGGAAGAGGAGATCGATCAGCAACAACGGCCGGACCTTCGTTTAGAGAACCCTCGGACGAACCCCGTATCTATCGAGATAAAATGGGCTGACAGCTGGACCCTTGCAGAATTGTTGGAGAGACTGGAAAACCAATTAATCGGTCAGTATTTGCGCGCCCATAACTCTAGCTACGGAATCTATTTTTTAGGATTTATTGGGAAGAAGCAGCATTGGGAGGAGCCAAATACTGGAAAACGCTTAACTGCTGTCGAGATAATAGCGACCATAAGACAGCGTGCGATTTCTCTGATGCAATCAAATCCAAAGGTTTTGGGGTTGGAAGTCGTGACCATCGACTTTCGCCAACCGACCGATGCTAAACCTAAATCTTAGAATCCGCCTTGATTAAATGGTCCTCTACGCGCGGATGCGCTTTGATCAGATACTGTCCATAATCATGCAACCGATTCACCAGCGGGGCCGGGCTGACGGCGCGGGCGTGGGTGCGCCAGTAACCAATCCAGGCCTCTACTTCTTCCAGACACGTTAAATGCATGCTGATGCGAAGGCCGCCGTTCGCCAGCTCTTCTACTTTTTGGTCGCGGGTGAAGCGGCGGTTGCGGATGTAGGCGGCGGCCCAACGATCAAACTCGATGACGACGTCGTGACTCTCTTTGCCTTTCATGATGATGAAGGCGCCGTCCAGATGGTCGTCGAGGTTGAAGTTTTTCGGTTTCTTGAATTTTCCCTCGGTGATCGTCGCGCAGTCGGCACGGGATAAGAGATAAGTGCGGTAATCCTTCGCGGTCGGATCCCAGGCGATGAGATACCAGGCGTTGGCGGCGCAGGTGAAACAATAGGGGTAAACCGTTTTCAACTCGGGCAGCTCGGCCATGTGCTTGGTGTAGGAGAACTTGACCGGGTGCCGTTTGCGAATGCCTTCGGAGATGATCATGAACGTTTCGATGTCGATTTCTTCGGGCGCGAAGGGGCGGAAGTAAACGGTGTCTTTCAGTTCCTCGAGGAGTTGCTCGGTGCGCGGATCGAGCAGTTGCGAAATCTTTTCAAAGCCGAGGCCGAGACGTTTTTGGTGTCGCTTCACGGGCAACGTTTCGATCGCGCGATGGCCGATGAGAAAGTTGAGCACTTCCTGTTCGTTGAACGTTTTACCAATGCGGGCTGAGACCGGTTTGGAATAGTAATAACCGACCTTCCCGAGCTTGCGGGAAAAATCGATGGGCAGATTTTTGTAGAGCGTCATGTAGCGGATGTTGCGCAGGACGGTGTCCGTTGAGGTCTTCAATTCCGCAGCCAGGCTTTTGAGCGTGGGATAGGTTTTATTGTAAATGCGCTCGTGAATATGGTCGACGCAGGATTGATCCCAGCGTGTCATGCGGCGTTCCAGTTTTGAAGTGGTTTTGTTTTTCCCTTTAGGTGCCATAAAGCGCGAGACTTTAATTATCGTGTACAGGAAGGAAATGTTTTTTTGACGACCGGGAGGACAAGCTTCAGGACGGACGGATGGGGCTCTCGATGTGAAGTTTACGGAGCGATTAAAAAGTTCGGAAGCGTTACCGGCTGAAGCCGGGACTCCAAACCAAGATCACCCCGAGATCGGCGAGTCCACTTATCGTTGTACTCTCTTTTCCCGTGACCAGGAAATTGAGGTACAACGCCTTGTACCGTCAAAAATCCACGGCGGAAAACTCGGGTACAATGCTTGTACCC
>JAQGOU010000434.1 GCA_028293445.1 Verrucomicrobiales bacterium | reverse complement strand
CAAAAGGTTTGTGAAGTCATGGACCTCGCTCCCAGGAAACATACGATCAACATTATCAATCGCGGTTCCGGGCCGGTGGCCGTGGATGCGCTCATCATCCAGTAAACAATGATATTTTTGAACTTCGAACATTGCTCCCTGCGACCTCGGTCCATTCATTATTCGACGCCAGGAGTCCGGCCGAATCTGATGCGGACCGCAACGGGATAACCACAAACAAAGACGAAAAGGAAAACAGATGGCCAAGGAACATTCAGAAATGGTGAGCGTTCGCTACATAATCGATGACGTGGAGGCAGCGGTTGCTTTTTACATCAATCATCTTGGTTTCAAACTGGATTTGAATGCTGCTCCGGCATTTGCCTCGGTTATCCGTGGAAATCTGCGTCTGCTGCTGAGTGGCGAGAAAAGTTCTGGGCGGAAAGCGATGCCGGATGGAACAAAACCGGTTCCGGGGGGCTGGAATCGGATTTTATTGGAAGTGACGGACATCCATGCGGAAGTTGCAAGACTCCGCGCGGCGGGTATCCGGTTTTGCCGTGATGAGATTATAAGCGGACCGGGCGGATCGCAGATTTGGATTGTCGATCCTTCCGGAAATCTCGTTGAACTTTTTGAGCCCCAGTAACTTCAGGGTCACTCGCGTAACGAATGAAGATCGCGTCGAGGTCGTTTGCCGTTGGGCGGTGGAGACCCAGTCTGGCGGTTTCGATTTTCTCTGGCGCTTTCATGTGTTCTATTTAATTTAATTTACCAACCGTGCTGAATCAAAAGATCATGGTTGCGGCTCTGCCCTGTGGCTCCCGTTCTCCTGAGCATTCCTGTTAATAGCGGTGACCAGCCAAAAGAGGAGTATGTTTCTGGCGCCTTATCGCGGGAAAAGTCCCTCTTTTATTCCGCCTGGAAGCGTTGAACTGGCAATCCATTGTTTTGCAGTTGTCGGATCAGACTTGAGCCATTCCCGCGCGATATTCAAAGTTGTATTGTTGCGAACGCCATCGCTTGTGATGGTTTGAGCCCACTTCAATGCTGTGGCCGGAGCGTAGTCTTTCAAGCAATCGGCGGCGAAGGTGACTACTGCTGTGTCACGGCTGTCACCACTCGGAAGATTTTCCAACCATTGAGCAGTGGCCTCAGGATCGCTTCTGCCCCACTGCAAAACGACATTCTGGAAAGCGACCTTGCGTGCGTCTCCTTCTGGAATACCGACGGCCCAGGATGCAGCGGCTGCGGGATCGTTCTCCGCCCAATTTGAAGCAACCGACGAAGCAGCGGAATTTTGAAAGGGACCGGCGGGAAGGCTAGCGACGTAACTAGCGGCATCTGAGGGAGAGTTAACCGCCCAACCAGAAATAATAGCCTTGTAGATGCTATCACGAGCTTTGTCGTCCGTCTGTTGTTTGGCCCAATTCATTGCCGCCTGTGGATCATTTTTGCCCCATTCCCTACCAACGGTGTAAAAACTGTCATTTTGTGACTTCAGCATGTAGCTGGCTGCAGCCTCTGGATCCTGGGCCACCCATTGTTGAGCGATGCTTTGAAAAGCATTTCGCCTGTCATTGTCGGTTAGTTGCCTCGCCCAAGCAATAGTTGCGGGCAGGTCTCTCTCCGCCCAAGCGGAAGCTATCTCACTGAGAAAGCGTATTCCAAGTCCCGCTGGCAGTGAACTGGCCAACTCGGCAGATACTTGAGGATTGGCCTGAGCGAGCTTTTGGGAAACAGCGCTTAAAGCTCTTATTTTCACTTCACCCGCAGTAAGACTTTTCACCCAGGCCAAAGCAGCATCGGGGTCCATTTGCACCCATTGAGCGGCCACTTTTTCCACGGTAAAAAGCTTCCATCGCCCGGGCAATCGGAGAGCCAGATCAGCCGCGTTTCGTGGATCGGTTTCAGCCACCCCGGTAATCATTTTTTGAAAGACATCGTTTCGATTATAGCCGGCGGGCAATTTCTCACCCCAGGCGAGAGCAGAGGCAAGATCGGTTTTCGCCCAAGCTTTCGCGACAGCCAAAATTGCTTCACGTTTTTCGGATTCACTGACTGTGGCATTGGCAGCCGCCATCGCGCTTTGCGGGTCTGTTTCTGCCCAGCGGGTCAAAAATAAAGACCGCAATGCGTTTTTCACCTCGAAATTCGGTGACTTTTCCAGCATGGCCACAACTTGCGGAAAATCAGAGGTTTCAACCGCGGCGATAATTTCCTTAAAAGCCTCAGCATGTTGGCTAAATGGTTTTTGGAGGGCTGTCTGTATCGCGGCAGGAATTTCGGCCAGAGATAATCTTTTCTTTCCGAGATCCACATTTTCTACAGCGATGCGAGCGTTTTTCGAACTCGCGCGAGCCGTGAGCTCCTGGTTCTCTTTACCGAGTTTCTCGACTCGCTGTTGCAGAATGAGGTTATCGGCGCGCAATTTCGTTTGTGAGTGATGTTGGAGGACCAGCGTTGTTCCAACACCTGCAAGAATGATCAGTCCACCTGCAATTTTGAGTTTGGTGTAAGTCATAAACGAGTAAAAAGTAAAAGAAGAAGCGCCAGCTGCTTTGGCAGCTAAAAGACCAGCAGTGACCGCGGATGAAACGACTGTTTCAGGAGCTGCCGCCACTGCGTTTGATGCGAGCAACGAACTCAATCCAGCGCTGGAGAGAGTCAACGCGACTCCACGACGCATCAGCAATGTGCGCAACTTCTCCAGTGCGCGGGCAATGCGCTTCTGCGCGGTATCTTCGCTCACGCCCAGCGCGATTCCCACGGTGCGAAGGTTCTCTCCATTATAGAACCGCAAAACGATTGCATTCCGATCTGAAGCGGACAAACCATCCAAGGCTTCGTCCAACACAGGAGCAAGGCAGGCCCATGTCTCAGAGCCCTCTTGATTAAGCTCGCTCATTTCAACAGCGGTTTTCTCTCGAACTCGCCTACGCTGCTCCGTGCGGACCGCGCGCGAGGAAAGATAGAACGTATGATGATGCAGCCATCCGCCAAGCACCACATCGAGAGGAACGATCCTAGCCTTGCGCGCGAGATCGACGAAAACAGTCTGCGTAACGTCCTCCGCAAGCGAAATTTCGCCAGCGACACATCGAAGGGCCACCGAATAGACAAGACCAACGTACCGCTCAACCAGTTTCCGAAAGGCTTCTTCGGAGTGATCCTCGGCATAAGCGCGCAGCAATTGGGAGTCTTCATTCATCGTGCTTCACACTGTATAGAATCCGCCCAAGTCCGAGATCCGACAAGAAATCAACACTCTTTTTCAAATCAGGATGTCATGGGAATGGATTCCGGTTTGCCATCAGCCTGCCATCGCGGGCTCGCTTGAGTAAACAGGTCAGAGTGAGCGTTCCTTCGCCAATTTCAAAGTTTTGCTGAAATTGACACGGCCGTATCCGGTAAACTCGTCGTATCCCTTTTCTCCCATGTCCTCGCACCCACGCTTCACTATATCCACCACGGCTTTCGCCGACAGGTCCGGCCGGACGCTCTGCACTAACGCTACAAGGGAAGTGACAATAGGGGCTGCCAACGAGGTGGCTCCTATTAGTTCAACTCGATAAGCTCCCTCAAACTTTTCGTGATTTGATCCCATTGGGCCATCATCAATCGAATAAAAGCGCTCCTCATGCGGCACGCAGACAACAAGATTGTCCATTGGTGCCATGACGGTTAAGCGAGCGCCATAGTCTGAGCCTTGCGTGACTGTGAGTCCAGGTACCGCCCTGGTTTCTTCCCAGCGCTGGTCGTTCAAAAGAGATGCGCCAACCACAATCGTCGTTTCTGAATCACCCGAGTAGCCACCCTGCCGGACTGCGCTATTGCCCGCGCCCATGACGATGACGATCTGTTTCGAAGCCGCGAAATGAAAAGC
>JAQGOU010000250.1 GCA_028293445.1 Verrucomicrobiales bacterium | reverse complement strand
ACGGATAAACACGGATCAGAAAGACCAAAACCCGCAGAGCAACGTCATCCACTGCTTTATCCGTGTTCATCCGTGTTCATCCGTGGTTAAGAAATCTTTCAACTGAATCCGGCACGCCTCAGGCATTCGCTGAGGTTTTTTCGCGTGTCATATGATTATGCGACTGTTCGCTGTCTTCTACTTCGTGGATAACTACGCCCGATCCCACATCTAAAGTCCTGAGACGAGCACTCATCCACGCTCAACGCAGGCAGGTCCTTGTGAAACTGTACGTACTTATGAAAAAGAATTCTTCTAAAAATCAGCAGCCGGAGACCGCTCGTCCAAAATCTTCCAAAATCGGCCTGGCGCTCATTTTTGCGTTGGTAGCGATCCTGGTTGTCGTGATGACAAAGACGCCGGAAGCACCAACACCAATCGCCTCGAAACCCGCCGTGACGACTGCTCCTGCACACGTGGCCGAAATGCCCGTGGCGCCAGAGATTATCGATACAACTCCGCCACAGGACAAAGACGTGATGGAGATCGTCAGTCATTATCCGAAGCTTTTGCCCAAGCCAATGGAACTTAAGCAAAAAGTTTTGGTCAGCAAGAAATGGAACAGCGGTGCGGATTCGTTTGGGCTCGATAAACCAGCCGACGGCCAGGAGGGCGACACGATTGCGCCAGCGTCGGTCCTGTGCGTCAAAGATACGATTTACGTTTTGGACAATGTTCATAACCGCGTCATTGGTTATGACAAAGAAGGGAACGTCGTCTCGACCGCGCAATTGCCCTCGGGCGGTTTGGCCGTCGATCTCGTGTTGAATCCAACCGATTCATCGCTCTTCGTCATCGATCAATACCAGGACAAAATCCATATCGTAAAAGGCAATGAGGTAACCACGCTGGATGCGGTTCCATTGCGCGAAAGCCTGGTCGTTGGGGCACGATTCGGCTACGACGCGGCGACCGGAACGTTGTGGGCGCAAGACATGGAAAATGGCGGCGAGGTTGCCGTCCTGCGCGACGGCAAGATCGTCAGCCCGGACGCCCGGAACCAGCAAATGTTCTCCGGGGCCTCTGCGGTCTCGCAGGGCGAAAGTATTTTACTCACTTTGAAAACGGGAGAGGTGCTAAACATCCCCTTCGACACACGCGTCGCCTGCGTTGAACAAACGGAAACCGACGCCAATGGAATCGTGTGGGTCATGTTCACCCTGGATGGCGATTACCACATGCGCCGCGTCGCGCGCATTGATCCCATTCAAAATACCGCGAACGTTGCCGCTCTGGATATCTGGTTCGCATTTGATGGCATCCGCCATATGTCCTCAAGAGAGAAGGGCTTGGTGTTCTTTGTCGGTGCTGAACAGGAGGGACGCGTCGTCTCGTATGACTACGCGGGAGCCGCCCTGTAACCACCGTTTCCAACAACAGAAATTTCTCCATTCCGTAAACGTCACCCCACGACACGGCCGGTCCCCAAAATAACGTGTTACCGCTACCGCAATAACAGAAAACCTATGAAAAAAAATCGAACAAACAGAATAAAACAGTGGAGGCAGATGCTATTCCTGGCATTCGCGCTTCTGCTACTTGGGACAGGACCTGCCCGCGCCTATCCGGCGTATACGTCGGCCTGGACTAAAAGCCAGTGCGACAGTTATTCCTTACACGGCCTGAGTGAAAGATATGTCTTTGGCGGTGACAAGGGATGGATCGATAACGGCTCCTGGGACAGCAGCTCGACGGAAGGTGTCGATTGTTCCGCATACACCGCACGTGTCTGGGCGCTGCCCGGTTACATCGGAGAACATACGTTCGGAAGCCATCCGTATAGCACTTACAGTTATTATCCGGGTTCAGTTCCGCACACCGTAAGACTCTCCGGATTCGATAGCATGGCTTCCTGGGACTTGTGGGTTTATAACTCCTCCACCAGCGGCTGCGGCCCGGGAAATCATACCGGTATCGTGCAGACGAAATATGCTGACTACGTGATTACACGCGAAGCGCAATGCACTGCGTGCGGTATCGTCCGAAAAACACGCTACCAAAGCAGCATGCAGGATTGGTGCACTCGCTATTATCGACGCGCACAATGGGGTGGTTCAACTCCGTCCGCTCCCAGCAGTGTAAAAGCGACCACCGTGAGTTCGAGCCAGATCAAATTGACCTGGGTTGACAACTCCGGCATCGAAACCGGTCAGCGCATTGAATATATCCGCACCGGCATGTCGGCATGGACTTTCCTGGTAAACGTCGGCGCCAACCTTGAGAGCTATACACATTCGAGCCTGCTCTCCGGCACGTTGTATAAATACCGCGTCCGAGCGTACAACGCGGCGGGACCTTCTCCCTGGTCGAACACAGCGCAAGCCACCACGAAAGATGTTATTCCTACTGGTCCAGTTTCATTGACCGCCACGGCTGTTTCCGATTTGCAAATCAATCTGGGCTGGGCTTGCAGTGCCGGCAATGAAGATGGATTTAGAATTTACCGTTCCACGGACGGCGTGACCTACGCCCAGATCGCCACGGCGGGCATTAATGCGGTGAGCTACGCGAACGGCGGTCTCGCGGGTAATCGTAAATATTATTACAAAGTTTACTCCTATAACACGGCAGGCAATTCAGCGGCATCGAACGTCGCCAGTGACACCACAGCTCCCCAAGCGCCGACCGCGCTGGTGGTAAGCACAGTCGCTGGTACGACCAATTGGAATAAGCTGAACTTGAGCTGGACGGATAACTCCAGCGCAGAAGCCGGTTTCAAAATTGAACGAGGCACTGCCGCAGCGGGACCGTTCACGCAAATCGCGACCAACGCCGCAAGTGACAGCACCTATAGCGACAGCGGTTTGGCTGCCCAGGTCACTTATTACTATCGCGTTCGCTCTTTCAACGCGAATGGCAACTCGGCGTACTCCGCCGTGGTGGGTAAGGCTACGCCTAATGCGCCGCCTGTGCTCACCGCAATCGGCAACAAGACGGTCCCGGTAAATACCAAGCTGTCCTTTACTGCGGCGGCCACTGACCCGAACAAGGTTGTGACCACCACGACATTCGCGACCTTCGAAGGATCGCCGGATGGCACACAGGAATTGATGTTCCGTAAGCCGTCTAATTCGAGCACAACGATCGGATTCATTGATACGGCGGTGACAGATTATTCCACCATCAAGACCGGCATTCCCGCCGGTGGTGGTGGCACGAGAGGTGTCAAAGTGGGTTGGAATTTCAAGTCAGGCGCAGCCGCCAACTACTGGGTGCGCTTGAACACCTTTGGCTCTCCGTCCTGGGCTAATCCAACGATTGCTCTCGATCAAATTGTCCGTTTCAAAATCTACTCGAGCAAGGCGATCAAGGTTGGCGTCGGCGTTCGCGAAACGGGCACGACAGCAGCTTATGGTGCGGACGGTGGAAGCACTGGAACGATTGAATGGGCTGGCGTCACCAACGTGGTGAGCGGAAATCCGATCCCGAATCGCTTGATTCCCGCGGCAACGTGGACAACGGTCAGCTTGAACCTTCCATTTGAACCGCAGGCCGCCTTTACCGGTGACGGAAAGATCCTGCAGACCGGCGTCAAAGGCGTTCTGGAAGAGATCATCCTCAAGGGTGAAGGTGGCACAGGTGCCTACACCGTGTGGTTGGATGACATCGCGGTCGTCGCACAAAACACGCTGGCGTTTACTCTGGACGCGGGAGCGCCTGCTGGAGCCACGATTGAACGCCGCACCGGCAAGTTCAGCTGGACTCCGACGACAGCTCAGGTTGGCAATTGGAACATCACCGTTCGCGTGACGGACCAGGGAGGAGCGCCAGACTTTGAAACGATCAAAGTGACTGTGCTCGGCACCGGCAATAATCCGCCAGCACTGGCCACCATCGGCAGCAAGACCGTGAAAGAATTGACGCCTCTAACGTTTACCGCCACGGCCACCGAACCTGATCCGGGCCAAACCTTGACCTACAGTCTCGACGCCGGCAATCCGGCGGGCTCCAGTATCAGTGCCACGACAGGCGCCTTTAGCTGGACGCCGACGGAAACTCAAGGTCCCGGAAGTTATCCGATCACCGTCCGCGTAACGGATAACGGGTCGCCTAGCTCGAACGACTTCGAAACGATCGCTGTAACCGTCAGCGAAGTGAACACCGCGCCAGTTCTCGCCTCGATTGAAAATCAGACGATCAACGAAGGCCAGACGCTGAACCTGACCGCTTCCGCGACAGATTCAGACCTTCCTGCCAACACGATTACCTACAGTGTTGAAGGGCCGGTCGGCATCACCATCAACCCTTCCACCGGAGCGCTTTCATGGACAGCCCCAGCGGGAGCGGACAACAGCCAGGT
>JAQGOU010000236.1 GCA_028293445.1 Verrucomicrobiales bacterium | reverse complement strand
ATACTACCATCCTCACTAAACCGGACATACCAGGTGCCGGTCGACGGCCGGAAGACCACCGCATCGGGACCGTTGTCATTGCTGGACTGCTTGGCAACCAATGGAATATCACCGCTCTGGCCGAGCGAAAAATTATGAATGGTGGCATCTCCAAAACGGACGGACCACTGGCCTGTGGAAGGTGTGAAAATCGCATAATCATCCTTTCCATCTCCGCTGAAATCAGCCATGAGGGGAATGTCTCCGTTCTGGCCATGTTGAAAAGTATGGACACTACCATCCTCACTAAACCGGACATACCAGGTGCCGGTCGACGGCCGGAAGACCACCGCATCGGGACCGTTGTCATTGCTGGACTGCTTGGCAACCAATGGAATGTCACCAGCTTGGCCGAACGAAAAGCTGTGGATGGATTGGTCTTCGCCAAAGCGGACATACCACATGCCGGTGGATGGCCGAAATAACGGATAATCATCTAAGCTGTCGCCGCTAAAATCGCGCTTTGGCTGACTAAGCTGATTAATTCGCGCCATATAACCGGTCCAATCCCAATAAGGCCCGGGATCGGTGTGAGAATTACATCGGGGATCAAAGCCTAAGTTGGCGATAACCCAATTATCCCACGCGGTATTCTGCCATTCGCCATGACCAACGATGTGATTGCGATCTTTGGCAAAACCGTATTTTTCGGCCTTCGATTTTGTTAAAGCCGCCGATGCATCATACATCGCCGCCGTATACCAGGCCGGGTTACTGGCAAACCCTTCATGCTCCGTGCTCATGGAATGCGTATTCAAACACACGGCATGCCAGGCGTAGTAGGTGTCGAGCACCATTTGCGAGACTTCGCCCGGGGCCGCATCGCTGCCATTGTCGCTTTTGCCATTGACGCAGTAGTGAACGCTGACCGACGTCCCGCCCCCTTGCAGATAAGAAATGGTGGAGAGGTAATACCCTTCCATGTCGTGTTCAACGTACATCTGTTTACCCACGCCAGTGGTGTACCAATGGCCGGGATAGCCTGGTCGCCAGACGGCAGGACCATAGTCAGTGCTTGCTGGTGCCGACGAAATGGCAGCAGCCGCGCCGACAATGAGCGCTAACTTTTTTATGAGGTTCTGGATTTTCATTTTTGCCTTCATTTTATTTTTTACTTTGATTGAGGGGTGATGATTTGCAGGGGTTAGGAGGGAAATTAAGTTGAGAGAAAAACCATCCGGCGAGGGCGATGCTTACAACATCGCTCCATTGGCCCACGCGTTCACCGGCCTGGAGATAGATGGCTTTATATTTCCACAAAGCGGAACGGGCGGCAGGCAGCGGTGCGGTGTCGATGTAATCGGGCTGGGTATCAGTCGCTAGAAAGACGAAGCCTTTGCCATCGCTGCGATCCACCCAGATTTCCACGCCGTCCATGCCTTGCTTTTTCCAAAGCACCACGGGACGACCCGCCTGCATTTCCACCGTGAGGATCGGTTTCATGCTGCTCCCATCCTCGGTTTGTTCCGCGCCAATGATTTTTCTTCCACCCACCATTGCCGGAGACTGAAGAACGATTGCCGGAAGCCCACCATTCCTTGTCTGAAACCGAAAAGCGGCTGAGACGAAAGCAAAAGACGAATGAGATTCGGTAAACTCTTTCATGGGCGATGGGAAAAGATTAGAGAACGCCGAGAAGTCCCGCCATTGCCTCTATCGACTAGAAGCGGCCGAAAGGAAGACTGAGAACGGAGAAACATAGTCGCTATCGACTACTGAAGTGCGAACACGCGATGCCTATCCGTAAAAATATAAAGTGTTCTTGAAAAATCCGCTTCCCGCCCCACGCATCATCTGCCCAGAAATTTCAAAACCGCCTCGGTATGCGAATTCACCTGAAGTTTTTCGTAAATGTTGCGGATATGCGCGCGAACTGTGAAGGAACTGATCGAAAGTTTCTCGCCAATTTCCTTGTACTGCCGGCCTTGCGCGAGATGAGAAAGAATTTCGCGTTCGCGGCTGGTCAATTCTTTCGTGCTCTCGGAGGGTTTTTCCTGCTGTTGAAAAAACTGAACGACCTGGCGCGCGATGGAATTGGACATTGGCGAACCACCCGCATGCACGTCCAAAACTCCCTCCAGAATTTTCGCTGGCGGGGTTTTCTTAATCAGGTAACCGCTGGCCCCGGCTTTCAAGGAAGCAAAGATTTTCTCGTTGTCCATGTAGGCCGTCAGCATGAGCACCTGCAATTCCGGTCGCTGCTTTTTCAATTTCGCCACACATTCGATGCCTGACATTTTCGGCAGGTTGATGTCCGAGAGCAATACATCCGGCCAAAGATTGGGCAGGTCTCGCAAGGCCGCCTCGGCGTTGGCAAAGCAAGCAATACAACGAAACCCATCAGTGCCATTAATCAAGAGGGCAAGACTCTCCCGCATCGTGGAATCATCTTCGAGAATGGCAACTTTAATGGGCATCGCGTGGGGTATGGCAATCGTTCTACTCGACCGGCTAAACTTTTTCCAGCTTCAAGCGTGGCCAGTTCGCTAACATCCAACGAGGGGATTGAAAGGCTTTTGGTTAGTAGTGCTGATATGATTCATCGTCACACGGTAAACAGAATGCAACCGAGACGTGATCGCGGGTGTTGATGCATTCGGCGGGTTCGGCGGCAAAATGTTCATATCTCAATAATCGTACGGCTCCGCCTCAAGCGAAATCAACACCTTGCCGAATAAGTTGAAAACAAGTGCAAACAAAGAACTACAAAGAGAAAAAATCCGAGTGTAACAGCAACAATGAGCCACCGACGAAAATAGACGACGCTCCAAGCGTACAAAAGTATGCGGCGCAGACGATGGATAATCTCGCTGAAGGTTGGAAACATAGATATCAATGTCATACGGTCGATGCCGTCTAACGATCCCAACTCAGCCAGCCCGCGTCAACAAACGTGAACCGCGAGGCGGAGCCAAGGGCGGTCCACTGGCTTGCGCTCTGGTTAGGCCACGTCGACATTTGCTGAAACTATTGGTCGCTGCCTTATCCGCCGCGTCCATGATAGCCGCGTCTGCTGGACTGTCGTGAGGCACAGGAAACTCTGCGTGCTTGAAGCCTTCCATAAACGTGCCTCAACGAAAGGCGATGACTGCAACGGTAATCAAAGCGCGAGACCAGCAGCAACGCGAATCCGCCTCCAGCCTCGAACCTCAGCAACGAGCCAGAAAATTACGAGTAGGATAGGAACGAGTGAAAGATAGGTCAGCATGATGTGCGAGTCGGCCTAACCGAATGATCCTTACGGTCTGTCCGCAGGCGTTCCTTCCGGGAACGGACGGAACAATCCTCCGCCTACTGGACCGAACGAAATCTGGTGGGCACCCTATGATCCGACCCAGATTCCGGACGGACCTCCCGGCGCTGGGTTCAAGAAAGGACTATTATTTCCGTATCTGGCGTTCACCAACGTCTTCAAATGTCCGACCGAGCAGCAATGGCAGTGTGCGTATGGAATGAATTACTGCGACGGCAGCCCGATGGCCCAGCGGGAAAGTTTTGTGACGCAGACGTCCGAACGTTTGGTGATTTGGGAACATCGTCGCAGTCCTGGTTGCGCAGATTCCAAAGTGCCGACTCCACCCCGACTGCCTTTCCTGCCGTTTACGAACACGAGTCACTATCCCATGCGCCATGGCCAACGCATGAACGGCTTGTTTTATGACGGGCATGCGGCAGCCCTCGCGCCAGAAGGTTTAAGCCTGCGAAATTTACGTGAGCCAAATTCGCAACCCCCATCGCCACTGTATCCAGGTGAGTGAGGTGATTAGACCTTTCGGATTATTCGTAGCGCAGAGCTTCAATCGGATCGAGCCGCGACGCTTTCCATGCAGGATAATAACCGAAAATAATTCCAACCGTGACTGATACCGCCACCGCCGCCAAGATAGCTGGAAGCGACACGATGGTAGGCCAATGCAGCAGCGCGGTAACGGCTACCGATGCACCGCGTCCCAGCAGGATTCCCACAATGCCCCCGGCAAGACACAACACCACCGCTTCGACGAGAAATTGCCGCAAAATATCTTTCGCTCGTGCGCCTACCGCCATGCGTAAGCCAATCTCTTTCGTCCGTTCGGTGACCGACACAAGCATGATGTTCATAATCCCGACCCCGCCCACCACCAAAGAAATCAACGCAACGACCAGCAGCAGGTTGGTCATCACCCGGCTGGTAGATGCGAGCGCCTGAGAAATTTCCGTCAGATCGCGAATCCTGAAATCATCTGGCGCACCGTCGCGAAGCCGATGCCGGTCGCGTAGCAGGCCGGTGATCTGTTTAATGGCGACCGGAATATCCTGCGGCGAATCCGCGGAAACCCATACGTCGTCGAGATCAGCGAAGCGGGTGAGTTGCGGCAAATCGGCTGCCTGCATCGCGGACTGTTGGGAATAGAGCGCCACCTGGTGATTGGGATAAAGTTGATTCAACGAATTCACCTGACTGGACGCAGAGGAACCTCCTGATGTCGAAGCCGATTGCCGTACGCCCGTCACGCGGAATTTCACCATCGTCCATGGCGCAATCACCACGTCATCCTGATCGCGTCCCATCATGTTTGCCCCTTTGCGTTTTAGAACGCCAATAACCTTCATGGCCACATTTTTCACCCGGATTTCTTTACCTAACGGCGACTCCGTGCCGAACAGCTGTCGCACGATCGTCTGCCCGACGAGACAAACGGACGCGGTCGCTCTCACCTCTTCATCCGTAAAGGCATCGCCTTCGGCGAGATCCCATTTGCGCACTTTCAGGAAACCCGGCGTCGTCCCGAGCACGCGATCGGGCAGCCAATTGCGATTGCCATAAATAATCTGTGCGCGGCAATCCACACTGGGAGCAGACCATTTTACCGCGCTGCACTCATTGCGAATGGCTTCTGCGTCCTCCGGCGTCAACGTCACTCGTCCGCCGCCTCCCGAACTGATTCCGCCGACCGACGAAGAGCTGGGATCGATCTGGATAACATTCGCCCCGAGACTGGAAATGGTTTGTTCGATGGAATTGGAAGAGCCGCGGCCGATCTCCATCATGGCGATGACTGCGGCGATGCCGATGATAATTCCCAAACAGGTGAGGATCGACCGCATCACATTCCGACGCAAAGCATGCAACGCCATGCCGAGAATTTTTCCACCGGCCTTCATGATGTCCCAACCGGTTTCGGCTTTGGGCGGTATTAGAGTTGGCGCTGGCACGGCTTTCACCGGTCCCAATACTTGTTGCGGCGACCCTTCTTCCACGATCATTCCGTCCTTCATCCGGATCACGCGTTGTGTGTGACGCGCCACATTGTCGTCGTGGGTCACAATAATGATCGTCAGGCCCTCCTCCTCATTCAGTTTCTGAAACATCTTCAGAACATCTTCAGTCGTGCGCGAATCAAGATTGCCCGTTGGTTCGTCAGCGAATAGTACCGGCGGGCGATTGATCAAGGAGCGGGCAATGGCAACGCGTTGTTGCTGTCCGCCGGAAAGCTGCGACGGTTCGTGATCCATCCGATCACCCAGCCCCACGAGCTTCAACATGGCTTCGGCCCGCTCGCGGCATTCCTTCTTGGGAAGATGAGCCGCGGTATAACTCAGCGGCATCATGACGTTCTGCAGCGCACTCGTTCGCGGCAGTAGATTGAAATTTTGAAAAACGAAACCGATCTTCGAATTGCGCAGCGTCGCCCGTTCCTCCGCCGAGACTTTGGAAATCTCCTGTCCATCGAGCCAATACGTGCCCGCCGTCGGCCGGTCGAGGCAGCCGAGGATATTCATCAATGTGCTTTTCCCGGACCCGCTCGTGCCAATCAGGGCAATTAATTCCCCACGCTCAATCTTCAGGGTGACGTTATCCAATACCGGAATCTCCATCTCGCCGCGGCGATAGATTTTTTGGATGTTTTCCAGTTTGATGAGTTCCATATCGGAAAATCCTTTGGATGAAATGCTCAATGAGATCGAACGAACGACTCAGCGTTTAATCACTTGTGGGATAAATGGATTTTGCGTATTCGCCTGCGCGTTGGACGCCATCTCCCCGATGATTACTCCCTGGCCTTCCTGCAATTTTTCTCCCGTCACCGCCGTGTTCGCGCCATCTGAAGTGCCGATCTTTACATCCAATGGCCGAACGAATTCGCCATCCTGAATCCAGACAATCGCCGGACGGTCCTTGGCTCCCTTATTCTTTTTTCCTGGTTTAGCATCACCGGAAGACTCTTTGGCCGATGGTTCCACCGCATTCTGCGAGCGGGCGTCCGGAGCAATCTGTTCCATCGAAGCAGGCGACCAACGCAAGGCCGCATTCGGAACCAACAACACATCGGCTTCCTTCCGCACCACGAAACGAACATTCGCCGTCAGGTAAGGCAGCAGCGCGTTGTCTTTGTTCTCGGTGTTTACCTCGACCGTGTACATCACGACGTTTTGCGTCATGGTGGCGTTAAGGCGGACCTTGCCCACCGTCCCGTCGAATTGCCTGCCTCCGTAAGCATCACAGGTGAAAGTCACCGGCGCGCCCGGAACAATCCGCACCACATCCGCCTCGTTCACCGCCACCCAGATCTGCATCCGCGTCAAATCTTTCGCGATTAAAAAGAGACTCGGCGCATTGAGACTCGATACGACCGTCTGACCAATATTCACGCGGCGATCGATGATGACACCTTTGACTGGCGATTTGATCACGCAGAACGCGAGATTGCGCTGTGCTTTGTCCAACGCAGCCTGCGCTTGGACCGTCGCTGCTTTCGCCTGGGCGATCGCCGCCTCTGCCACGGCAACATTCGCTTTGGCAATTTCGTGATTGGCCTGCGCCGTATCATAATCGACCTGCGCCACCAATTTAGATTCCTGGAGTGACTGCGTCCGTTTCCATTCAGCGTTCGCCTGGATCAATTTTGCCTTCATCTGGTCGAGATTCGCGGCGGCGGTCAGCTCTCCAGCTCTATCGCGTTCCATTTGCGCCTTCGCCACCGCGAGATCGGCGGCATAAACCGAGTCATCAATTCTCGCCAACACCGCTCCTTCTTCCACCACGGAACCGTAGTTAATCGTTTTGCCATCCATGTCGGTGCCGAAACTCTTGATCAGCCCGGCCACCTGCGCGCCGATATCCACGACTTCTTCAGGTTCGATCGTCCCGCTGGCGCTGATCGTCGCGGACACTTCGCCCCGTTTCACGGGTGTCGTGCGAAACGACGTCCTGGAATGACCACGCGCTTGCCACCACCATCCTCCGCCCACGCCAATGATTGCTACGATAAGAATGATTACGAACGGCCGTTTAAGAAGTTTTTGCATGGGATCGTTTTCTGGGCTGGCGAGGAACTTTTAGTTGGACAACAAATGAAACACGAACGAAGCGTAAGGAAGATTTTCCAAGTCACCACGCTTTTTAAAATGAAAATCTTGTCATGAAAGGACGGACACTATTTCAGCTGACATCTCAAACGAAGTCTCTCAAGGTTGCTTTGATCCTCGAAACTCTTTCAGAATCCCAGTGAGCCATTCGGCGCTCGGGATTTCCTTTCCACCTTTGAGTCGTATCATGTATGGCTTGCCGGATGTCGCGCTTTTAGTCGCGGCTAACCGAATAAAGTCTTCGGGGGTTTTGATCTCCTTCTTGGAGTGTTCGTATTTATTGCGCAAATGAGCCGCTGCCTGTTTGCCATTGTATTCGCTCCCATTTCGGATGAACCCACGCCAGAGCGGGCAATGTAAT
The DNA here is from genome assembly GCA_028293445.1 of Verrucomicrobiales bacterium. Lineage (GTDB taxonomy): Bacteria > Verrucomicrobiota > Verrucomicrobiia > Limisphaerales > JACDHS01 > CBHWET01. The sequence continues at coordinate 1,065 of JAQGOU010000236.1, read as the reverse complement.
CCAAAAGGTGGTTAACGCTTTTTTCGACTTCGGCGGCCGGTTGGGCGAAGGATAAAAAGGGAAATAACAAGCACAGGGTGAATAGAATTCTCGTCATGCCTTAGAAAATAGAGGGAGATAGGGGCGGTATGACAATTAGTAAAGCCGCTGACGCCGGAGTCATGGAACGGCGTGGCCACCGTTTCCCTAAGGACCCCATACGTGAAGCGTCTACTCTTTCCGTTTAACCTGTTCCGGAAGATTACATCCTTGTCATCGAAAATGGCTTGCGGCTTCAACTGAGCTAAATAATCTAACTACCCAATGCTCGGTCCCACGTCCCTCAACCATCGTGAAAAATAGACATCTTTCGTATCGTTGGATCACAGGCACAGTTGCGGGTTTGACCGCATTCTCCGGTGGTAACACCCTCCTTCAGGCGACTTCCTTCGCTCCGCTAAAGCATGACGCGCCAGAGCGCTTGTCGCTGGGGGAGTTTGCCTTTCATCACGAAGCTGTCCTGGGCACCTCCATGGAGCTGATCGTCCATGCAGGCGATGCCGAGAATGCCAGCGCCTGCGAACACCAGGTTCTCGCGGAGATAGAACGTCTCCGCCGAATTCTCAGCACCCGCGATACCGCGAGCGAAATCAGTCGCGTCCAAAAAGGGTCGCCGATTGAATCTCGCGAATTGGCTCAAGTCCTCGCCGCCTACAACGTGTGGAGCGAGCGCACCGGCGGTGCCATTAATGCCAATATGGCCGGAGTCGTTGACCTTTGGAAACAAGCGGAACGCGAGCAACGCTTACCAGACTCGTCCTCGTTGGTGACCGCTTTCAACGCTCCCATGGCATTCAATGTGGACGGCCTCGGCAAGGGTTTTATCATCGATCGTGCGGTGGAAGTGGCCAAACGATTTGCGTCGTCCGGTCTCTTGAATATCGGCGGTGACATCCGGGTTTGGGGAAATTATCCGCGGCGTGTCGGCGTCGCCAATCCGCGTCAGCCTGCGGAAAATTCACCCTTGATCAGTCAGTTTTCTTTGCGCGATGCCGCCGTGGCGACCAGCGGCGGTTATGCCCGCTA
>JAQGOU010000223.1 GCA_028293445.1 Verrucomicrobiales bacterium | reverse complement strand
CGAGATATAATAAATGAATCCCGTGCCGCGCTTCACAATAAATTCCATGCGATCTTCCGGCGTCGTGGGGGCAACGAGATAAATCACCGCCACGCCGGCATCACGCATGACGCTTTCGTAGTTCTCGGATTCTTCCGGCGGCAAATCAAGCACGAGCAATCCATCCACGCCCGCTTTCGCAGCGGCGCTGACGAACTTCTGCAGGCCCATTTTGTGGATGATGTTGTAATAGATGTAGAGAACGAGCGGGATCTGTGACTCTTTGCGAATCGCGGCGACGGTCTCCAAAATTTTCACCGGCGTCGTGCCCGATTCGAGACCGCGTTGGGCCGCGAGTTGATTCACGAGGCCATCGGCCAACGGATCGCTGAACGGCACACCGATTTCCAGAACGTCGACTCCGATTTTGTCGAAGGAGAGCGCGAGTTGACGTGTGGCTTCGAGATTCGGATCTCCACCCCCGATATAAACGACGAATCCTTTCTGACCTTCTTTTTTCAGGCGGGCGAAACGTTCTTCGATGCGGTTCATTGCGGGCGAGTTTCGAGTCTCAGGTTTGAAGTTTCAAGTGGGAAGTGCTGGGGAAGTTTTAAACCACGGATCAGCACCCGCGAGCGGTGCCGCACATATCTAGTTCTGACTGACACTGATGAACACGGATCAGAAGGGTTCGACACGAATTACACAGATTAACACGAATTTTAAGAAAGGAAGGAGCACAGATGAGCGTCTGTCTTAATTCGTGTTAATCTGTGTAATTCGTGTCGAACAACTTCTTCTTGTTTCAATCGTGTTCATCCGTGGTTAGAAATCGGACTCGCAGAGGGCACATGGCTTTTCACCGCCTTTATTACGAGCTTTTGCGGCGGGGGCATTTTGAATCTGCCAGGCCAATCGCAGGCCTTCCAAGGTGAGCAATGGATTCACGGCGGAGATTTCGGGCAGCTTGGCGGCAATCAGCTTTGCGTATCCCCCTGTCGCCACCACCGGCAACCGCTTTGTTTTCAGGGTGCGTTTCAATTCGCCGATCAGCTCACGAATCAGCCCGCGATAACCATGCACCGCTCCAATCAGCATCGCCTGCTCCGTGCTCTTGCCCACCACGGAATTGATTTCGCGAATCTTGATCTTCGGCAACAGCGCCGTTTTTTCGTGGAGATAATCTGTCATCGCGGCGAGACCGGGAGCGATAATGCCGCCAACGTAATTCCCTTTCGCATTCACCACGTCGAAGGTAACGGCCGTGCCGAAATCGACCACGACAGCCGGCGCGCCAAAATGGTGCTTCGCGGCGATCGCATTGGCCAGACGGTCGGGGCCGATCGTAGCCGGTTTGGGATAATCAATGCCGACCCCGACGATTGAGGCTGCATTGAGTTCAAAGCACGGGAGGAAAAGTTTCTCCGTCACGAATTCGTGAACGAAAGCTGTCGCCCGGGGCACGACGCTACAAAGGGCCGCACCTTCCAGCTTCGATGTCTTGAGGAATGTTTGCACCTGCTTCTGCGCGGTGGCATCGAACCAATCCGCGGTTCGGATGTTGGTTTGGCGTAGAACCTTTTTGCCATTCGCCAACCCCAGGTGCGTATGCGTATTACCGATGTCGAAAAGCAAAATCATTCGCGTTGAGAATAAAAAAACTGCGGCAGAGTGCAATGACGCAAGCAAAAAAGCCCGCCGTGAAGCGGGCTTGATGTGAAAGTCAAATGACCATCGATTACTGGTAGAGATAGCTCGAATTCGTGCGGCCCTCTTCGGTCACACACCACATATCAATCGTCGGTCCGAGAGTCTTCCATTTCTTGTAAAACTGAGTGCTGCCATCGGCAAAGCTATAGTTGGCCCCGCTCTTCGTGGAATGACGGGCCTGTTCGAGTTCTTTCACTTCATTGCCGAAACCCGGCGGCAGCGTCGGATCGGTTTCGAGCAAGTCCATGTAGAAGTTTTCCGAGGTGTGGGCTTTTTCCCCGAATGTGACCGTTTCCGATGGATGTTGAATCGTGCTTTCAAGGATCGATGAACCGGCCACGACTTTGGTGAAATCGCCGAAGTAATCATTAAAGCCGTTGATGATATAGCTGCGAGGTGAATTGTCCGAGGGATCCGGGCTCGGCATGGTCAGCGGATCGGTTGGACCATCCAAGGGGCAACGGATCACTTTGAGATCGTGATAGGTCGGACGCAATTTTCCGGGCCAGCGAGGATTGAGGGCAGTCGGTGTCCCGCCGCCGGTCCGGTCGCAGAAGCGTCCGTCATTGCCATCCGCGTACATCGTCAGCGCCAGGTTTAGCTGCTTCAGATTGTTCAAGCAGGAGATTCGTTGGCCAGCCTCTTTGGCTTTCGACAAACTGGGAAGCAACATGCCGGCGAGAATGGCAATGATCGCGATGACGACGAGCAATTCAATCAGCGTGAACGCGTGTTTTTGTGAGCCGGGTAGGTTTTTTTGTAACGTCTTCATGTATTTGCACTTTCATTGGGCTCTGCCGTCCCAACTTTTCGAAACCAAATCGAATATTTGCCCTCGAAAAATGGTCTTGTTCATTGTTGTCATGAACAAGCGCGCCCTTTTTCTGGTTGTTACCGCCCTGGCCATGGGCGCAGCTTACGTGTTCTATTTTACCGACTGGTTCCGGGGGGAGAAAATTCGAATAAAGTTCAGGAATAATCCCGAGCTGTTTGTCTTCGATCCTCCCGTCGAACTGACTTCCATCAAGTTTTTCCGGTCCAGCGAGCTCGCCACCAATAAATACGCGCACCCGGTCTGGAGCCTCGTCGCCACCAACAAAGTTGCTCCGGTCGAAGCGTTCGGCTACGGGTTCCCCGTTCCCGGGATGAAACCTGCGGTAGCCAAAACCAAGGCAGAACCACTCCTACCCAACGAGACCTACAAACTGGTCGTCGAAGCTGGAAAGGCTACCGGAGAAAAAGAGTTTCTGCATCAGGCCGGAACGCGTTAATTGTAACAAGACCCCGGAACGAAACGTCCATTTACTTATGAAGCGTCAGATTAGTTTGGTTTTCCTGGCCCTGGTTCTCGGCGGTGCTTACGTTTATTTTTTTACGGATTTGTTCAAGAGCGCTCGGCCAATTGAGATTTACGCGACTGTTCGCCCATCCGTTACGCAGATGCAACGCTCTCACAGTCGTGATCGCGACAAGGAAAAGGAAAAAGAGCCTGCGGCGGAAACGTATCCTGTGAGCTTCACGTTCAGACAGGATTATCGCATCAATGAAATTAAGGTCGTTTCTGCTGAAGAATTCAAAACGAACAAGTACGCGCATCCACTCTGGCATATGATTTCTGATTCATCTTCCAGGCCGATGAAAGGGTTCACCTACGGATCCAAAATTGCCGGGATGAAACCGAGCCTGCCCCGAGGCAAAGCGGAGGCCTTGCAGACGGATGTGACCTACCTGTTGCTGATCGATGCCGGTAAGAACCAGGGCGAGATCTCCTTCAAGACCAAAGCGGTTAAGCAGTCGTAGTGGGTGCGGGAAAGAAACACCAAAGCCCCAAAAACCAAAGAAATTTCAAACACCAAGTTTGAAGAACCTTTGGATTGCAGCAGGCTGGAACCCCGTTCGATCCAGCATCACAAGCTTTCCCCTCTTCGAGAAGCTTTGGTGGTGTTGTTACCGGCCTTAAACACTCTGCAAACGTCTGAAACGCCCTCTTTTCCGCAAAACTACTGGTTTTCAAGAGTTGCAGAGGCATGGTCAAGCGTCGCCCAATCGTTTTCAGGAGTTGCAGAGGCTTGGTCAGCGTCGCCCAATCGTTTTCAAGAGTTACAGAGGCATGGTCGAGCGTTGCCCAACCGTTTTCAGGAGTTGCAGAGGCTTGGTCAGCGTCGCCCAATCGTTTTCAGGAGTTGCAGAGGCTTGGTCGAGCGTCGCCCAACCGTTTTCAGAAGGGCGCAGAGCGCTTT
>JAQGOU010000220.1 GCA_028293445.1 Verrucomicrobiales bacterium | reverse complement strand
CGTTCTCCCGCTAAGCGGGACGGTTCACGTTTATTGACACGGGCTGGCTGAGCTGGTTTCGTTAGGCCACTTGCCATGTCTTCCAAACTGAAACTCCAATTCGGAATCGCAGTTATTGCTGCGTTTGCTCTCGGATTTGCCGTGCATTGGGTTGTATGGGCGCGTTCTTACGCGCCGGAGATATCATGTAGGATGCGTTTGGAAATTTTAAGTGGAGCGAAGGACCAGTGGGCGATTGATACACATCAGACCAACGGTGTGATTCCGAGTTGGGAGCAGATTAGGCCTTTCATTTCTCCCGGCATTTTCGAAACGGTGCAGCGTGGCCCGTACGGCGGTGTTTACAAGATTGGCGCTGTTGGACAATTCCCGACATGTTCAATCGGCACTGCATCGCATTCATTATGATGCGGCCTAACCAACCGGATGCAGCGAACCCCGCGATCGCGTCGTCGTTGCATTCTGTTTACCACTGGCACGGGCTTGCTGATCCCGAGCGTTAGGCCAACTCGACACGCTATGAGTCATCACTGCCCAAGTTGCATGCGAGTGCTCTACAATCGCCGCCTTAAGCACTGCGGCGTTTGTGGCGCGCAGATTTCGGACCACTTGCGTTTCACGTCAGAGGAGACTGCGGCGCTTGACCAGAAGATGGCGGAGTGGGAGAAGCAGCGGATGCAGCGTGAGCAGGCCGCCGCGAAGGAGGAAGAAGAGGCGAGGCTACGCGATTCAGGAGACCCAGGAGTTTATTTATGACTATTCCGATGAAATTCAAGCGACCTAACCAACCGGATGCAGCGAAGCCCGCGATCACGTCTCGGTTGCATTCTGAATATCACTGGCACGGGCTTGCTGATCCCGAGCGTTAGGTCTCAGAGCGCGGTCACGGTGTGAAAGAATGAACGACCAAAAGCTTAAGCGGTCAAAACGTCATGAATTGTAAAAAGTATCGCAGTCTCGCCTCCCGGTGGTGGGAGCGAGAAATTCGCCCGCTTTTAATCCTCGCGCTGATTATGTTTTCCATCCGTTCATCCCTGGCGGATTGGAATGTTGTGCCTACTGGTTCAATGCAGCCAACGATTCTTGTGGGTGACCGCGTATTGGTAAACAAGCTCGCCTACGATCTCAAAGTGCCGTTCACCACTTGGCACATCGCGGAGTGGAGCAACCCTCAACGTGGAGATATTGTGGTTTTCTTTTCACCCAAGGATGGCACACGATTGGTTAAGCGTGTGGTTGGCCTGCCAGGCGACACGATTGAGTCACGGAATGATCAGTTATTTATCAACGATCAATCCGTAGATTATACGACTTTAGAGCCCGCGGTATCCAAGCAACTTGCCGACGACCCTGAGCGCGCCCATGCCCTTTTCGCCACCGAACAACTTCCCGACCACCCGCACGCAGTTATGGCCATAAACGGAGTGCCAGCGATGCGCACATTCGGGCCGGCACATGTTTCTGCCGACCACTATTTTATGATGGGTGATAATCGCGACAACAGCTTCGATTCGCGATATTTCGGCGCGGTTGATCGAAGTCAAATAGTGGGCAGAACTTCTAGCGTGGTTCTCTCGCTGGACAAGGGCAATTACTGGCTGCCACGATGGAGTCGCACGTGTTCTTCGTTGGACAGCAATGCAAAGTAGTATCGGCTTTTGGATTTGACACTTAACGCGCTGCAGCCAAGCCCGTGGACCGCTCTTCCTTCTCCAGCTAAGCGGGACGGTTCACGTTTATCGACACGGGTTGGCTGAGCTGGTTTCGTTGGGCGGCTTAAGTTATATGCCTATAGAGAAGCAAGATCCTGAATTTGGCACTCGATTCGTTGTGCCATTAGTGGTGATTTTCGCTGTTGCTGCACTCTGCGGCATCTTCGCCATGGGCTATAGCCAAGAGCACCGCGGATGGTCCGGCATTTGGCCATTTTGTCTCATCGTGGTTTTAATGCTGGCTGCGATATTTGCCCTCCACCACAAAGTGCTGGTGCGATACCATTGCCCGAAATGTGGAGCACGCATTCCATTTTATCGAAATGATCCGAACCGGGCACAGGAGTATCGCTATTACTGCAAAGATTGCGATATCATATGGCAGACTGGATTACGACAGGGTGATAGCTGAGCCGCCCAACCAACCGGATGCAGCGAAGCCCGCGATTGCGTCTCGGTTGTATTCTGTTTACCACTGGTGCGGGGTCGCTGATCCGGAGTATCGTTAGGCGGTAATCCATATCCAATCGTGAATACCCAAACACAACCTATAAAGAGATTATTGATATGAAAATGTTACCTAAGTTAACCCTGATCACATGCCTATTTTGTATTCTTTCCAAAACGCTGGCTGACGACAAGATTGAGCGATACTTCGGCCTAAAGTTGGGAGATTTCTTTGCACCTGCGACGGCAGTGTCAACGAATTCTCCAGGTTATAACGCTGACATGCCACGGGAGCTTGAATATGGGGTTGTCATTACGAATGCTATCAAGCCCTTCGACAGTCTCTTTGTTCAGATTACCCCGAAGACTCACAAGATCTATCGCATCATAGCGAGGGGGGATAAAGTTACCGACCGAGAGAAGAAAGATGTTAAGGCAGATTTGCGGGAGAAGTTCGCAACAGTTGATAAGGCCACTCGACAGATTAAGGTTGGCACTGTTATGACCGGTGGAGATCGTAGCATTGACGGTTCGATTATTCCGAAAACAAACACTACTGAGATGTGGTATACAGCCCTGGATCTTCAGAATATTGCCCTCAAAGAGGTGGCGGAACAGAAATCACTCAAATAGATTTCCGATGTCGAACCAAGCGCTCCAAACAACAAAGATGTGCCAGATATCCGTGCCTAACCAACCGGATGCATCTAAGCCCGCGATCGCGTCTCGGTTGCATTCTGTTTACCACTGGCGCGGGCTCGCTGATCCGGAGCGTTAGGCTGCTCTACCATGCGTGTTTTTGCCATCGAATTATACCGCGACGGCGACTTCACAGAGTTCAAAATTGAGCGAGATGGTGAGACGAGACGTATTTGGTTGAACACACCATTCCGCGGTGAGCCGCGTGAGCTTCGCATAGATTCGGTTGTGGTGAGCGGAGGAGCGGCAGAAGTTGGTCAGCTCGTCGCCGACGTTGACGAGTGGTGGCAGTCATTGTCGACAGCGCTTCAGGATAGAGCACGCGAGGCGCTTGCACACAAAGGCGCATTTTATAATCCGGCCAGCGAGATGCGCCGGGCGATAGATGTGAGCCGAGTTATTCACGTTCGAGATTATGTTTCCAAGATTTACGGAGCCTAACCCGCCGGATGCAGCGAACCCCGCGATCACGTCTCGGTTGCATTCTAAATATCATTGGCGCGGGCTCGCTGATCCGGAGTATCGTTAGGCCGCATTACGAGTATGGCATCAGCCAACGAAATCCAAAACTGCAGGGTGAACTTCCAATGCCCGAAGATGTGGCGCGGGCTGAAGCCGACCGACGACCCCAAAGTTCGATTTTGTGAATATTGTTTCGAGCAGGTCCATCTGGTGGAGACGGAACAAGAGTTGGCCGCACAATCGGCACACGGCCGATGTGTTGCGATTCTGAATCTCTCTCCCGAGCATCCCGGATACGCCGCCGAAGGATTGATGGGCGACATCGAACCATTCAAAGATGACCATGTGGCCTAACCAGAGCGCTGCAGCCAAGCCCGTGGACCGCTCTTCGTTCTGCTTCGCGGTTCACGCTCTTGACCCGGGCTGGCTGAGCTGGTTTCGTTAGGCGGCACTATGCACGTCGCCATTCTTCCAGACCAGGTTCTCCTCGGTGGGCATGACTTGCTGCAGCTCCGAGAGACCGAGCGCTTCCTTGCATGTTTTGAGAAGCCATCACGACAGCGTGAGATTCCAATGCACCCAAGCGGAACACGAGTTGCGATGGTTTGGGATAGCCTCGGATTTGTTGCCTATGAGGATCGTCCTGATCGATTGATGAGTCACCTTTATCTTGCTTTCGACACAAAGGACACACCAGAACACCCACGCAACGCCAGCAACTCTATTATTGAGATCAATGGCGGCATGGTGATGGCTGAGACATTAGAGCGCACATTGCCAGGAACTGGCGCGACGCCAATATCAGAGAGCAATGGGAAATACTTTTTCTACGAGTCGGACGCTTATTGTGTCCACTTCAGTTTCAAACGAAGAGCAACCGGCGGTAGGAATCCCATGACCGGACACCTTGTTAGTTTCTCATTTTCATGGCCGAAGCTTCAAGCCGTGAGGCGTAACCATGTCACTGGAGCCAACAGCCGATGACGTCTTTCGTTCCGCTTCGCGGTTTACATCCCGAGCCGGCTGTGGCTCAGGTCGTTGGGCCACTTCGCGTTTATGAAAAAATTGGGCTCTGAGATATTTGCAGCGGCCGCAGATAAGCTTGAGGCGCGAAGCCAGATTCCTGGTGATAAAGATGACCCCAAGTGGTTGCGGAGAAATGCGAGAGTGTTTCGGAAGTGGGCCGTTAAAAAAGAAAAGGCAGTCGAGCACAAGAGCACCCAGAAGAAGCGTGGCGTTCGTTGAGATGATTTTGGATATGATGTTTCGTGACCTGACCAGAGCGCTTCAGCCAAGCTCGTGGACCGCTCTTCGTTCTCCCGCTGAGCGGGACGGTTCACGTTTGTTGACACGGGCTGGCTGAGCTGGTTTCGTTAGACCACATTGCGCACATGGACGCTCCAACCGACCCAAACCCACAGCAGCCAGTCAGGAAGATGCGCTGGCTTGGTTTCTTTATGTCCATTGGTGGTGGCGTGCTCGCATACTTCTCCATTGTTTTGCCCTTAGTTGCAGCGTCACATCATGAAGATGATGTTTCCATTTCACTGAAGGCGGTGATGCTTGCGCCGGCTCTAGTCATCCTCGGCCTCATGTTGTTATTTATGGGCAATGACAGAGCGGGGCGACTCATGGGCTCACGTCAGAGACCGACCCCGTTCGGCTGGGTGATTTGCATTGTCATCGCCGGTATTGGCATTTTGCTATATGAGTGGCTCAAGAGCAGACTGAGAGCATATGGATACAGTATTTGATCTCGTGTGGCCTAACCAACCGGATGCAGCGAACCCCGCGATCGCGTCTCCGTTGCATTCTGGATATCGCCGGCGCGGGCTCGCTGATCCGGAGTATCGTTAGGCCTCACACGTCACCACCGATATGTTCCATTGGCTAAAGAAGATATTCGGAAAGTCAGAGCCCGAGCGCATCACCTCTGGTCGAATGAAACTTTCACCCGCTAGTCCACAGACTGACCACATTCGGAGCCTCAAGCAGTGGTTTCAAGAGTTGGAGGAGGATACAGATGGCCTTGGGTCACTACAGTATGAGGTGATCGATGCGATTCTGGTATTGCGCTATACCCGGGACCGTGATGGCTGGTGTAACTGGGATGAGAGCTACTACAACTATTTAGACACTCTCGGGCGTTGGTTGCCTACCCCTGCTTCCGGCGATAGGATAGTTCAGGATTTGGCAGCAGTTAAGCAGGCGGGAGATGCGGGCGCTGATGCAGGAGATTTTGCTGACGCGGAGATGGATCGGCTTACGATGGACGTTTTTCTTTGGTGTCGGAAGCACTCCGAAGTGCTTTTGCTGCCCGAGGGCTATGATTTCTGGTCGGATGTTCTCGTCGATGCGATCACATGACCAACACAGCCCCAATCCAAGGCCTAACGAGTGCCTGCATCTAACCCGGCGAGACACTTACGTAAGCGACGGCAAATGGTTAATTTCCGCTACACGTTGCGAAATCCTTCCCATCGGAAAGTAAGTTTGCGCAAAGCGGCACAGGAGCTAATGTGAGCCGCATGGCTGGCGTCGAAGCTGCAATCATCAAGAATCTACAGGTGTTCGTGGCTTTTGCTCGAAATCGCCTCGGCGATCACCATTTGGCCGAAGATGTCGTGCAGGACAGCTTGATAAAAGCTTTGGCGGCCGACCGGCATCCTGAAACCGACGAAGAAACGATCACTTGGTTTTATCGGATACTTCGAAGATCAATTATTGATGTTTATCGGAAACAAGGGGCACGCAGTCGTGCGCTTGAGCGTTTCGAAAAGCAGCTTCCTGAAACTCCCGATGAAGAGGACGGGCGCGAGCTCTGCAAATGTTTTCGGCGTCTCTTGCCTTTGGTGCCTGAGCAATACCGCGAGTTATTGGAGGAAGTGGATTTGAAAGGTCACGAGCCGGATGTGGCCGCGGCAAAGCTGGGAGTTACAAAGAACAACCTTACCGTGAGGCTTCATCGGGCCCGGAAGCATCTTCGAAAAGCTCTTTCTCAAAATTGTGGCGCGTGCAGCGCCCACGGGTGCTTTGATTGCACCTGCAACGACTCGGACGAAAAAGCCCATTGTCATTGAGAATTCACGATCAAAAAAAAGAGTGTAATGGAATTTGGGTTGGTCCGTTAGCTCTGTTGAACGGCCGGTAAACCGCGGGCAACGATGCCCGGACTGAGCCGTAAAGAATCAAGAATCAATGACCATGAAATCAAATCGCAAAAATCAATTGAACGACCCCAAGAACGCCAGCGCGAATTCCGCCAAAAAGTGCAAGTGCAACGGCTCTTGCTCCTGCTCCTGCACTTGCGAGTCCGGACGCTGCAACTGCTCGCCCTGCGGCTGCAAATAAGTTCCCGTTGTTGACACGTGAAGCCGCCTTGGCGGAATGCTGAGGCGGCTTTAATAACGTGAATTTTGATAACCTTAATCAATCGTCTTTTATGCATACTCGCCCCGACGTGCATGTTCTCGAATTGAAAATCCCTCCCGTTGCTCTTGTGATCATCATCGCTCTTTTGATGTGGCTGGGATCTGCATACGCCCCGGGATTCCATTTTCAATTTGCATTTCAAACAATCGTGGCTGGCCTATTCGGGTTGTTGGGCCTCGGCGTATGCGCACTTGGCCTCTTGGAATTCAAATGGGCAAAAACCACTGTTAATCCGACAAAACCTCAATCATCTTCATCCCTGGTCAGATCAGGAGTCTACCGCCACACGCGCAATCCCATGTATTTGGGATTCGTTTTGATATTGGCCGGTTGGGCTGCGCTGACGGCTACGTTTCTCTCCTTTTTTGGTTTGCCCGCCTTCGTTCTTTACATGAATCGTTTTCAGATCAAACCGGAAGAGCGGGCCCTGGCATCCCTCTTTGGTGACGAATTCAGGGCGTATTGCTCTACCGTGCGAAGATGGATTTGATTCATGTTCAAAATGCAACTATCACCAAAGAACCCGTCATGGAATATTTGATCGGCCTCTTTCTTGCCTTGAGCATTTCAATCGGTGCTACCGCCATTGGATTCGACCGGGAGCGTTCCTTTTATCCTACGGTGCTGATTGCAATCGCATTATTGTATGCATTGTTCGCGACCATCGCAGGGTCAACCCATGCACTCCTTGCTGAATCTTTACCCATTGTGTTGTTCCTGCTTGCCGCGGGGATCGGGTTCAAAAAAAAGCTCTGGTGGGTCGTGGCCGGACTAATTGGTCACGGTCTTTTCGATTTCATTCATCACGGTTTAATATTTAATCCAGGCGTTCCAGTCTGGTGGCCTGGATTCTGCGGAACCTACGACATCACGGCAGGAGCCTATCTGGCCTGCCTGCTTAAGCGGCCTAAACTTGGTTTTCCGCCGCGTGGCTGAGCTGGTTCGTTAGGCAAAGGAAGCTATGTTTTCGTTCCTTAAAAGATTGTTCGAAAAGAAAAGCATCGAGCAATTCTCGGCAGACGACGAAAGTGAAGTGCGCGAGAACCCGCTTCGTGCATTGCGGCCGTAGTGCACAAGTTTGGCAGCGTGACTTGCCAGTCTCTGCATTGTCCAACTGGTGTGAAAAACAATCGCGAGACCACAGAAGCATTCACAATGTTAGAGTTGCTGGTGGTGATTGCTGTCATCGCCATACTGGCCGCGTTATTGTTGCCAACCTTGAGCCGGGCGAAAGCCAAAGCACAACAAACAAGCTGCATGAATAATCTGCGGCAAATTAATATGGGCATCCGGATGTATTCTGATGATTCACACGATGCTTCGCCTTCACCCGCTGCGGCAGCTTCCCCGACCAACTTTGCGACGCTCTATTCGGCCTACAAACAGTTGACGAAAAATTACGTGGGTGTGAATGGCGCATCGTCGCCGCAAGACACGCTATTTAACTGTCCAGCGGATAAGTTTTATCCAAATCATATTTTTTACGACGACAACGGTCCGACGGAGAACGTGCGGAAGAGTCTCCATGATGAACCTTTTGTGGATTTTTCCAGCTACTCGTTCAATGGTGGGGACGGTCGCAGCGAGGTGGTGGGAACCAACGGGATTACGATTACCCGGCTGGGTCTTGGCAAGGTGAAGTTGAGTGCCGTCAAACATCCCAGCAGGACGGTGTTGATCGCTGAGGCCTCGGCATTGGCGCCCTGGTCATGGCACGAACCTTTGTCGTCTGACTTCTGGTATAATGACGCAAAGAATATGGTTAGTTTTGTGGACGGCCATGTCAGTTACATCAAGATTTTCCTGGATAGTACACCGCGTAAAGGGCTGGCCGTTTTTTACAATCCACCCCCCAGTTATAATTATCAATGGACTCCAGATTAATGACTTAAAACCATAATGCGCCGTTCAAGCAGAGTGCTTCGGCCAAGCCTGTGGACCGCTTTTCGTTCCGCTTCGCGGGTTTACAATCAGCGCCGGGTGTGGCTCCATTTGTGGGCGGCTTCGAGCGTCACATCATGCAAACGACTGGCACGTCACCAAGAAAACTCATGGCAATCGCGGGTTTCATGTTCGCCTTCGCCTTCGGCCTCGTCTGTTTAGTGTGGTATGCGCTGGCTGGGCTTTCACTCTCCAATCCGAAAGGAGTTTATTCATTTCTCGGCCTCGGACTCCGTCACGTGGTGGCGGCGGTGACTTTAATCATCGCAGCCAGGACTCGCTGGCGTTGGTGTATTTTGCTGCTCACACTTCCCTGCGCCTTCGAAATTTTCGAGAGGTCATTTGAACTTTGGCGATGGACTCATTGATGGTAGCGGCCGTGAGGGGAGGATATTTTATCACTGCGCAGAGACGCATTTGCGTCCATTATTTCAATCACATGAACCGAAGCGGAATGAAGTGTTTGCTTTTCTCAGGGCTTCTCGCGGCTGTTTCGATTGTGTTTGTTTCTCGTAGCGAGGCTGCGGAAAAGAAGAAGACGGAAATTAAAGTTCGCCCGATCATTAAACCGGAAGCGGCGAAGGTGAGCTACGCGCGCGATATCAAACCGATTCTCGTTAACAACTGTATCGAATGCCATTCGCCCGAGGACAAGAAGAGCGGGTTCGATACGACGACGGTCGAAGCGCTCAAACAAAAGGGGAAGAAAGCCGGGCCCGGAGTTGTTCCCGGCAAACCCGACGAGAGCGCGGTAGTGCAATACATTCGTGGACTGGCCGATGGGCCGCAGATGCCCAAAGGTTCGGACGCCTTATCCGAAAACGAACTTCATCTCATTCGCCTCTGGATCTCTGCCGGTGCGAAAGATGACTCCGCGGAAATAGCGGCGCAGAAAACCGGGGACAGTTCCTTTGGCAATCTCAATGAGGATGCGCAAAAACTTCTCAATCGTTTATTGTACGAAAATCTTTCCCAGGAGGAACGATTCGCTGTTATGCGCCAGTTTCGCACGACCTTCTTGCCGCCGATTGGAAAAGTCCCGGAGCCCGTAATTCGTAAATCCGAGATCGTAAATCCCATCGACTCTTTCGTTTCCGCTAAATGGAAGGACGCAAAAATTCCCGAGGCCAAGAAGTCTCCGGCGCTCTGTGATGATGCAACGTTCGTCCGTCGCGCCTATCTCGATTTGATTGGTTTGATTCCTCCCGCAGAGGCAGCGCAAAAGTTTGTGGCTGACAAAGCTCCCGGTAAGCGCGCGAAGCTCATCGACGAACTGCTCGCCCGCAACGACGATTACGCTGCGCATTGGACGCCCTTTTGGGAAGATGCCTTGTGCAGTTCGATCGTTGAACTGAATGGCGGCATCGGAATGCGCGGGAATCATCGCGACTGGATTCTCGATAGCTTTAAAAAGAACAAAGCGTTCGACCTTTTCGTTTCTGAGTTGATTGATCCGACGCTGCCCGGTTATCGCGTCCCGAAATATTTCGAACCGAACGGCCATCGTGTCGTGAGCGCTTACATCAAGAACGAAGAGCACATGGAGACGCTGCAGAGCGCGGCCAATGTTGGACAGGTCTTCCTTGGCACGGGAATGAAATGTGCGAGTTGCCACAGTCATTTTCTGAACAAGGAATGGCCGCAAGCCCGTTTTGCTGCGTTCGCAGGAATGTTTGCGCCGCACGATCTCGAGCTCATTCGTTGTGAAAAGAAAAGTGGTCAGATGATCGACGCAAAATTTCCGTTCGATTTGCCGGGGCTGCCCACGGACGTGCCGAAGGATCTGACAAATCGGCTCCATCGCGTCGCGCAGTTGATCGTCGATCCGACGAATCCGCGTTTTGCCAAGACGATCGTGAACCGCCTTTGGAAACGCTACGTTGGTCTCGGATTCATTGAACCCGTCGATGATTTCCGTCTCGACCAATTACCGAGTCACCCGGAGTTGGTGGAGTGGTTGGCGCAGGACTTCATCCGTAACGGTTACGATATCAAGCACACCATTCGGCTCATCTTAAACAGCCGCACGTATCAATTGGCCTATAATGCCAAGGGCGAGGATCACTTCGATGTGCAGAAGCCCAAAGAACCGCGTTACTTCCGTTCACCGACATTGCGCCGCATGACAGCTGAGCAATTGATCGACAGTATCCGCGCTTCGACGTCGAAGACGTGGAAAAATGAGAATCGCACGTATCTCGACAAAGGTTCTACTCCACTGACGCGTTCGCTCGGACGGCCGTCTGCACATAGCGAAGTGAGCACTGGACGACCGGATGATGTGGCGGTCGTGCAATCATTGGAACTGTTGAATGGAACGGAGCTGCACAAGTTGGTTTACAGCGGCGATCTGGTGAACGATTTGGCCAAAGAGGAACAGTTCGATCATGTCGTCGATAGAATCTATTGGCTCGCGTTAAACCGTGCGCCTGGGAAACAGGAGCGGTTGCTCGCGATCAAGTATCTGGAAACTGCTGTGGAAAAAACTCCGGCCAAAAAGGAAGGCACCGGCGATTCGGCAAAGGAGCAGGGGACATCGGAAACAAAGGAGGCCATGGGCGACCTGCTATGGGCGCTCTTTTCGACTCCGGAGTTTCAATACATCCACTAGTCTCGACGCAGTCTTTGCGAGATCACGTTGGCTTCAGATCTTTGCGCGGGAAAAGCGCAGCCGGTTCGCCGACGACCTGACCCTCTTTTAACAAGCCCCATTTCGCTGCGTCCAGTTTGTTGGGCGAGTCCGTGAGACCAAGTTGTTGATAGATCTTTTCTGACGTGGTCGGCAAATACGACCAGAGCAACACCGCAAGAATCCGGCACGCTTCGCACAAATTGTAGAGGACTTCATCCAGACGTTCGGCCTTGGTCGGATCCTTCGCGAGTTTGAATGGCGCGGTTTGATCCACATATTGATTGGCGCGATTCACGAGGGTCCAAATCGAAGCGAGTGCATCCTGCAATTCGTATTTGCGCAGATTTGCGATTGTTTCCTGCACCGCTTTGTCGGCGTCAGGGGCGAGTTCGTTGGAAACTTTAGGCACAACTCCGTTGCGATATTTTTTCAACATCGAGAGCGAACGGTTCACCAGGTTGCCCAGACCATTGGCGAGTTCAGCGGAGTAACGGGATTGAAAGCCAGCATCCGTCCAATTGCCGTCCGGTCCGATCGCCAACTCACGCACCACGTAAAAACGAAACGCATCCAGTCCCCATTCATCAATGACGGCAATAGGATCGACGCTCACGCCCGTGCTCTTGCTCATCTTTTGTCCATCCTTTTGCCACCAGCCATGGACGAGCAATTGTTTTGGCATCGGCAGGCCCATCGCTTTGAGCATGATTGGCCAATAGACGGCGTGAAACTTTAGAATGTCTTTGCCGATGACATGGGCATCTGCCGCCCAGAGTTCAACAGGCGGTTGGCCGCTGTTTTTCGGCAGTTTTAGAGATTCAGTTATTTTCGGATCCCCATGTGCCGCCGGAACGCTAATGTAATTCACGAGCGCATCGAACCAGACGTAGGTGACGTAATTCAGATCGAACGGAATCGGAATTCCCCAGGTCAAACGCGCCGCCGGACGGCTGATGCAGAGATCTTCCAGCGTTTCGTTCTTCAGAAACCCAAGCACTTCATTCCGGCGATAAGAGGGGACGATGAAATCAGGATTCTTCTCGATGTAATCAATCAGCCACGCCTGTTGATCCTTCAGTTTGAAATAATAATTTTCTTCCTTGAGCTCGGCGACCTTGCCGTAACTCGCGTCGAAACTGCCATCGGGCAAACGATCCTTCTCCGTCAGAAATGTTTCAGCGCTCGTGGAATAAAAACCAGTGTAGGTCGCTTTGTAGAAATGGCCCTCTGCATTGAGCTTCGACAGAATGGTCTGGACGATTTCTTTATGGCGCGGTTCGGTTGTCCGCACGAAGTCTTCATTGGATAGGCCTAGTTTCTGCGCGAAGTTCTTCCAGCTTGCCGCCAGTTCATCGCAATAGGCCTGTGGATTCTTTCCTTCCGCCACGGCGACCTGCTGCACCTTTTGGCCATGTTCATCGAGGCCGGTGAGGAAGAACACATCTTCGCCCATGCTTCGGCGGGCGCGCGCGATCACATCCGTGATGACTTTTTCGTAAGCGTGACCGAGATGCGGTTGACCGTTGACGTAATCGATAGCTGTCGTGATGTAAAAGCGTTTGCTCATCCGCGGATACTGTGGCGAAGCCTGGCGCGCTTGGCAACTAGAGCTATTCAATACGCTGCCTTAAAGAAACCTCAGGTTAATGGAAGTCGTAGGAAGCACTGCCCGCCAGATCGCCGTGGGTCAATCGCTCGATTTTCTCCGCTCGAATATGGATCACATTTTCGGAATTCTGCAGCTTACCTTCAATCAGAAGAAACGATTCCTGCGTGATGAGCAGGCGAAGTTCTTCAAACAGCTTGGGAGCAACAATCGCGTTGCTGATCCCGGTTTCGTCTTCCAACGAAATGAAAACAAAACCTTTAGCGGTGCCGGGGCGCTGACGACAAATAACATTGCCGGCAACGCGAATGGTGTCGCCGGTTTTGGCCTGGGGCAAATCGCTCGCGGGCCAGACTTTGAGCGCATCGCATTGTTCTCGCAGCAACGCCATGGGATGTGGACCCGTGGTTAATTCCATGCCTGCGTAATCGGCGTGAAGACGTTCGGAAGGCGTCATGGGAGAGAGAGGGCAGTCCTCTTGTTGATTCCCATTTTCTCCCTCACCCTGGCCCTCTCCCGCTGGGAGAGGGAATGGTATGCGGCCACTGTTCGAGGAAGTTACATACTGTGAAAAGGCGGCCATCAAATCCCTCTCTCCTCGGGGGTGAGGGCGAGCGTTTCCCCTCTTCAATTCAACTAACGAAAACAAATCGTCATTCAACATCTCCTTTTCCACTTCCCACATCGCATCTCGCCGATGTTTGGCCAACACATTTAACGCCCCGATCTCAGCTAGTGTTCGCAACGCCTCTTTGCTGAAGGAGGTTCGCCATTTGAAATCTTCCATCGATGCAAATGGAGTGCGCGTCCGTTCCGTTAACATCTCGCGCACATTCTGTTCATTCACTCCCCGCACAATGCAAAAGCCGAGACGGATCGAGTCATCTTTTCCGATTGTGCAAAGCCAGTCTGATTTCTCCGCGCAAACCGGACGGAATTTCAATCGGTGTCGCTTGCCGTCTTTAACGATGGTGGCTGGGGAATAAAAGCCCATTGGCTGATTGTTCAACAGGCTGGCGTAAAATTCCGGCGCACGATGGGCTTTCAGGTAAGCCGTTGAGTAGGCGAGATGCGCGAAACTGATCGCATGTGATTCGGGAAAGCCATAGAGCGCAAATGACGTGACGGCCGTCGCAACATCCTCAATTACCTTCGGCGTATACCCTTTGCGCTGTAAGGCGTCGCGAAGTTTTTTTTCCACCTTGATCATCTTTTCTTCGGACCGATGAAAGCTCAGTGCGCGGCGCAGCTCCTCGGCTTCCGACGCGGTGAAATCGGTCATCTTCATCGCCATCTCCAGCATCTGTTCCTGAAAGAGTGGAATGCCAAGAGTTCGTTTGAGCACCGGCTCCAGATCGGGATGATAATAAGTGACCTCTTCTTTTCCGGCGCGACGTCTCAAATAAGGATGCATTAAGCCGCCTTGAATCGGACCCGGACGAATGATCGCTACCTCAATACATAGATCGTAGAAGGTTTCCGGTTTCATGCGCGGCAACGTCGCCATCTGCGCGCGGCTTTCGATTTGGAAAACACCGATCGTGTCCGCTGCACAAATCATTTCGAACGTCTTCGCGTCGTTTTCGGGAAGATGAGCAAGATCGATTGGCCGACCCAACTGCCGCGTTAATTCCACGCTGTCCTGAATCACTGACATCATGCCGAGGCCGAGGAAATCTACTTTGATGATGCCAAGCTCTTCGCAATCGTCTTTGTCCCATTGCGCCACCACACGGCCAGGCATCGACGCATTTTCCAGCGGCATCACTGAATCCAGCTTGCCTTGGCAAATAATCATGCCACCTGAGTGCTGCCCGAGATGACGAGGCAACGCGCGCATCTGTTGATAAAGCGTCGTAAATGCCAGGGCGCGCGGATGTCCGTCGGGCAAACCGGCCTTCTCCATTTGCGCGGTGAAATTGAGGGTGTGAGGAAAATCGCCATTCGCAAACAGATTGGAGAAACGATCGAGCACATCCGGAGCGATGTTCAGAGCTTTGCCGATTTCACGCGCCGCGCTGCGTCCGCGATAAGTAATGACATTGGCGGTCATGGCCGCTCCATGTTTGCCGTAGCGTTTGTAAACCTCCTGGATCACTCGCTCACGTCGGTCGCCGCTGGGTAAATCAATATCAATATCCGGCCAGGAATTTTTGCGGCCTTCGCTGAGGAAGCGTTCGAAGAGGGTGTGAAACTTTAACGGATCCACGTTCGTAATGCCGAGGCAATAGCAGACGGAACTGTTCGCGGCACTGCCACGCCCTTGCGACATAATGTTTTGTTCGCGACAAAACTCCACGATGTCCCAGACGATGAGAAAATATCCCGACACGCCCAGCTTTTGGATCAGTGCGAGTTCGCTTTCCAGTTGGCCGCGAACCTTCTCGGGAACTTCACCCTGGTAACGTTTACGGGCCCCGGCAAAAGATTGCTCACGCAGAAATGAATCCGCGTTGTGTCCCGCGGGGACCGCATATTGCGGAAATTCGTAGCCGAGGTTATCCAGCGAAAAATGGAGACGTTCAGCGAGACGCGATGTGTTCTCAATCGCTTGGGGCAGATCACGAAACAGTTCGCGCATCTGCTTTTCATTTTTCAGAAAGCGTTCGCTGTTTTGCGCCAACAACTTTCCGGCGTTGTCGAGATGAGTGTGATGACGGATGCAGGTGAAAACGTCGAGGACCTGACGTCCCGAGGGCGTCGCATGGAGAACGCCATTTGTGGCGAGCAATGGAAGATTATAGTTGTCTGCGAGTTGAACGAGGGCGCTGTTGACGCGTTCTTCGCCGCGAAGATGGTGGCGTTGGATTTCGACAAAGACGTGGTCCCGTCCAAAAGTCCCAAGCAGGCGTTCCAAACTCGTAGCAGCCGACGTCAGGAGGCTCTGACCTTGTATGGCCGAGTGCGCTTCATTCCCTTGCTCATTCCGAATGCTAGAGACAAGCGGCCCATCCTCATCACCGGTCAGCGCGACCAATCCTTCCTTAAACTCCGGTAGTTCCGCCCAGCCCACTTTACTCTTTCCCTTTTCACTGCGGAGATGAGCGCGCGTGAGAAGGCGGCATAAATTTTGATAACCTGCGCGATTCTCCACCAAGACCGGTAGGATGGAGCCATCCTCCATCGTGAGTTCTGCGCCGACAATCGGTCGCAAGCCAGATTCCTTTGCCTTACCAAAAAATCGTGGCGCACCGTAAACCCCGTCACGATCGCAAAGCGCCATCGCTGGCATTTCCAATTGCGCGGCTGCTTCCGCGATATGTTCCGGCTGCGAACTTCCGCGCAAAAAGCTGAACGCACTACGGGCATGAAGCTCGACGTAGCTCATCAGTCGTAAACTCCTTCGATGAACCAATTCTGGTTCTCGCGATAAATGCGATAAATCGTACCGTTGCGTATTTCCACATCCCACTCCTCGCGCGTCCAAAGTTTTTGTTGTTCCCACCAATCGCCCGAACTACGAAAGGGACCGGCCACTTTTTCGATCGGGCTGTTTAATTTGAGCGAACTGATAAACACCGGTGTGCCGTGTCGCAGTTCTACATCTGCGTTAAACGTGGGACGAAAGCGTCGCAGGCAAAGCCCATAGGTGTTCGCCGGGAGCGGTTGTGTGACGAGAGTTGAAGCCGATTCGAACCGCACCTTTTCAATTTTGAAAGCATCAGGTCGATGACTGTCCTGCAAAACGGGCGTGCCAACATTGTCATTGCCGCAAAGTGCGCTTAAGCGAGCGGTCGTCTCGGAAAATTGGTTGGGATCACGCAATGCGGTCTCGAACAGACCAAACTGATAATTCTCGGCGCGAGTCGGTGTCGCAGAAAGTGCGAGGGCAATGATCCCCGAATCGGCACGCACATTTTCCAGGTGCGTTTGCAGCATGCGGAAGAGGACCATGGTATGGGCGGTGGGCGAGGGGACCGCAAAGACATGCTCATAGCTGTCGCCAGAGGAAAGTCGAAGGCGCAGCTGAAGTTCTTGCGCGACGAACTGAGAAGCCATCAATCGTTGCGAGAGTTGTTCGATGAAACGGTTCAGGATGAAAAGGAGCGGCTCTAACGATTCAATTTCAACTTCGAACTCCATCGTCTCGGAAAAATGTTCCGACGGAATAATTAAATCCAGTGGACGAATCTCTTCGACAGAAGCGCCATCGAACAACTCCAGTCCTTCGGGTCCAAGACGCTCGGCGATTTTGTCTTTGCCCAAAGCGGTGAACGCGCCGACGGTGCGAATTCCCCAGCGATGTAGAATCTCAGAAATCTGCGGCGTGGGTTCAAGACTTTGGACGGGCAGGGCGGAGATGAAGTCGACGGAATCCTGCACGATGAAAATCGGCTTCGCGCAACGCGCTGCGTGCAGTGCGACATTCGGAGTGGCGGCGATGCCGATCTGCGCGCGCAAATGCAAAGGAGCGAATGTGAGTAACAGTTTTTCCGCCCATGCTTGAAAAGCGCCGTGTCCTTTTGTTTCCACTGGTAACGCTTGCAGATCCATGGTGCAGACGCCATTGGCGGTCGTTTCCAGGCGCGGGGAAAACTGGTAAGCCGTTTGCAGCAGTGTTTCCTGCGCGGTTTGTTCCTGCGACAGCGAACGACTTTTGATCAGAATGTTACTGCAACGTGCCAGGGCTTGGGTCGAAGTGAGTCCTTCGCAAACACCGGCGGCGCGGGCGGTGGTCGTGAGTTGGAAAATCGGCGCTTTCGTTTCCCCCTGCTCAATCATGGCCACGGGACGCGACCAAAGCTGTGGCTCGTGACGCAGCACGGCCTGCAGCGAAAAGTCGGGAATGAAAATAACGGCGAACATTGCTTCAAACGGTTAGTTGAGCCACGAAGGCACAGCACGAATCGACACGAATGAAAACAGGGAGGCGGTTGCTGAATTTTTAACGGGATTCGAACGCACAATTTGTAAGGAAGCGATCTCCCTCACCCCGGCCCTCTCCCGCTGGGAGAGGGGGAATAGCATCCAGTCTCTGTTGCAGTCGATGCCGCTATTCGTGTGCATTGATATTCGTGGTTTCTGTGGAATTGAAAACAGCAACCGTGGAGACGCGGGTCGCGACAAACTATCCAGCCTTCGCGACCTGTTCTTCGGTGTGGCTGACATGCAGGCGATGTTGCGTCAGTTCGACTTTCAATTTCCCCAACAGCTCGCTTTGATTTTTCTCCAGCGCGTTCAGGGCAAAGTGCGATTGCAGATTTAATCGCGACTGCGCACAGCCGACCATCGCGTGCGGCGTGAAGACGACAAAAATGGTGGAAGTCGCTTCCACGATTCGCTGGAGCCGGTACCAGATCGACGACGGAATCTTGCGCAGTTGCGTCGAAGGATTCAGTTGCAGATCCAGGATGAGCAACGGCAAGTTACGATCCCGCAACACGAGATCGGTCGCCTTCAACGCCTGATCGGCTGTTTTGCAACGGATCCACAAGAGCCGCGTGAGAGTTTTCTGATCGAACCCGGTCGGATCAAAGGAGTCCTGTCCATCGACGAGCGCGAAGATTTGATTTTCAGCCGCCGCCTTTCGCAATAACCATGAAATGACAAGCGCACCACCGGAACCGTTTTTCTCCCCGACAATTTCTGTAATCGCCGATTTATTAAGACCACCTTCGAGCAAATGATCGATTTGTTGGAGACCCGTCGGCCAACCGTCGTGGGTGCGGGCGGGGAGATCGCCGATGTTCGTGCGCAAGCCGGGAAATCTCTCGGCAAGCTGCTGGCGCAGTTGAACAATTTTCGGATTTGGCGACATGAGACACTCGCGGGCGAACGCGGGAGTTCAATATAGCCACGGAAGCATAAAAGAATAGGATTTCGGACAGGAAAAAGTCATCGAAACGACAGAAATTACTTGAAACGGACGTGGAAAAGGTCCCCACCATGAAAAATGGGGTGTTTTGTCAGCTTTAACGTCATCTGTGTCGTAAAATGGGGTATTAACACGAAAAACGATCTAAAAAGTCAATAAAAACGCCGCAGTTTACTCTCATCACGCAAGTAATTGGATTGCAGATGAGTCTTTCTTTCGCAGTTTACATATCCTCCCGGGACCTGAGATGTTTTCGTCAGGCAACTAAAATGAAAATCGAAGGAATCAAAGGATGTTACGAGAAGACTCGCGGGTTGTTCTACTTCGCTCGCATGTGCTCCAAAATTCGCCTGCACGCCGCCGGTAAACTTCCCGAGGACTACTTTGAGATGCTCGGCCGAGGATTTGATGGGCGCACGTGCCGGTATTTGTCCGTTTCCTATGAAGAGGTGAAGGCGCAAGTGCTTGCCGGCAAAACGGACCAGGAGACGCTCGATTGGTGTTTTGCCAAAGGGCACGGACTAACGGATGAGCAGGTGTTGATCTATAATAGTTTCATGAGCAAGCGCGGTTGGCGCGATGATGAGACCGATGAATTCATCCCGGACATGATCAAACAATATGGATTCAAGGATGATGGAAAAGTGGTTACCGATTTTGACCTCATTGAGATGGATGAAGGACGCTGGTATCCCGAGATGTGGAGAGATGCCTGGAAGTAGGTCGAGGAGTCTTTCCAACTCGAGCTTTAATCTAAGTGCGTTGGGGGCTATAAGAAAGTTGTGTCGAACAATTCGCCCGAACGACTCGACCGATGCTGGCGCAAGGCCCGCATTGCTGCGCGCATTTTGTTGCGTGAGGACCAGGGCCGCCTTACTGCACGTGACGTGCGCATTGGGCATCTTCTCTCGCAAGACAATGGGGTGACAGTACGACTCATTGATCAGGCACTTCATGGGATTTTGGGACGAAAAGCTCGATTACATCGGGAGAACCAGACAACGGCTTGACGCGACTGCGGGACACTCTTAGCGGGCTATAAACCAAGAGCGGCGAACGAAAACCAAACTGAAATAGATATTATGAGTAGAGAATACAAAATTAAGTGCAAGATTCCGGGCAGTGAGGAACTTGATTTAATGTTTCAACGTCTCCCGAGTCCAATCCACCGAAATCCCTTGGCCGAGATATACAACTACAAGATTGAGGCCGACGGCTTTTACTTCATCGATAAACTCGTTGATACGAAAACCGCGTCGCTTGCTTTACGGATGTTCATTGACGCCGCACTGCTTTCAAACCAGACGGTTGAGATTTCAGAATTATAAGTTCTCTAATAGATCACTGAATCATCCTTGGCTATGAACTCACGTCCTAGAGTAAAAATTTGCTGCATCAAATCTCCAGCGGAAGCGGCGTTGGCGATTGCGGCGGGCGCGTCGGCTTTGGGGCTGGTGTCGGCGATGCCGAGCGGACCCGGGGTGATTTCCGAGGCGAGCATTGCCAGTATTGCTGCCACCGTTCCTCCTCCGATTGCCACGTTTCTGTTGACGTCACAACATTCGCCCTCCGCGATCATTGCTCAACAGCGCGCCTGTCGAACGAATACTCTTCAGCTCTGCGATCATCTGTCGCCTGAAGTGTATCCGATACTCCGCGCCGCGTTGCCCGGGATCGCTCTCGTGCAGGTGGTGCATGTTTCCGGGCCGGAGTCTGTGGAGTATGCGATCGCGGCGGCCGCCCATGTCGACGCGCTGCTCCTTGATTCGGGCAACTTAAGTCTCCCCGTGAAACAACTCGGTGGCACTGGTCGCGCTCATGATTGGTCGTTGAGCCGTTGTATTCGTGATTCCATTTCGATTCCCATTTTTCTCGCGGGCGGTCTTCGTCCCGACAACGTCGCTGAGGCGATTGCCACGGTTCAACCCTTTGGTCTCGATCTTTGCAGCGGCGTTCGGACCAATGACAATCTTGATGCCGCCAAGCTCCACGCGTTTTTCGCGGCGATCTTGAGTGCAACGGTTTAATATCTTTCTACCTTCGAAATTATTTGCCCGTTGTCCACGCCCAGTCCGTCGGTATTCCGCCATCGTCGATTCCATCCCAGCCGACGGCGTATAACTTAAATGCATCGGGCGAGGTTCGCTGATAACGCAGCGGTTCGCCGGTGATGATGTCATGTGGCAGTACGGCGATGTAGCCTGGAGAAAGTTCCTGCAACGTTTCAGGATAATGTCCCTGGGCGCGGCGAAACAGTTCGAGCGCACACACCAGCGCTGCTTCATTCAGGAGCGTTTGATTTTTCGCCGTTGTTTCCGTTGCTTTGGTGAAATTCGGGATCGCAATCGAGGCGAGAAGATTTTCGCGGGCACTAAAGTCCAGGGAATTAATTCGTATCATGAAGGCTGCACATTTTTTCGGATAGATTCGATCCGCTTTGGCATCCATTGAGTCAAGGTTGCCCATCATGAGCCGTGTGTAGCTCAAGAGATTTTTTTCCCGCGCACTGGAGAAGATCAGACTTTGCCACATCGAGGTGATTGAACGTTCGAACTGTGCCCACTTGGTTCCTTTTCCGTAAGAGCTCCAATTGAAGATGGCGCTGGCGGGCATTGTGTCTATCGTTCGAATCATGCCAGCCACTTCGGCCCGTAATGAATTCGGCAATCCGGGCACACAGTTCAATTCCAGCAACTTCTTTTGCAGCGTGCGGAGCTGTTCGTCGCTCCACGATTTTTGTTCAAAGCCATCCCGTACGACCTCTATGTAAACTCCGCCCAGCGCGACATTGATCATCGATTCAACCAGCGTTTGGCCGGACGCGAGAGTTTGCCTCAGTCGATGGATTCCCGCGAGATAGCGCATGGCTTCTTCCGGGTGTCCGGCGGCAAGATGAGCTTTAGCCAGGGTGGACATCGCCTGGGCCGTTGAGCGCATCGTCACAAAATTCGGCATGTCCCTGCTGATCGGGTTTTTGAAATCAGTCAGTACACGCGATTTAGGTCGCTGGCACGCTTCGAAAAATATTTGGAGAAGTTGTTGATGATCTTTTTCCCATTGGAACACCACGGAAATGGGGTAGGTCACGCCATTCGGACTCTTGATAAATGTTTCCTTCTCATTCAACGACTCCCATCGACGATCGTTTTCCGGCAGGATCCATTGGTTAGTGGCAGAACGGCCGCCACCTTGTCGCTGAAACATGTCCTTCATGAAAGGAGCCGCGTAAAAGTTTTCCTCCGCTTTAATCTCTGGCGGAATAAAATAATCCCAGTCCAGGTGCTCTCCCGCAGTCGCTAATTCCTGTTGGTAATGTTCCCACTCGCTTTGCGCGTGCGATTTTTTAATGAGGACGATGATCGTGCAGAGAAAGGCGAGAAAAATGGTAACGCCCAGGAATAACTTAAAACGCCTCCCGCGCGAAGGAGACGTGGGCGGCGTTGGTTTCTCGTTTGAAAGGTTGGACATGGGGATAATTCTCTATGCGATAAAATCGTTTGGTTGTCGATGTTGTATCGTCTTTGACCATTCCACGGTGAATGTCTCACGATGAAATCTCGGAAGGACAAGTTCCACGAGTCCGATATAAACGCGCCCGTTCGATTCCGCCTCGATGCGGAAAAGTCAGGGAACTCGTGGAACTCGTCCTTCCCATGCAATGATTGGAAAGTGGGTGAGGTCGAGGTTTGGAGTCCCGGCTTCAGCCGGTAGACCTGTCGCATGGACGAGCGCATCGAAAATTTCGAAACCATAGTGTTTGCGTGCGCCTCGCCGCCTAAAGGCGGGACTCCGAACCTTCTGCTTGCACCCACTTTCAATTGCACCCGGCAATGATGCAGTTTCCTAATCGCTTTTCACCAGCGGCGGTATCGTCACCATCACCGGCTCGCTGAGTGGGCTTTCGCCACCGCCATTCACGGCCGTGACAGAAAATTCCACGGATGAATTCAGCGGCAGATTTTCTATCGTGAAGTCCGGATCGCTCGGGCTGCCGATCCACAGCGGTTCCGCATCGACGCCCACGATCCGTTGGTAAATGCGGTAATAATTAGCGCGCGCCACTGGTGGAATGGTTAGCAACGCCGTCGTGTGATGAACCACGATCGCCTCAATTTCTTCAGGCGCTTCCGGTGTTTCTTCCAAACCGGGGATATTCAATCCGAAAGAGTGCCAACGCCCATCCATTGGATCGAGCAATTGCTTGAGTTCAGCCACGAGGTCGCTCATGCGCTTGCGGAGTTTGGCGACGTTTTCATTGCGCAGGGAGAGGAGCTTGCCGTTCTGAGTCAGTTCCTGATTCACGGCGTTGATGGCTCCCAACAGATCTTGATGGAGGGTTCCCAGGTAATCGGCTGTCACATTCAAGTCGGGCACTTGCAGGCCGGGATTTTCGCCCAGGTAACGACCGAGAAAGAATACGACTGGTAATAATTCAGTCGCCGAACGAGGCATGGCCAGGGAGTCTGCAAAGCCAGTATTGATCCACCGCTGCGAATGCTGGTTCCCGAGCTTGAGCTTGAGAATTTCCCTCGTGATGGTGGCGCAGGTTTTGGCGGCTTCCGTTTTCTCACTAACAATTTGGTAGCATTGCCGCAACCGCGTGTTGCTTTGATTGTAATCCAGGACTGAGACTTCCACGGCCGCGACGTCAGCATTGATATTCTCAGGAGTGTTATGCGCCAGATGAATATCGTCGTGATGACGCGCTGCGGTTAAGGCGGTGAGCCCGGCAAAGACCATCAACTGGCCTATAGGTTTTGGTATCGTTTGTTTCATAATGTTTTTTTAGTTTTTAGTTTTAATTTTGTGTTTAAGAGACGCGGAATATCGAAGCGGAAGAGAAGAGGGGTGTCGACTGGATTAAATTCATAAATCTTGTAGGCAATGTGCTGTTTGGCACTTAAACCGCGCCCATAAATTGATCGCCCGCCACGATCCTACGCCGGAAACATGAAAGAAACTCTATCCCACCTAAACCCCACACCCGCAACGACGTTGGCAGCGTTTCCCACGACGTTTCCGGACCTGCAACGCCGTGGTTTTCGTTGCCGACGTCGTTGCGGGGCGGGGAATGCGGTGGATTCTGGTTCCAACCTCGTTTCCGGTCACGTGACGCCATAAAATCGCGTTCGGACCACGATGCGGGAGGGGCAACGAGGTGGAAAATCGGCGGGGGTATATTTATGGAGCAAAAATGTCCTTTTGGAGGGGATAGCCTACCATTTTTTTAAAACCGGAAGCGGGAGAGTCGGAAAGACGCAGAGGTGAGACACGAATTACACAGATGAACACGAATTTTAAGACAAAGGATGAAGACAAAGCACTGGAATCTAGAGAGGCCTTCTCTCTAATTCGTGTTCATCTGTGTAATTCGTGTCACCACCTTTTTCTGAAGAGTTTTGTTCACCGTGATTTCCGGCGAAGAAAATGCATTCTTTCTGAAACGATTCCCGTACTATTTTGTCGAAAACGGGTGATGTACTGTTATTTTCGCGCGGGTCAGTTGGGTTGGACATAAATGAGTTTTCTCGCCCCAGCAGCAATTTGGTTCGCACTCACGATTCCGGTCGTGGTCCTCTTCTATTTGCTCAAGCGCAAACGGGTCGTAAAGCTCATCTCCAGCACACTCCTTTGGCAACGGTTCCTTTCTGAAACCCAGGCCAATGCTCCGTTCCAAAAGCTTCGACATAATTGGCTGCTCGTTCTGCAACTACTGCTCCTGGCGCTCGCGGTCCTTGCGCTGAGCCGACCTTACTTTTCTGGACCCGCGAAGGAAGGCGCCCTCCGCGTGGTGGTTCTGGATGCGTCTGCGTCCATGCAAAGCACCGACGAATCGCCGTCCCGTTTCGAAAAAGCGCGGGCGGAAGCGTTGAAGTGGGTGGACGGTTTGTATGACAGCGATCAAATGGTGGTGCTGCAAGTCGCCGGGACGACGGAGGTGAAACAATCGGCCACCAGCAACAAAGCGGCGTTACGTCGTGCGTTGCAATCCTGTGCCGCGACCGATGGTCCCACTCATCTCACTGAAGCTTTGAAACTGGCCGAGACTTTGACGCGCGATCACAAAGATGCGGAGGTTCATCTGTTCAGCGATGGTGCCGTGGCGGATCTAAGCGAATTTGAAAATAAAGGACTGAACCTGGTTTATCATCCGGTCGGTCAGCGCGCGAACAACCTCGGCGTGGTCGCTCTCGATGTGCGTCCGAATCCCGAAGACGTGATGCAGCGTGCGGTTTACACCAGCGTGCAAAACTTCTCCCTCGAAACACAGCAGGCGCAGCTTGAGTTACGTTTCGGTGATCAGTTGTTGGAAGTTAAACAACTGACGATCGCCGCTGGCGAAACATCGCCTCAGGTTTTTACGACCGGTCAAAGCACCAACGGCGTTTTTACCGTGAGACTCACGACGAAGGACGATCTCGCAGCGGACAACGAAGCTTCCATCGTCAGCACAATGCCGGAGCCGGTGAAGATTCTCCTCGTCTCGCGTGGGAACCGGTTCATGGAGAAAGCACTCCGGGCGGCGTCGAATGTTGAACTCACCATCGCCACCGATTCGACCGATGACGCGCAGACATTTGATCTCGTCGTGTTGGATGATGTGATTCCAGCGGTCTGGCCGAAGGCAAATGTGCTGGCGGTTCATGTGGGGAATACCAATTGGTTTGAAGGTATTTCGAGAACCGAAAATCCTACCATTGTCGATTGGAAGAATACGCATGCGCTCTTGCGCTACGTGAATTTTGACAACGTGCAGATCAGCGAGACAATGGTCGTGAAGATGCCGACTTGGGGTATTTCCTTGGTCGACGCACAACAAACACCGCTCATTGTTGCGGGTGAGCTCGGACGACAAAAGATCATTTGGATTGGCTTCGATTCCTTGCAGAGCACCTGGCCGCTCCGGATCTCGTTTCCCATTTTCATCGCCAATGCCGTCGATTGGTTGAACCCCGCGAGCGCGAGGAATAATCAATTGCTCGTGCGTTCCGGAGAGCCGCTTCGCTTCGCCTTAATGCAACCGGTGACGACGGCGGAGGTGGTATTTCCGAATGGAACGAAGAAGTCGCTCGTCATCGAGACGAACGCGCATGAAATTATCTTCGGCGAAACGCAGCAGCAAGGCACCTATCATCTGCGCGTGGGCGCGGACAATGCTACCTTCTGCGTGAACCTTCTCGACGCAGCCGAGAGCAACATCAAACCGCGTCCACAGATTCAACTTGGCAAATACGGCGCGGTGTCCGGGAGCACAGTGAAGCGTGCGAACATGGAAATGTGGCGTTGGATTGCGGTGGGCGCCTTGTTCGTGCTGCTTTTCGAATGGTGGTATTACCATCGGAGGACCGCTTGAGTCTTAGCAGACGGCCACATTGGCTATCGTCAATCGTCAATTGCCTATCGAGAAATGTTCCGCTTCTCCAGCTTTGCGCAATCGTCTTCCTTCTGATGTTTACTGCGGGTTGTCGCCAAAATGATAATTCAATCGTCGTCTACACCTCACAGGATCAAATCTACGCGGAACAAATCTTTCAGGACTTCACCAAGGAAACCGGCATCATTGTTCGCACGGTTTTCGATAATGAGGCGGTGAAGACGGTGGGGCTAGCCAATCGTTTGCTCGCGGAGAAAGATCATCCGCAATGCGATCTCTTTTGGAGCAATGAAGAACTGCGCACCCGATTACTCGCTGGCCAAAATGTATTCCGCGAAACCAATGGCTGGGCCGCTTTTGGCTATCGGAGCCGCCGCCTCGTCGTCAGCCCAAAGAATTCACCGCGCATTGCCGGGCAACTTTCGATCGCGGCCCTGACCAATCAGAACTTCGCGGGCCAGATCGCGTTGGCCTATCCGCTCTTCGGCACGACCGCGACGCACTTCCTGGCGTTGCGTCAACATTGGGGCAATGCGAATTGGGAGAGATGGTGTCGCGCGTTGAAGGCAAACAAACCCAAGCTGGTCGATGGTAATTCGGTCGTGGTGAGATTTGTGGGGCAGGGAGAAGTCTCGCTCGGCCTCACCGATTCCGACGACATCTTCAACGGCAAACGGGAAGGACTGGCGATCGAAGCCTTACCGCTCGACCAAGATTCCCTTTTGATTCCGAATACCGTGGCGATTATTCGCGGAACGAAACACATGGAGTCGGCGGAAAAGCTTTTTGCCTATCTCCAATCGCCGGCGGTCGTGCGCAAGCTCGTTGAAGGGGGAGCGCTTGAAGGCGAGTCAAAGAGTTCTGTCTCTACGCCGACGCTACAAGTCGATTGGGACAAACTGATTTCAGAAATTGAGCCAGCCACCAAAACGCTGCAGGACATTTTCGTGCGATGAACTGGGCGCTTATCTTTAACAGCTTATGCGTGAGTGCGACTGCGACGGCAGCGTCGGTAGTCCTTGGCTTCTTCGCCGCGCTTTGGTTGATGGGCCTCGAACCGCGTTGGCGCAAATGGGTGCTCGCTCTGGCTGCCATCGCGCTCGTGATTCCTCCATTCCTCGTCACGAACACCTGGCTACATTACCTGGGTGAAACCGGCGTCTGGCGACCGTGGTTGCCGCTGAGTATTTTTTCCTTGGGCGGAACGATTTGGATTCTCGTCCTGTTGCATTGGCCGATCACGTTGTTTTTTGTTGCGTCGTCCTGGCAACGACTGGAACCGGCGCAACTCGAATGCGATCCCTTGCTGAGTGGTGGTCCGCTCGTGCGCTGGCTGTTGGTTCCAATGGCGCGAAACGCGTTAATCCAAGCGGCGATGATTACCTTCGTCCTCACGCTCAATAATTTCGCCGTTCCCGCGATCCTGCAGACCCGAGTGTTCCTCGAAGAAGTCTGGGTCAGCTTCACAACGAAGTTTAACTATGCTGAAGCGCTGAAGCTTTCCTGGCCGTTGATTGTAGTGCCGCTCGTTTTCCTGTTCTGGTTCCGCGCCCAAAAGGTTTCATGGCCCCACAAACAAAACGTGATCAGGGCGAAACTGTTTCGGCAACAACTCGGGGAGAAACTATTCTGGTCCGCAGGAGTTTTAACCCTGCTGGTGGTTTTGTTCTCTGATGCTTTGCCGCTGGGCCAAATTATTTTCTCCGGGAAAACGTGGAGCAACTTCCTGCCGGCTCTGGCCGCCGGACAACGCGCGTTGATTCATTCGGTCCTGTTCGCTGGCATCTCCGCGAGCGTCATTATCGGCATCGGAATCGTTACCGCACGTTTGCCGCTCGGCGGGATTCTTTGGGTTTCATTTTTAATTCCCGGTGTATTGCTCGGCATTGCGTTCATTTGGATTTTCAATCGCTCACCGTTTACTGCGTTGTATCAGAGCCTGGGCATCGTGATCGTTGCCTATGTCGTTCGTTATCTTGCCATCGGATGGACAGGCGTCGCGCATGCCTTGAACGGAGTCGATCGCAACCTGACCGACGCCGCTCGAATGGAAGGGGCGAATGATTGGCAGGTGTTTCGTCATGTGCAATGGCCTCAAGTCTTCCCGCAAATCGCTGCGGTCTGGTATGTCGTTTATCTCCTCTGCATTTGGGATGTGGAAAGCATCGTGCTGATTGTTCCGCCCGACGGTGAAACGCTGGCGTTACGTGCGTTCAATCTTTTGCATTACGGATACAACAGTCAGATCAATGCGCTTTGTCTGTTGCTGCTGTTGATCGCGGTGGCGCCGTTCGTTTTCTGGACGGCCGGACGGGCGCTGATCCAAACGAGTCGACGCGGTGTCTCGGTTTGTCTCTTCTTCGTTTCCTGCGCGCTCTGCTTCAGCGGTTGCTCCGATTCAGGCGGCCTTAAGAGTAAAATCTTCAGCGATGTGAAAGTCATCGGTTCCCGTGGGACAGCGCTCGGTCAGTTTAATAAACCGCGTGCCCTTGCCCTCGATCGCGATGACAACTTGTATGTCGTCGACATGACTGGTCGCGTGCAGAAGTTTTCCCCTGACGGAAAGTTCCTGATGTTTTGGCAGATGCCCCAGACCGTGCGCGGCAATCCAAAAGGAATGTCACGCGACGGCAACGGCAACATCATTGTTGTCGAACCTCATTACTGGCGCGTGAATCATTTTACGACCGAGGGCAAACTGGTAACGCAATGGGGCGAGCACGGAACGAACGCAGGGCAACTGGCCTTCCCTCGCGGCGTGGCGGTGAATTCGCACGGTGAAGTTTTTGTCAGCGAATATGAGATGGCGGAACGTGTGCAGAGATTCGCGCCCGATGGAAAAAAGTTTCTGAGTTCCTTTGGAAGCGCGGGGGATGGGGCGGGGGAATTCAATCGAGCGGAGAGCCTTGGCATCGATTCGCACGACCGGATTTATGTCGCAGATTCGTGCAATCACCGCATCCAGGTGTTTTCTCCAGAAGGGAAATTCCTGCGAAGTTATGGCAAAGCCGGCAACAAGCCTGGTGAATTGAGTTATCCCTACGATGTGCGCGTGGACGCAAGCGGCTTGCAATTTGTATGCGAATTCGGAAACAGTCGCGTGCAAATCTTTGATGCCAACGATCAACCAATCGAAATCCTTGGCGGGCCTGGCGGTGCGCCCGCGCAATTCAGCAATCCCTGGAGCCTTGCGCTCGATTCAAAAGGAAACCTTTACGTGGCTGACTCAATGAACCACCGCGTGCAGAAGTTCGTTCGCAAGAAAGCATGAACTTCCAATTCTCCAATCCTTATTACCTCTTTCTGCTGCCGCCCGCAGTGCTGTGGGTAATTTGGCTGGCGTGGAAATCTGATGTTCATCTCGCGATCTGGCGACGTTGGACGGCGTTCTTCATTCGGTTGATTATTGTTCTCTCCCTCATTCTTGCCGTCGCGGGGTTCCAGTGGAAACTCTCGATGGAAGGGGTGAATGTTTTCTTTCTGCTCGATCGTTCCGACAGTGTTCCATCACCCCAACAGGAAGCCGCGCGGGAATGGGTTAATAAATTCGCGTCGCAAAAGAAGCTCGTCGATAAGGCAGGCGTCCTGGTGTTCGGCAGCGAGGCGAGCATTGAATCCTCGGTCACCAATGCCGTGGACGTGAAGAAGATTTATTCCGTGGTTTCGACGGAACGCTCCGATATCTCGTCGGCCATTCGGTTGGGAACCGCAGCGTTCCCGGAGACCGGTCAGCGACGCCTTGTTTTGTTTTCTGATGGTAACGAAAATGCCGGCAGCGCGATGGAAGCGTTGCTCGCGGCGAAACCGCTCGGCGTGAGCATCGATGTCGTGCCTCTGGGAGTGAACCGTGGCAATGACATTTCCGTGCAGAAACTAACCGTGCCCAGCACCGTAAAGAAGGGCCAGACCTTTGACGTGAAGATTTTCGCCCAGGCGGATGAAGCTCAAAGCGCGACTGTCCAGTTGTTTCGTAACGCACAGCAGTTGGGTGAGCAAAAGGTGGAACTTGTGGCAGGGAAGAATCTCTTCACCTTTCCACAGACGCTGACTGAGCCGGGTTTTTACAGTTATAATATCCAACTCAACGGACCGGGTGACCTGATCCCGCAAAACAATCGCGCGACGAGTTTCACCAGCGTTCGCGGTAACCCGCGCATTTTAATTGTCTCAGCGGAACCGAAGCAGGATGTCACGCTGGCGGCCGCGCTGCAGGATGCCAAGCTTGACGTGAAGGTCATTGATTCCACTGGTTTCCCCGGAACTCTCGCGGAGATGCAGAGCTATGATGCGATCTTTCTCAGCAACATTTCGGCGGGTGAGTTGGGTGACGACAGCATGAAGTTGCTCGAAAGTGCCGTGCGCGATTTCGGTGTTGGTCTGGTTTGCATTGGTGGCGATCAAACGTATGCGGCGGGCGGTTATCGAGGAACACCGTTGGAGTCGACGCTTCCGGTCGACATGGAACTGAACAGTAAGAAGGTTCTGCCGAGTGGCGCCCTGGTGATCGTTTGTCATGCGACGGAATTTCCCAATGGGAATCAATGGGCGCGCGATATTGCGTTTGCCGCGCTGGATGCGCTCGGTCCGCAGGATGAAATGGGCATTGTTCTTTGGGATGGGAATAGTCGTTGGTTGTATCCCCTCGAAAAAGTGGGCGACAAGAAAGCGATGGGCAAAATGATTGCCGGAATGAATCCCGGCGACATGATCGATTTCGGCAACCCGATGAAGATGGCGCATGAAGCGCTCAAGAAATCCCCCTCCAATCTGAAACACATGGTCGTGTTCAGCGATGGTGATCCGAGTGCTCCCAGCAAAAAGATGGTCGAGGAAATTGTCGGGGACAAGATCACCATCAGCACCGTCATGATCGGTGGCCATGTGACTCCCGAAACAATGACATGGATGGCGGATATGGGGCGGGGCCGGTTTTACG
Source organism: Verrucomicrobiales bacterium (assembly GCA_028293445.1). Lineage (GTDB taxonomy): Bacteria > Verrucomicrobiota > Verrucomicrobiia > Limisphaerales > JACDHS01 > CBHWET01. Next base: position 15,717 of record JAQGOU010000220.1, on the reverse strand, counting down.
ATGTGCGTTCGCCAGCGCAGTTGCCGCAAATTTTCCTGAAGGAAGCGGCGATCATTTTGAAGTCGGCGATTTTCGAGGAACCTTTCAAACCACAGTTGGCGGCGAACAGCGAATTGATCCGAGGCATTGGCTCTGGCGAATATCCACAACTGAAAGGCTACGTTTGCACCACTCCCAAGCCGCGTGCGGAGGTTCCGCTCGTCAGCGACAAAGGAGATCCGGTGCTCGCGCATTGGCAATACGGGTTGGGTCGCTCTGTGGCGTTTACTTCTGACGCCAAGGCGAAATGGGCCGCCGACTGGCTCGGTTGGGATAAGTATCGTCAATTCTGGTCGCAGATCGCGCAGTGGAGTTTGAGAAAAATTGAGAATGCCGATTTCACCAGCGAAGTTTCGGTAGACCGCGGGGAAGGGCACATTTCCGTCGAAGCGGTCGACACCCAAGGAAATTATCGGAACTTCCTCAATTTGCAGACCACCGTGTCGAGTCCAAAAGGGGATACACAAGTCGTGCGCCTGGAACAAACAGGTCCGGGACATTACGAAGCTAGATTCCCGACCAAACAGGTTGGTGCCTATCTATTGAACCTCGCCGATATGAAGGATGGAGTACCCCGGGCGACGCAAGTCCTGGGAGCGAGCGTAAATTATTCGCCGGAGTTTAGTGCCACCGAGCCCAACCTGCATCTGCTCCGCAAGTTGACCGAGACCGGTGAGGGAAAGATTCTGGATCCCGAAACGGACAACCCCTTTTTGCACGACCGCAAGAAAACCTTTCAGCCAAAAGATTTGTGGGAATGGCTGATGAAATTGGCGATTCTGCTTTTCCCGCTGGATGTGGCGATTCGTCGCGTGCAACTGGATTGGGATGAAATGGCGCGCTTTTTCCGTCGCCTGCAATTTTGGAAGAAAGCCAAGGTTGTGACCCAGGACGAGTCATTATCGTCGCTACTCGCGCGACGCGATGAGGTGCGGGCCCGACAAACTGGCCCGACCGTGCAGCCCAGTCCGGATTTGTTCAAACCCGAGAAACCGTTTGTTTTGCCGGCCAAGGAAGCAGTTACTGCGACAGCGCCAACCGTCGAAACGGCAGCAAAAACCGGAGCTTCGAAGCCGGAGGAAACAGCCAGCACGACCAGTCGTTTGCTGGATGCGAAGAAGCGGGCGAAGAAAAATTTGGAATGAGGCACTTTACGTGCAATTAAATCGTTGCGTGAACATGCAGAGTTATGCGTAATGACAGACTTGAATCGCGGTAAGAAGCTATGAAACGCAGTCGAATGACGGTGTTTTTTTTGGGGAAAGTGCAGGGCGTTGGATTTCGTTATACAACGAAGACCGTGGCGACTGGTTTCGAGATCACTGGAGTGGTGAAAAATTTGCCTGATGGAAGGGTGGAACTGGTCGTGGAGGGGCAAAAGCAGGAGTTAGATGAGTTTTTGCAGGGAATTCGCGATTCGGAAGTCGGAAGATTCATCAAAAGCGAGCAGATCGTTTGGGGTGAAGCAAAAAATGAGTTTCGCGGATTCGAAATTGTCAGATAAGATTTTTAAGGAATGAAGTACGCAATTATCGCCGATATTCACGGCAACCTTGAGGCATTTCAGGCCGTTCTGGAAGATATTCAGGCGCAGAAATGTACTCATGTGGCCTGCCTTGGTGACGTCGTTGGCTACGGCGCGAACCCAAAAGAATGTCTGGATATCGTCCGACAGATGAACATCCCCTGCGTGAAAGGCAATCACGATGAGATGTGTTCGGTCGACGACACCATGGAAGGATTTAATCCCGCAGCGGCTGAGGCTGTTTTATGGACACGCCAGCAGTTGGGTGAAGATGACAAGAAGTGGCTGCGCGATTTAAAATATCTGAAGCTCGTCACAAGCTTTACGATTGTTCACGCCACCCTCGATATGCCTCAACGTTGGGGATATGTTTTTGAAAAGCTCGCGGCCGCCGCCAGCTTTACGTATCAAAACACCTCCGTCTGTTTCTTCGGTCATACCCATGTTCCAGTCGCGTTCATCCGCGATACCGTGGTCCGCGGTGGAACTTATTCCAAGTTTCGTGTCGAACCGGGTCGTAAATATTTTGTTAACGTCGGCAGCATCGGTCAACCGCGTGACGGCAATCCAAAAGCCGCTTACGTCATTTATGACATGGACGAAGGTTCGATTGAGCTTCGCCGTCTCGATTACGATATTGCCACGGCGCAGGCCAAAATCCTTGCGGCTGGTTTACCGCCCCGTTTGGCAGAGCGACTCTCCTTCGGAAAATAGGTCGCACGATCTGGTCAATTAAGTTCCGCGTGATGGCGATACCTCAGAGCAGCGTTTGAAAATCCTCATTTTAAAGCCGAGCTCGCTCGGTGATGTCGTGCAGGCATTGCCGGTCTTGCGTTTGCTGAAGCAACATCTTCCGAAAAGCGAAATTTACTGGTGGATTGATGCCGGTCTGGAAGGCTTTTTGCAGAACGATCCCGACCTGGCCGGCACCATCCGCTTTGAGCGCAAACGCTGGGCTTCGCCTCTCCATTGGGATGAAATGTTCAGGAGCATCCGGGATTTGCGGCGCCAACATTTTGACCTCGTCATTGATTTGCAAGGGCTGGCTCGTAGTGGTGTTTTTGCATGGCTGGCAAACGGAGATCACACGATTGGCGTTGATGACCCGCGCGAAGGAGCGACCTGCTTTTACGATGAAACCGTTCGGCGCCCTTCGGCTCATACTCATGCGGTCGATTGGTATCTTGAGATTTTGCACCGCCTGGGCATTCCGGTTCACAAAAATTTCACATGGTTCCCGGAAAATCCGCTGACCAAGGGCGCGCTGGAACTTAAATGGAAAACAAACTCCTCCCGCTGGATCACGATCAATCCCGGTGCGCGTTGGAATAACAAACTGTGGCCCGCGGAATATTACACTGAAGTCGTCCGGCAATTGTCTGCCAAAAGTGATTTCAAATTTGCGATTCTTGGCGACCGTAGTTCAACGCACCTCGCGGAGGAAATTTCTGCCGGGGCACCAGATCGCTGCCTGGATTTGACGGGTCAAACCTCATTGCGCGAAATGATCGAGTGGCTTCGACTGAGCGAATTGACCATCACGAACGACACCGGACCGATGCATGTTGCTGCGGCGCTCGGCAAACCGGTGGTAGCTATTTTTGGTCCGACGGAACCCCGTCGGACAGGACCTTACGGGCAAATTGATACAGCCTTACGGGTTTCGTTGCCGTGCGCTCCCTGCATGAAATCAACCTGTGCGAACAGTAAACCTTTGGAATGTTTACGCGCCATTTCGCCTTTTCGCGTTTGTCAGGAAGTGCAGCGGCATCTGAAGTTTTGATTTCGTACGGGTTGAATAGGAATCAGCGTCGATCCGTCTTTTACCCGTGAGAAACGTTTGTGACTTGCTAGTGAGTTGAACCTCCTTAAACTGCCGAAATGAAACTGGCGAATCTTATCCTCGCTGCCTTGTTGATCTCCTTGACCTCTGTAGTGGCACAGCCTAACGGCGTTGGCATCGAACTGGCCCTCGAGCAGGATCAATTTTTACCCGACGAAGAATTGATCGCCGCCGTCCGGATCGTCAACCGGTCCGGGCAGACACTCAAACTTGGCAAAGAAGCGGACTGGCTGACGTTTTCGATCGAGTCGCTCGATAAGTTTATCGTTTCGAAGATTGAAAACCCTCCCGTGCAGGCGGAGTTCTCCCTTGAGTCCTCTCTCGCGGGAACCAAACGGGTCAACCTCACTCCTTATTTCAACTTCGCACGTTCCGGCCGTTATACGGTGACCGCCACCGTGAAGCTTTCGCAATGGGGCACTGAAGTGACGAGTGTCGCGAAGACATTCACCATTATGAACGGTACCCGATTGCAGGATATTGAGTTCGGCGTGCCACTGGAAGGAACGGCCGCACAGGTGCCAGAAGTGCGTCACTACATTTTGCAGCAGGCAATCTTTCTCAAACAGATGCGGCTTTATCTCCGCATCACTGATGCGACGCGCACAAAAACGTTTAAGCTGTTTGCGCTGGCTCCGATGACATCCTTCACTAAAACCGAAGCGCAACTGGACCAATTCAGTAACTTGCACGTGTTGAGCCAAACCGGCGCGCGGTCCTTTAGTTATACGCGCATCAATCCGGACGGCCAAATTCTCAGTCGGGAAACGCACGATTATACCGACACCAGCCGTCCAGTTCTTAAGTACAACGCAGAAGGTCAGGTCCGCGTCTTCGGTGGCATTCGTCGCATCACCTCATCTGATCTGCCCGCACCGCAAGAGTCCGTGACCCAAACCAATGTTAAAACGGAAACGCCCTAAATCTCTTAATCTCGTTCGAATTCTATTCGGGGTTTGGCTTTGTTCCTGTACGGTGTTTTCGCAGACGATGGTCCTGCAGTTGCGCAACGGCGATCGTCTCACGGGGAAACTCATTTCGGAAACGACCAACCAGGTGGTCATTGCTACAACCTGGGCGCCGTCGTTGACCGTTCCGCTGGTGGAAATTGCCAAACGGGAAGTCATCCCTCTCGGCCAGATCGTCGTTACGAACGCGCTCACGAATGTGACGATTACGACGTCCGCCACCGCAACAAATATCACGACAAACGTGGTCGTGAATGGTCTCGTGGCTAAACCACCTGAAGTAAAACCTAAAGGTCCACAGCACTGGCATGGTGACGTCCAGATTGGGACCGACCTTGGTTTCAGTGAAAAAGAACGGCAACTTTATTACGGTCGCTTCAAATTTACTTACGGTCGTGAAATTGTTCCGCATCGCTTTTTCAAAAACACATTTGATTTAAACGGCACCTACGGACGCACGGATGGGATCACGTCCGCCAACCAGGTCACAGGTAGTTCCAAGACCGATTTCGATCTCACCAAACGAGTGTTTGTTTACAACCTCGTTGGCGCGGGCTATGACGAAATCCGCAAAATTGATTTCCAATATGAATTCGGCCCGGGCTTTGGTTATCACGTCCTGATGCTGACGAACTTCGTCATGAACACGGAAATCGGGATGAACTATCAGGCGCAGTATTTCAAAGGTCAGAAGACACTCGAACGTTATTTCTACCGGTTGGCGGAAGATTCAAAGTGGTTCATCAATAAGAAATTAAGTTTCGACGAGAAATTTGAGTTCTTCCCGCAGGCGGATCTGGAGCAATACCGACTGCGCTTTGAATCGAACCTCCGTTACACGTTCATGGAGAATTTCATTTTCACCCTGACGCTTCTCGACACGTTCGACACCCAGCCAGCTAATGGTGTTTCGCCCAATGACCTGCAGATCCGCTCCAGTCTTGGGCTGAAGTTTTAATCCTTAAGCCATGGTGAATTGCCTGGCACCGTGAAGGTGTAGGATTTTATCGACGGCAGCTTCCAAATTCGGGACAAGAAAATCACGATGGACCTTGCCGATGGTCGGTGACTGCAACAAAACGGAGGTACACCCGAGACTCCGCGCAGCTTCGGCATCCTGCCATTTATCGCTGATCACGAAACTGCGTTCCATCTCCAGGTGCCACTTGTGAGCTGCCTCTTTGAATAATCCGTCTCTCGGTTTCCGGCAGGGACAACGATCGGCGTCGTCGTGGGGACAGATAAAAATATCATCGAGCGAGAAGCTCTGACGCAATAACCCGTGGGCCTGATCCAATTCGCGGCGGGAAATCGTTCCGCGCGACAACTCCGGCTTATTCGAGGCGACAATCAAAATAAATCCAGCGGCTTTCAACCGTCGCACGGAAGCGATGGCGTCGTGGTTTACTTGAAAGCGATCTGCCAAGGGGGCGCTTTGGCTGATGTTTTGGCGAGGAATTGTCAAAACTCCTACGTCTTCGAAAAACAGGGCGGGCTTCATACAAATGAGAGCCGCATAAAGACTGCCAACATCAACGTTTTGCCAGCGCTTTCCAGGAATATTTCGGTAAGAATTATGCGGTTTTATTCATAAACGCGGAAGAAGCTGCAAGCGTGCAACTTGCAGCGTTTCTGCGCCTAATAGGGCGATGCCATAAGAAATTTCCGTTTAACGTTCGAAGATCGACAATCTGCGCGTGAGGATCGACTGTCTTGATCGGGTGCTGAAAGCCAATCTTTTGGTTTGGAGTCCCAGCTTTAGCCGGCAACGTGTGCGATTTGCCCGGGCATTTGCAAATACCTAATCGTGATCGCAGGTCGAGCGCCTTGCCGGCTAAAGCCGGGACTCCAAACCACCGAGCCACGGCGATCTGGTGCCCCGTTTGCTATCCGGAAATTACCTCTGGCATCCGATATAGAGAAGAAAATGGGAAAATGTCTCAAGATATCGCGAGAAACGACTCGTTCCTGCCGATAAAAATATTTTTAACGACAAAAACGTGTCGTTTCTGGCGTTAAAAAATAATTTATCGATGAAAACGAGTCCCGGACGACGATGAAAAATAATTTATCGGGAGAAACGAGTCGTTTTCGTCGATAAAAAGTTTTGGATCGGCGAAATCGTGTCGTTCTTGCCAATAATTTTTTTTGGAACGCCAGAAACGACACGTTTTTGAGGATAAATTATTTTTTAACGCCGGAAACGGATCGCTTTTGGTGACAAAACGATCAACTTATTGGTTTTTCGCCTGAGATTTGGGCGAGTAACGGTATTTCTGCCTTCTGGTGCTACGAATCAAAAAAAAGTTAATGATTTAGCGTCGAGCATCGTCGAAAATGGATCGTTAAATGTCCGCGCGCCTGTTTGCCATCTTTATTTTGATCCTTTTGGTCCGGAACACCAGTTTCGGGGCCAATCCGGCACCGACTCAACGGGGTGCATCTAAATACGAAAAGCAGATCAAACCGCTTCTCAGCCGCTACTGCTACGGGTGTCACAACGATAAAAAACATAAAGGCGATCTGTCGCTCGAGTCGTTTGCGGATATCGCGGCTATTCTCAAGGAGCCCAAAAGGTGGGAATTGGTCATGCACCATGTGCAAACCAGGGAAATGCCGCCGGAAGACAAGCCGCAGCCGAGTGATGCAGAGCGGCACCTGCTGGTTTCATGGATTCAAAAGGAGGTTTTCCAATGTGATTGCGATAAACCCGATCCGGGCCGGGTGACCGTTCGCCGTCTCAATCGCGCCGAATATAACAACACCATTCGCGATCTGGTCGGGGTGGATTTTAATCCGGCTGAGGACTTTCCTGCGGATGACTCAGGTTATGGTTTCGATAACATTGGGGATTCGCTTTCCTTGTCACCGATCCTTCTCGAGAAGTATTTCAAAGCAGCGCAAAAGATTCTCGATACTGCCATTCTGAAGCAACCCGATACAAATGGTCCCGTGCGCCGGTTTCAGGCCGAAAGATTTTCCCGGAGCAACAATCAGGCAAGGGATCAAAAGAACGGGATCATGGGACTCTTTCGGGAGGTGACAATCTTTACCAACATGACCATTGCTGTGGAAGGGGACTACACCATCCGCACAAGGGCCTACGGTGAACAAGCCGGACCGGAACTCCCCAAGATGGACGTTAGTCTCAACGATAAAAGCATCGCTGTTTTCAAGGTTAGTGCGTTGCAGGAGGAACCATCGATTTATCGAACACGCCTCCATTTGCAGCCGGGTGAATACAAAATCTCAGTGGCGTACCTGAACAACTTTCGAGACCCGAAGGAGGAACCTGGAAAGAATGATCGCAATCTCTACGTTGATTTCGTCGACGTCGTTGGTCCGGCGGGGCCGCCGCAGTACCCGGAAAGTCATCTGCGGATTTTTCCGAAACCAATCACCGCACAAACCGACAAGCGCGCGTATGCAGGCGAAATCATCGGGCGATTCGTGGATCAGGCCTATCGTCGACCTGCCACGAAGGATGAAATCAAGCGATTACTCCAGTTCTACAGTCTGGGGATGAAAAATGGTGAACATTTTGAAGGCAGTGTCCAATTGGCTTTACAAGCTGTGCTGGTCTCGCCCGGTTTTCTCTTTCGTGGTGAATTTCAACCGCAGCCAAACGATTCGTCCGAGATCCATCGTATTGATGACTTTGCCCTTGCCTCCCGTCTCTCTTATTTCCTCTGGAGCAGCATGCCCGACAAAAAACTCTTTGCCGAAGCAAAGAATCATACGCTGCAGAAGAATCTCGTTTCAGAAGTGGAACGCATGTTGAAAGATCCGAAAGCAGATGCTCTCTCGGAAAATTTTTGCGGACAGTGGTTACAGCTGCGCCACTTGCGCCAGGCCGCCCCGGACTCCGATGAGTTCCCATCCTTCGACGAATCGCTGCGGGTCGCCATGGAGGATGAGACGCAACTTTTTTTTGCCTCTATCCTCAAGGAAGATCGAAGCGTGCTCGATTTTTTGGCGGCAGATTACACCTTTCTGAATCAACGGCTCGCGAGCCATTACCAGATCAAAGGGGTTACGGGAGAGAATTTTCAACGTGTCCATTTGGAAGGGTCTGAACGCGGCGGGTTGCTCAGCCAGGCCAGTATTCTGACGTTGACTTCCAATCCCAATCGCACCTCTCCGGTGAAGCGCGGTAAATGGATTCTCGAGAATCTACTGGGAACCGCGCCGCCGCCGCCTCCTCCTGACATCCCGCCGTTGGACGATAAGAAAGGCCCGACCGTATCGACCTCTCTGCGTCAACGTCTGGAGGAACACAGAAAAAATCCAGCGTGTGCTTCGTGCCACGCCCGCATGGATCCGATTGGGTTCGCCCTGGAAAATTTCGACGCCATTGGTTCATGGCGGACAATGGACGGGAAGTTCCCGGTCGATGCGAGTGGAGAATTTGCGACCGGAGAAAAGATCGATGGGGTTGGAGCGCTCAGGAAATTTCTCCTCGAAAAGCGACGTGATGAATTTGTCCGTTGTCTCGCGGAAAAAATGCTGACCTACGCTTTAGGGCGCGGTCTCGAAGTTTACGATCGCTGTGCTGTCGACGAGATCGTGGCGAGAATGGCACGGAACGAATTTCGTTTCTCAAGCCTGATTCTCGCCATCACAGAAAGCCAGCCGTTCCAGTTTCGGCGAGGCGAGAAATTCTCGACGACCGATTACGGAGCCGCTAATTCCAAATGACCAGACACGCCCGAGGCATTGAAAAAGCCTTCGACTTTCTTTTGCTGCTGCAAAACAGTCCCTTTCAGTTGGATCGTCTGTAACGTTACGGGGTGTTTGAAGCTGCCCCCAACGGTTCCTGTCGCTGGGTAAAAAACCACAGCGATTCTGTTCGTGTTTGGAGCCATCGTGACGTTGTTGTTCGTCAAGACAGTGGCGTTGTTAGTCAGCGTGGTTGTCAGATTGCCATTTCGCAGAGTGATTACCGCGTTGGTCAAAGCCAAGAAATGCGTGTTTGTGTTTGGAACAGTGTAACTGGACCCGATGACTGCAACGTTCGTGTTCCATCCCGGGACGTAATGATCGCCCGTTGACCAGCTAAGTGTTCCGTCCACACGATTGGTAATGTCGTTCGTGACCGAAATCCAGCCTGTTAAGATTCCGCGTCCAGCAAACAGGGGAACGTAGAGAGGTATCTTACCATTTTTGGAGAGATAAGTTGTCGCCGCAACGGCGGTGCCGTCTGCAAGAGCGCCACTGAAGGAAACTGTTCCTGCGGCGTAGATGGTAAAGACGCCATAGCCGTCTCCGGTGGGATAATTAGTTGAACCGACCTCTCCAGGAATGAGGAGCGTGTATTTACCCGCAAGCGGTGCGAGGTTGGTGGTGGCATTAAACGTCAATTTGTCGCCCAGCAGATCCGCAGTCCAGACGCCGTTCGTCACGGTTCCCGTTACCTGATCGGTATTGTTCGAAACATCGAGTTGAAAGTTGATCGCGCAGGTTAGAGTGGCGCTGTTAATCAAGGATTGCGCGTTGCCGGCCGTATCAAATTGTCCCGAAAAAGCGTAACGAAGATTCTTCATTGATAATATCCCACTGTAACTTCCGATGTTCGAGAGCGTGAAGGTGAATGCCCCCGCGCTGTTGGATGAAACGCCTGCCGCTTCAGAAAACAATCCATTGTACGTCCCTTTCAACGTGAGATACGGGTTCGGTCCCGGGTTCTCAATGGTAAATGTTTGGGACAGGGATTGATTGGTGCCGCCGTAACTTCTTCCGCCATTATCCTGGGCGATAATCGTGACGGTCGAGGTGCCGAAGTTATTCGTTGAAGGTCTGAACGTCAGAACGCCGTTGGTTCGAATCGTCGGCCGGGTGAGGAACAGGTTCGTGGTTCCGAGCGAGGTTGTCAGATAGGAAACAATCTGGCTGCTTTCATTGGCCGGACCTGCCGAAGAGCTTGCGATGAAATTTGAATACGTCAGGACAGCAAACTTGTTTGCCGTGATGACATTCGTGGAAAAACTAAAGCTCGGCGCATCATTCACTGCTACAACAGCAATCGTGTTTGTGCCGGTGGCGGAATCGACTAATCCATCGTTGACCTTATACGTGAAACTGTCGGTGCCAAAATAGTTGGTGCTCCCGGTATAGGTGTAACTTGTGCCTGAACCGCTTAATCCGCCGTGAATCGGGCCGGTGACGATACTGTAAGTCAACGCGGCGTTGGTCAACTGTGCACTGGTCAGGGTGATGCTTTTGGCAGTGTCTTCGTAAGCTGTGATCGTGTCATTATAGACCAGCGGCAGGTCATATAGAAGAATCGACGTGGAGTTGCTTTCACACAACACAGCGATGTCACTCATGTTGTCGGCGTTGAAATTGCTTGCGGCAACGCCCACTGGATTTGACGCCACGCTCTTGACCAGGTTCAAGGAGAACGTTCCATCACGATTGCCCAGGAAAATATGGACATTGGTGCTGGCTTCGTTCGCGACCACAATATCGGTGATGCCATCTTGATTAAGATCGCGAAGGACCAAGGCGCGAGGATTGCTGCCGACGTCATAGTTGCTGCTGACGAGAAATGTATTTCCAAGGCTATTCGTCAGGATTGTGATGCTATTTGAATTAAAATTCGCCACCACGAGGTCGATTCGGCCATCCATATTGAAGTCGCCGACCCCAAGGGCTGACGGTTGGGGGTCGCCGCCGGCAAACATTGTTATATTACTGTAAGCCTGAAAATGAGCGGCACCATAACCTTGCAAAATGCTGATCGTTCCGTTGGTGTTGGCCGTAATGATGTCACCTGTGCCGTCATTGTTGAAATCGGCGAACGCGATGCCGATCGGCCCGGTTCCCACGGAAATGTTGCTGCGGAGCATCAAAAAGCAATTGCCGGCATTGGTCAAAACGGTCACTGAATTCTCGAGCAGATTGGCCACGAAGATATCCTGTCGTCCAGACCCTGCCGCGTTCCCTGCTGCCAACGCGATTGGTCCCGGATTGGGTGTTGTGCCGACGACAAAATTCGTTGCTGTGCCCAACGTGTTGTTATTTTGATTTTGCAGGAGGCTGATGGTGTTTGTGCCAAAGTTGGCGGAAATCACATCGTCGTAGTTATCTCGGTTCATGTCAGCGGCAATGACGGCCACTGGTTGAAGGTCGACCGCATAAGAGACTGCTGTGACATTAAAGTTTCCGGCATCGCGGCAGAGGCGCACCGAAACGGTGTTGTCGTTCTTATTGGCGACGACAAGATCTCTCCATGTCTTTTTACCGCGAATGTTGGCCAGCCAAAGTCCAGAAGGGCCGTTGCCGGTGCTATAATTTGTGTACGACAAATAACGCACATCGAAGGATGGGACCACCAGGCGGGCGGCGTCTGCGGCCATGGTGGCCAACGCAACAAACAGACAAACACGAATGGTGGAGAGAAAGGTTTTTTTCATGTACAACAATGTTGGTCTGATTTCTTGGGCGTGCGCACGATCGGTACACGTTGCCTCAATGTTAGAACGATAGACTTTCGAGTCTGCATCCTATCCTCCCTATGGATTTTATTGCAAACCTTTTCAGGATGTGATGACTCATTTCATGCAGCATCCTACAAAGCCAACGGATATTCGGACTACTGGCGCACGGCTCTATTTCTTACCTGTGCATACCCGTGTGCCGCTGAAGTTTGGCGCGGAAACGGTTACTTACGTCACCTGCGCGCGCACGCGGGTCACCGTGGTTGACCGCCGTGGAAATAGCGCGCAAGGCTGGGGTGAGACTCCCTTGAGTGTCCAATGGGTCTGGCCCAGTGCCGTTCCTTACGAGATTCGGCACGGCGCTTTGAAAGACTTTTGCATAAAACTGGCGGGACTCTGGTCGTCTTTCGATGGCGAAGGGCACCCCATGGAGATCGGCTGGGATTTCCAGGAGAAGGTTCTTCGCGAGGCCTTGCGGAAGTTCAACGAGGAAAATGCCTTCGCCGAACCAATGCCCTGGTTGGCCGCATTGGTCTGTTGCTCGTTGTTCGACATTGCGGTGCATGACGCTTACGGAAACCTTCATCAGCAACCGATCTATAAAACCTACAACGCGCAGTGGATGAACCGTTCCCTGGAAAGCTTTCTGGTCCCGGCCGTGAAGACCGTTTCTTTCGTTGGCCAATATCCCGAGGCTTACTTCGTGCCCCCCGCGACGAAATTACCCGCCTGGCATCTCGTCGGTGGACTCGATCTTCTCGATGCTTCCGAAGCCACCGGCAATGAAGTGCGCGACGGGTATCCTGTGTTGCTCACCGACTGGATTACTCGTGACGGACTGAAATGTTTAAAAATCAAATTGCGCGGTAACGATTCCGTGTGGGATTACGCGCGGCTCATCAAAGTTGGAGGCATCTCCCTCGCGCACGGTGTGCAATGGCTTTCTGCGGATTTTAACTGCACCGTCAAAGATCCTGCCTACGTCAACGAGATCCTGGATCGCCTCGCGAAAGAACATCCGAATCTGTTCAAGATGATTCTCTACGTCGAGCAACCGTTTCCCTACGAACTCGAATTTCACCCGATCGTTGTCCATAGCGTCTCCGAACGGAAGCCTCTCTTTCTCGACGAAAGTGCGCACGATTGGCGCATGGTAAAATTTGGACGTGAACTCGGCTGGACGGGCGTCGCGCTGAAGACCTGCAAAACCCAGACCGGCGCCATCCTCAGTGCCTGTTGGGCCAAGGCGCACAAAATGGATCTCATGGTGCAGGATTTAACGAACCCGATGCTCGCCCAGATTCCACACGTCCAGCTCGCTGCCAACGTCGGCACGATCATGGGTGTGGAAACCAATGCGATGCAGTTTTATCCGGAAGCTTCCGCGGCTGAAGGGGAAGTGCATCCCGGAATTTATCAGCGTCGCAACGGCGAGGTGGATTTAGCAACGATCAGCGGCAGCGGCTTTGGATATCGCGTGGATGAGATCGAACGAGAGCTCCCTTCTGCTGCGGCTCAGTTCGGAAATTAAAAACTCCCGCGTCAACTTCAGGGAGCCCTGAACGCTGGCGCGGGAGGTGTGCTGAAAATGCTGCGAAACTATTCGTGAGCCACGATGTCTCCGTTTTGACCGAAGACAAACGAATTCACAGTGCCCGTGTTTCCATCGCGCACATACCACGTCCCTGTTGAGGGGCGGAAGACAATTTGATCGATGACTCCGTTGCCGAAGATATTTCCGACGGACGGAACATCGCCGTTTTGTCCGAACACGAAGGATGTGGTCGTTCCGGTACTGCCGTTGCGGATATACCAGGTGCCATTCGATGGGCGAAACACGGTCGCATCTTGCATGCGCCCTGACCAGGCGCCGATCAGAGGAATATCGCCGGTCCCGCCCCAGGGACCAAAGGAAGTGGTCGTGCCAGTATCACCGTAGCGCACGAACCACGTGCCAGTGGACGGTCGGAACATCGTTTGATCAATCATTCCCTTGCCGCCAAAGTTAGCCACAAACGGAACGTCGCCGTTGATGCCCCAGGAGAAAGAGACGACATCGCCCGTGTCGCCAAACCGCACATACCACATTCCGGTTGAGGGGCGAAACAAAGCCTGGTCACGCATGCGGCCGGACCATCCGCCGATGAGCGGAATATCGCCGCTCGCTCCAAACGGAAAGGAGGTGACTGTGCCGCTCAGAAACCGCACATACCAGGTGGCAGTCGATGGACGAAACAACGCGAACTCCGCCGCAGTTTGAGATGTCCAATTACCAATCAGCGGAATATCTCCCGTTTGACCGAATTGATACGAAGTAACGGTACCCACTCCGGCGCTGTCGCGAATGTACCACGTCGCTGTCGACGGACGGAACAGTGTGTAATCCGTTCTGCCATTGCCCGTGAAGTCACCGGGAATGTAAGCCGGCGGAGGAGGAGGCGTGGATCCATTCACCATGCCCATGTATTTCGTCCAATCCCAGTAAGGACCGGGATCCGTGTGGGTATTACAATTCGGATCAATTCCTAAATTAGCCGATGCATACGCGGGCCAGCCGGCGACCGATTTCTGGCCGTGGGCGATGATGTGATTGCGGTCCTTGGCCCAGCCAAATTTGTTGCCGAGGTTTCTCGTCAGTCCGGCGGACGCTTGATACAGCGCATCGGTGTACCAGGCGGGATTGTTGGCAAAGCCCTCGTGTTCAGTTCCCGTGGAATGAGTGTTCCAACAACGGGCATGCCAGCCATAGGTTGAGTCCCGGAGCATCTGCGTAATTTCACCGGCTGGCGCGTCAGAGGAAGCGTCTTGTTTGCCATTGACCAGATAATGAACACTTGCCGCCGTGTAGCCGCAGCCTTTGAACATGGAAATAGTCGTCAGGTAATAACCTTCGATGTCGTGAACCACGTGGAATTTATGACCGCTGCCCGTCGTGTAATAATTCGCATTGCACGGTGGATTCCAAATGGCTGGACCGTAGTCGGTACTGGCGTGCGCCGTCGATGCGAGAGCGAGGGCGCTGCAAATCAGCGCCGAGCTTTTTAGATACGTTTGTGTTTTTGTGTTCATGTTCGTTTTGGCACAAATCCTCGTGTCGTGAACCGTCACGGCCCGAAAGTTTGTGTGATGCCATGTTTGTAACAAAGCGGCGGCGCGAGAGGTATCCCCGCAAGTCGGTGGAACGGATACCCCCGAATGGGGGGTATCTGGGGGAAAGAACGAAAGACGATCCGGTGAAAAAACCTTCCTAGGTTTTTTCAGAACTCATATAGCGGGCGACTGCTTCGGATCTGGAATGCACCTGCATCTTTTCGTAAATGCTCTTCAAGTAGCTGCGCACGGTTTCAACGCTGAGCGATAATCCGTCCGCGATCTCCTTGTTGGCGTAACCCTTTGACAGCAGCGACAGAATTTCTTTTTCCCGCGGAGCCAGATGAACAATGGTGTCGCGTACCTTGGCGCGGTCGCGGAAATAGTGCACAACCCGCCGCGCAATCTCACTGGTCATCGGTGCGCCGCCGCTCAGGACCTCCAACAGGGCGTCGCGCAAATCAGCCGGCTTCGTTTGCTTGAGTAAATAACCATCCGCACCCGCCTCCAACGCCAGAAAAACCATTTCGTCATCATCCGCCGCAGTCAGCATGACGATATGAACCTGCGGTAAAAGAACCTTGAGCCGCGCTGTGCATTCAATGCCGGACATTCGCGGTAGAAAGACATCCATCAGCACCACGTCGGGATTGAGCGTGGGAATAGTGCGTAAGGCTTCTTCCGCCGACGTGCATGTTCCCACGCAGGAAAAATCAGGAAATGTTCCGATGAGACGCATCCAACTCGCGCGAATCTCCGGCTGATCTTCCACCAGCACAATTTTCAACGGCTTTTTTGGCGAGGGTTTATTGG
>JAQGOU010000188.1 GCA_028293445.1 Verrucomicrobiales bacterium | reverse complement strand
TTCTGTCACCGGAAATTAGGGTACACCGCGAAAAACTCTAAAAGTTGCGAAAAAAAAGTGGGTACACCGCGTTGTACCCTGTTTCCCGGTCGCGTCCAAACAGGGTACAACGCTGTTGTACCTCCTTTTCTCGGAGAAATTCTTCCGCAAAGTGCGTTTTACCCGACTTTTTGTCGCGGAAAGAAGGTACACCACCGTTGTACCCTCTTTTCCGGTCATCGGAAAACACGGTACAACGCGTTGTACCCAACTTTTTTTGACGGGAAAATAGAGAATGGCCGTTGTACCGGAGTTTCCGGTCGCGAATTTTATGGGTATGATGCGGTGTACCTCCTTTTCCCATCGTCAGAAAAGTGGGTACACCGGTGTTGTACCCGTTTTAACCCGCTGAACATCAGGCAGAACAGAGTTGAGGAACCAGTAGAATCGATATTCGATCGGAAGTTACTTGTGCGACCCAGAGTGCTTCACCGGTTTCCCCCGCCATAGTTCAAAGAGACCAATGATCGATTTGGCCATCTCGTTTGTGTCTTCCGGAACAAACGGGGCGAAACAAATGGTGAGGTTGCCCTGACGTTCGACAATCTGGCCGAGGATTTTGATTTTGCTCGATTTGCTTAGAATCACCACAAGGGTCGGGGTAGACGGGTCATTCTCTTTTAACCAGCTGAGAATGCGCGGTCCGCTGTGCCCGGGCAAATGCATGTCGAGAACGACGAGTCGGGGAAACGGAAACTCACGCCGATCGTCATAAGGCTCGGTCTGGCTGAGATAAGCCAAAGCAGCCGTGCAATCTGAAATCGTATGGATATTAAGATCAGCCACATCATGCAATGTGAGGTGCAGGTGCGCGGCATCTTCCGGATTATCTTCGACGACCAGGATGGTCGGGGTAGTTTGGGCGCTCATTAAAATTAACCGCGGGCAATCATGCAAATTTTCCGGCCCTGCGGAAGTTTTTTTGAAAAGAAAACCACGCCTTGCGCACAATTGAGAAGGTTTCCCTTCCACAACATACTCATACCACGACTTTTGCGAGAAAGCCCGTTCTCAACGTTATTTTTATATTTTTCAGGGGCTTTGAAATTTACTTCGCACTCGGCATGGCTTATTTCAATCCTCCACTTTTTGAAATGAACGAAACGCACGTCTCCAGGATCGCTCGCGAGCTGAACATCCAGCCACGTCAGGTCATCGCCACCGGTAAACTTCTGGCCGAAGGCGGCACGGTTCCTTTCATCGCCCGTTATCGCAAAGAAGCCACCGGCACCCTCGACGAAGTGGCGATCACTGGTATCCGCGATCGACTCGCCGAACTGATCAGCCTCGATCAACGTCGCGAAAGTATTCTGCAATCGTTGCAGGAACGCTCGCTTCTCACGGATGAATTGAAGAGCGCCATCGCCAAGGCGGAAACGCTGAACGCGCTGGAAGATATTTATCTCCCCTACCGTCCGAAGCGCCGCACGCGCGCCATCATCGCTCGCGAACAGGGACTCGAACCGCTCGCGGACCTGATCTACAAAGGCCAAAGCTCTGTCGATCCGCTCGTTGAAGCGAAGACATTCGTGAACGTGGAGAAAGGCGTGCCTGACACTACGCACGCGCTCGCCGGCGCACGCGACATCATCGCGGAGTTCGTGAGCGAAGATCCGATGGCCCGCGCCCGCATGCGCGAACTCTATCAGCGCAACGCCATCGTTCGTTCCAAGGTCATGTCCGATAAAAAAGAGGAAGCAGTAAAGTACAAAGATTACTTTGACTGGAGTGAGCCGCTCTCTTCCATTCCCAGTCATCGCATGCTCGCGATTCGTCGGGGTGAAACCGAGAACTTCTTGATGCTCCGGATTCATCCGCCCGAAGAGGATTCACTCAACCTTCTCGAATCAATCTTCGTCACCGGCAAAGGTCCCGCCGCCGAACAAGTTCGTCTCGCCGTGCAGGATTCTTTGAAACGTTTGATCGGCATTTCGATCGAAGCCGAAGCGCGCATGGATTCCAAGAAGCGCGCCGATGAAGAAGCTATTCGCGTGTTCGCCGACAATATTCGCGAACTCCTTCTTGCTTCGCCGCTCGGACAAAAGAACGTCCTCGCGATTGATCCCGGCTTTCGCACCGGCTGCAAAGTGGTTTGCCTGAATCGCCAGGGGAAACTGCTGCATCACGATGTGGTGTATCCGTCGCAATCCGACGCTCGCGTGCAGGAAGCCGCGACGACAATCAAAGCGTTCTGCACAAAATTCCAGATCGAAGCGATCGCCATCGGCAACGGCACCGCCGGACGCGAGACGGAAACGTTCGTGCGCAAGATTGGTTTGCCCGCGGCGATTACCATTGTGATGGTGAACGAAAGCGGCGCTTCCATTTACTCGGCCTCGGAAGTCGCACGGAATGAATTTCCGGACCACGACCTGACCGTCCGCGGCGCTGTTTCGATTGGTCGTCGACTTATGGATCCCCTCGCAGAACTGGTGAAGCTCGACCCGAAGTCAATCGGCGTCGGCCAATACCAACATGATGTGGATCCCTTTGCGCTGAAGCGCAGTCTCGATGACGTGGTGACGAGTTGCGTCAATGGCGTCGGCGTGGAACTCAACACGGCGAGCGAGCAACTTCTCGCTTACGTTTCCGGCCTGGGACCCGGTCTGGCCGCAAATATTATCGCCCATCGCAATCAGAACGGGCCATTCCGTTCCCGCGCCGACTTGCGCAGTGTTCCGCGCCTGGGACCCAAAGCGTTCGAGCAAGCCGCCGGCTTCCTGCGCATCCGCGACGCCGAACATCCGCTCGACTCCAGCGCCGTTCATCCGGAGCGTTATCCGCTTGTCGATACGATGGCGCACGACCTGAGTTGCTCCGTCAAAGATCTCCTGCGCGATCCAGTGTTGCGCCAGAAAATAAATCTCCCGAAGTATGTTACCGAACAAGTCGGACTCCCGACCTTGACCGACATCGTCGCAGAGCTGGCCAAGCCGGGACGTGATCCGCGCGAGAAATTTGAAGCGTTCAGTTTTCAGGATGGCGTCGAGAAGATGGAAGATCTCAAGCCAGGCATGAAGCTTCCCGGCATTGTCACAAATGTCACCGCCTTCGGTGCGTTCGTGGACATTGGCGTCCATCAGGATGGACTCGTGCACGTGAGCCAATTGGCCGATCGCTTTGTGAAGAACGCCGCTGAGGTGGTGAAGGTTGCGCAAAAGGTGATGGTCACCGTCACGGAAGTGGATCTACCGCGTAAACGCATCGCGCTCTCGATGAAAGCAAATCCGGAAATCGGCGGCACGAGTGGTAACGCCGGTGGCAATCGCGGTCCTGCGCCGAGTCGTCCCATGGCTCCGCGTCCTGCGCCCGCTGCGCCAAAGGCGAATGACTGGTTCACGGAAGCGCTCAACAAATCGAAGAAATAACCGGCTTGGCTTTCGTCGCGCAGCTTTGCAAGCTGGGCCTAGCCCGACGAGATGAAACATTTCTTCAACGCATCTGGTCACGTCCAAACCCTGGTGCAACTGCTCCGCTGGTCGGTGTTGATTGTTCCTCCGGCGATCTTTGCCGGTTCGGCGAGCGCCTTTTTTCTCTGGAGTCTCGACCTCGTCACGCACCTGCGTTGGCAGCATGAGTGGCTGCTCTTCTTATTACCTGTCGCGGGGTTGCTCGTCGGGTTGGTTTACCATTGGATCGGACGCTCCGTCGAAGGCGGAACCAACCTTATCATTGATCAAATCCATGAACCGGGCGGCGGCGTCCCTTCACGCATGGCGCCACTGGTATTGTTTGGAACATTGGTCACTCATCTCTTTGGCGGTTCCGCAGGACGAGAAGGAACAGCGCTGCAAATGGGTGGTTCGATCGCCAGCGCTTTCGCGCGCTTCCTCCGTCTCGAACCGGCGACGACGCGCGTGGTGCTGATGTCCGGCGTGGCGGCAGGCTTCGGCTCGGTGTTCGGAACCCCGTTGACCGGCGCGATCTTCGCCATGGAAGTTCTCGCGATCGGCCGCATTGAATACGGCGCGCTGATTCCTGTTCTGGTTGCCAGCGTCGTCGGCGACCTGACCTGTTCGGCCTGGGGAATCAAACACGCGGTGTATCATATTGCGTTCCTCGACACCGACGCGACCGCATCACTGCTGCACATCAATCCGTTGTTGCTCGGCAAGGTGGTGGTAGTCGGAATCGCCTTCGGTTTGACAAGCCTGCTGTTTTCAGAGCTCGCGCATGGATTGCAAACGGTCTTTAAAAAATTCATTCCATTCGCGCCGCTCCGTCCCGTGATCGGCGGCTGCATTGTCATCGGCCTGGTGTTCGCACTTGGCGCGAAAGATTATCTAGGGCTTGGCCTGACCGCACCGCACGAAGGCATGGTGACAATCCTCTCCGCGTTTCATCCCGACGGCGCACATGGGTGGAGTTGGTGGTGGAAGATTCTATTTACCGTTGTCACCTTGAGCAGCGGTTTCAAAGGGGGCGAAGTAACGCCGCTCTTTTTCATCGGCGCAACACTCGGCAACACCCTCGCCTGGATCTTGAACGCACCAGTCGATCTGTTCGCGGCACTCGGCTTCATAGCCGTTTTCGCCGGTGCGACCAACACTCCCCTCGCCTGCACGATCATGGGGATCGAACTTTTTGGCGCGCATCACGGTGTCTACTTTGCGACGGCCTGTTTCATCGCCTATTTCTTCAGCGGCAATTCCGGCATTTATCTTTCCCAGCGCATCGCTATTCCCAAGAGAATGCGTGACGGTCTGCATCCCGGCCTCACCTTGCGAGAGGCCAACGACGGCGCAAAGCCACCGAAAGAATAGTGCTTACTTCAGCCCGTTCAAATACTCCACCAGGTCGACAAAATCCTGCGCCGACATGGATGCGGCCAACCCCTCCGGCATGCTGGAAGTGTTCAACTGTTGCCGCTTTTGAATGTTGCTTTTCTTGATCGTCTGCACCTGGTCGGCACCCAGTTTCAAGACCAGCGACAAATCGTCTTCCGAGGCAACGACGCCGGTTAATTCCTGCCCATCTTTCGTGGTGATGTTCGTGGTCAGCCAACGCGGATCGATCTTTGCATTGGGATAAAAGATCGATTCGATAAGATCTTCGCGATTGAGCCGCCCAGCCACCTGCGTTAACTCCGGACCAAAGGTCGCCCCTTTGTCTTTCACCTGGTGACAGGCCACGCAAATGCGTTCGAAGATTTGCTTTCCTTCGTCAGCCTTTCCGCGCGCCGCCGCCAGGACACTGATGGATTTTCGCCGTGCCTCGGGTTTAATGTCTGAGGTGAGCAGCGATTGAAACTTCTCCTGTGCCGGGCCGAGCTTGGGTCGGCCCGTGACGTAAGCGGTCAGCCAATCAAGACCTTCAGGATTGTTGCGAGCGATTTCGAAGCGTTTGAAACTCTCTTTCCAAACGGATTCCAGCGCATTGATCGTGTGCTGCAACGTGTATTCGAGCGAATAATCCAGCGGCTGCTTCGCTGCTTCCAGTGCGACTTCCACGGCTTCCGGCGAATGGAAAAAGCTCAAAGCCCGAACAGCTTCGAGGCGGACGCGCGGATGCTCATCCTTAACCTGCGGGCGCAGCAACGTCAGTGCGTTCGGGAGGTAAGCGATTTCATCCGCAACCACGTGCGTCGCCGCGGCGCGCGCTTCCGGAGTTTTGGCACGAAGAACTTTGGCCAGCAAATCCCCTTGCACGGCGTGATGCCCTTGCTCCACGTAAAGCGCTTCGGTCAGGTGATGATCGTAATTAGTATCGTTCACATCCAATCGGCTGATCCATTTGTCGATGGCAGCCACAACCTCCACGGTGGGACGATCGCGCAATTCGCGCCGGGCACGATAACGCGTGCGCGGTTCGTATTCCTTCAACTGGTCAAGCAGCGTCGAAACGGACTTACCGAATTGGATTACTGGTTTCAGCAGCGGACGCCCATTCGCAGTCAGCCTGAAAATTCTCCCGCGTGTATGATCCCGATTCGGATCGCGCTGCGAATACTGCATGTGACCGATCAATGGATTGTGCCAATCGGCAAACCACAGCGCGCCATCAGGGCCAATCTGTGGATCAGCCGGACGAAAATTGCGATCGCTGGAGGTGAGCAAATCCGCAATGCGTTTCCCGCTAAATCCGGAACCATCATTATTCACGGTAAAACGCGGCAAGCCATTCATGTTGATGACGCAGGCGTAAAGAAACTGGCCTTGCACATCATCCGGAAAATGTCGGCTGTAAAGAAATTCGCTGCCGATGCACGGTCTCATCCCCTGGTTGTCGAAGACCGTGTTGAGTCCTCGTCGCGCACCAATCTGTTCCCCGGATAGTGGTGAATCCCAATGCTGCTGCGCCGTCGTGCCGTCACCGACAATCCCCTGCCCCCACCAATCGAATACGTAACACCATGGGTTGCCGTAACCGGGCGTGACAAAATGCCGCACTTTCAACGTGCGCGGATCCACCACGTAGGCTCCCGGCGTGTTGTGATTGCGAAACGCGCCCGACGGGGTTTCCAGCGTGGTGGACATCGAGACTCCTTCGAGCCCGTGCAACAATCCGCCGTGCGACCATTCGAAAGCGCCCATCGTGTGATGCGTGTCATCCGTTGCCCAGCCATCCATGAATTCCTCCACGCGATCAGCTTTGTCATCGCCATCGGTGTCTTTCAGAAACAGTAAACGCGGCTGGCTGATCACCAGAACGCCGCCATTCCAAAATTCAAAACCAGTCGGGCACTGCAATTGATCATAGAACACTTTGCATTTATCGGCCTGGCCGTCGCCGTCGGTGTCTTCGAAAATAAGAAGCCGGTCCTTCGGGCGCGGATCGCCTGGCTTCCATTGTGGATAGGTTGGCATGCACGCGACCCAAAGCCGTCCTTTGTTGTCGAACGCCATTTGCACCGGCTTGGCGAGTTCAGGAAATTTCTCTTCCGAAGCGAATAAGCTGACACTGAATCCGGGCGCGGGCGTCATCGCCTTCACCGATTCTTTCCCGCTCAGGAAACGCAACTCCGAGGGCTCGGAATATTTCTTGGTGCCGAAAGCAGTCTTCGGCACGGTTAAAGTCAACGTGCTGGAATCATCCGGTTTGGGTGGAACGGTTTTCTTCTGGGCAATGTCCCAGACGTAACGATCACGCACGGCCATCATTTGCCGGATCTTTTTGTACTCTTCCGGAAACGTTTCGAGGTCGTAAGGATCGCGGCGTCCGCCGTAAACATACCAGCCGTTGACCATGCGATAATCCTGTTCGTGCACCCATGCTTTGTCGTTCACGGCGGCGCGCAATTTCTCGAAAGATTTCGAACCTACTTTCGCCGGATTCTTTTTCCCGAACAGCGCGAGGTCGAGCGCTTCACCCACTTTGCGATCACCCGCTTCGTTCAGATGACAACCATTGAGGGTAAACTGGGCTTTAGGCTTTTCCGCGAAGAGAGGCAACGTCGGCGTGAAGAGATCAACGAAAGGCAGCTTGCGTTTCTCCGCTACAGAACGAATCGCCTCCGTATAAAGTTTAAGATGCTCGTTCTCTTTTTTGCCATCCGACTGCAAGAGATTGCCCGTGCTTTCAAAAGCGATCGGCGAAACCAAAACGAATTTCGCGTGCCCATTCGTCACATAGTGCTTCGCGTATTCAGTCAGCAAAGCATCATATTCGGATTTGAACTTCTCGACGCCCCCGGCTCCTGCAAATGATTCGTTGAAACCGAAGAAGCAGAAGAACGTTTCGGGCCCAAAGGTTTGCAACGGATCATCCAGCTTGGAGTAATCATTGGGCCGTTGGCGAAAACCGACTTCGTCGGCAGGCCGGCAAAAATTCCGCACCACCAATTCATCGTTGGGAAAGCGGGAATGCAACAGCGCTTCGAAGTTGCCATATAAACTCATGCGTTCACCGAGCGAATTGCCGACGAACGCAATGCGCTCACCGTGGTGCAACTCCAACTGGGGCGCGACTTCGGCGCGCGCGGTGGCAAATGCCGTGACGACGATTAAACAGATGAGCGAGCGAATACATTTCATGTGTGGTGAGGGAAGTTTACAGATCGCACTCTAAAATTCCAGCAGGAGAATCAGGACTTCCAATCTAACATTGCTGCGCCCGAGGTGGGCGCACTCCGCCGGCTTCGCCTCTTTTAACCAAATGGCGGTGGCCTCCAACACAGCCATGTGCCCATTCCTGACAATCCTCCGCTCGCAAGTTGCCCCAAATTACTATTTCCCCTTCAATGTCCGTCACACCCACACCCCAATTCTCCAAAATTCCAGATCTTCACCTCGTTTCATCGCAGAAAATCCGAAAAACACGTCAATCCCCCGTCATTTTCCACCGAAAAACTCCGGAAACCCGGAAACTCGTTAACTTTCTCTTCCGGGAAATCAGTCCAACAGCATGTTTCGTTAACTTTTCTTTCCGGGAAACTGGTCCAACAGCATGCTTCGTTAACTTTCTTTTCCGGGAAACTGGTCCAACAGCATGTTTCGTTAACTTTCTTTTCCGGGAAATCGATCCAACAGCATGTTTCGTTAACTTTCTTTTCCGGGAAATCGATCCAACAGCATGTTCGTTAACTTTTCTTTCCGGGAAATCAGTCCAACAGCATGCTTCGTTAACTTTTCTTTCCGGGAAATCGGTCCAACAGCATGCTTTGTTAACTTTTCTTTCCGGGAAATCAGTCCAACAGCATGCTTCGTTAACTTTTCTTTCCAGGAAATCAGTCCAACAGCATGCTTTGTTAACTTTTCTTTTCGGGAAATCGGTCCAACAGCGTGCTTCGGCAAATTCTTTTCGCAGAAATTCGGCCCAACACAGGGAGGAAAGGATTTCCCGCTGACCGTTCGAGGTGCCCCTCAAAGATCCCGAACATTGCGGGCCGCCCGTTTCAGAGAACACCGGACTGTGGGTCACAGGCGTCACAGACTCGCGGTCCGAACGCCAACTCCATCTCAGTTCCGCTTCAACAGCTGCGCTTCCTCACAAGCGCGGAGCCGATTCGAGAGCAACGATTGCTCCGACTTAATCTCGGTATGTTTAATCGCTTTCCGCAGATAGGTAGCGGCGGTTTGGAAATTGTTCAGGTCGACTTCGAATTCGGCGAGAACGGCGTAGAGCAAATAATACTCATCCAACGAGCCTTTATCCCGAATCGCAGAAACCGCTTTGATGCCGGCGGCGGCACCATGCACCTGGGCGATGGCGACCGCGCGATTGAGCGCGATCACAGGCGAGTCGTCGAGTGCCACGAGGCGATCGTATAAGGAAAGAATTTTTTGCCAATCGGTAGATGGGTAATCAGTGGCGGCGCAGTGACACGCCGCGATGCCGGCCTGCAAATGGTACGCGGTGAGTTCACCGCCTCCCGCAGATTTCGCGAGATGCAACATGCCGCGTGCAATCATTCCCCGGTTCCATGTCGAACGATCCTGTTCCCCGAGGCGAAGAATATTCCCTTCGATATCCGTTCGCGAACGCAGGCGCGCGCCGTTCATGAACATCACCGCGGCGAGAGCATGAGCTTGCGGTTGATTGCCCGTCGGATGACCGACCAATAAAGTCACCAGGCGAATTGCTTCGTTGCAAAGATCCTCTCGAACCAAGGTGTCACCGCTCGAAGCCTTGTAGCCTTCATTGAAAAGCAGGTAGAGCGTCTGCAATACGCTCTCGAGTCGGACTGACAATTCAGTGCCGGATGGAATCTCAAACGGAATCTGCAGCTCACGGATTCTCTGCCGCGCTCGCGTCAATCGCTTGGCAATCGCTGCTTCGCTGGTGAGAAACGCTTTGGCTATTTCCGCCGGACTGAAACCGCAGAGCGTCTTCAGTGCGAGGGCCGTTTGTGCCTCTTGTGGAATTGACGGGTGGCAGCAGGCAAACATCAGGCGCAACCGATCATCTTTGATCTCTCCGTCAAAAGCTGGCTCATCAGCGTCTCCGCCCTCAGACCATTCTTCAACAAACGCGATGATCGCCGGTTCCTTCTCGCGAAACACTTTCTCGCGCCGGAGCAAATCGAGGGTGAGATGTTTGGCGGTTTGCGTCAGCCACGCCGCCGGATTTTTGGGGATGCCGTAATAAGGCCAGGTCTGCAACGCGCGCACCAACGATTCCTGCACGACGTCTTCCGCCAACTGCAATCGATCCATTCCGAAGAGACCGGTCAGGACCGACACGAGCTTGCCCGCTTCATGACGAAAGAGATGCTCCGCCAACCGGGTGATTTCCCCGGAGGCGGCTGGCGTTGGAGTATCTGGATGTTGGCTCTCGCTCACGTGCTCAGGCGATCGCGGCGACCGGCTGTTCACTCTTCAACGCCTCGAGACGTTGACGGGCTCCGCAGATGGCTGCCACCGGTCGAACTTCCACTTCGAGACCGTAATCCAACCCCGGGCATAACTTGGCGATTTCGATCGCTTCATCCATGCCGGAAACCTGGAGGTAAAAGTAACCTCCAATGGCTTCCTTCGATTCCGCGAAGGGACCATCGGCCACGGTGCGTTTCTTGCCCGAAACAATTTTCCCTTCGTTCAACAATGGGTGACCGGACTTCGCCTTGCCTTGTTGCGTCAGGCGTTCAAACCAGGCCATCCACTCGGACATGACCTTCTGGATTTCTTCGGGAGAAAGGTCTTTGTCCCAGTTGGTGCCGCGAAAGAGCAGCATGTAATCGGATGTCGTTGTATTCATTTTGATTAGTTTGTTTGTGACGATTTGTGTCAGTTCACTGTTACGACGAACGAGCGAGGCGCTTCAGGACAATTCATTTTTCAATTTTCACCGCTGCGTCTGGAACCAATTTATTTGCAACCCGGCGTTGCGCGCATGGCGAGCATCGGTCGATACGCCGTCCGATAAGACCAGGCCAGATAGAGTTCCAAAGCCATCACCACAATGGCGATCACCAGTCCTGACGGCGCAAGGAAGATGTGGAATGCCAGAATGTTTACCACCACTGGCGCGAGCAGGGCCAAAGCCAGCGGCACAAAACGATTCACCAACAGCAACACCCCGGAAATCAACTGCGTTCCCATAATCAATGGAAGCATGTAACCAGATTTCATAAATCCTCCCATTAATGCCATTGCCCCTTCGGACATGGGGTCCTTGGGCTGTGGAATAAAGTTTAGAAACCCGTTAAGTCCCGTGATGAAAAACAAGAGTCCGAGCAGAACTCGTGCGATGACAGGAATGAAACGACAGAACGACTTGCGTTCCCCGACTGCACCCGCCTCTGGTGATGTGTTCGTTGCCATAATTTTTAATCTTCTATTTTTTAATTGATGCTTCTGAAACCGACGCGAGTTGTGCCAGGCCTTTTTCAAAAAAGCCGCCCAGCATCTTCTCACAATTCATAAACAAACCGACAGCCTTACTCATGAAGCCATTTTTCCCGTACATGCTCCAGGTCACGAGCGTTTGATTCCCTTCGGGTTTAAAAGTGAACTCAGCGGTATTGGAGGCAGCGAACGGCTTAAAGAAATCCAATTTGATTTTAACCAACTCATAGGGCCGACTCTCGATGATCGTCATGCGCCCCTCGCCCACCTGGTTATTCCCCGACCAACTGAAGATGGACCCCGTTCCGCTCGCTGGACCTTCAAACGAGTTTTTCACCGCCGGATCCAATTTTGCCCACGGGGACCAGTTCTCCCAATTGTGGAGATCATTCACGTGCGCAAAGATTGCGGCGGGTGGAGCCGAGATGGTGGCGTTACGGGTCACGCGAAAGTCAGCAGGCCGCATGGCCACAATCACGAGAAAAACGGCGATAAGAACAACAACAGCGATGACAATGTTTAACAGCATCTTGGTTTGCGTTTCATTACTACGACGAACGAACAGAAACGGTGAGGACATCTTTCCGATGTTTTGTTCGCCCCCAGCGATTCAGAATGGGGTAATGATGGCTGCCGCTCATCGCTTCCAGGTGCGGTATCGTTTTGGTCTCCAATCATATATTCCCGTTGCTCGCCCTTCCTCTACCATTTTTCCACGCTTCACTTCAACTCTCAACCACTCGCAATCGCCCCAATAATTTTTCGCGACGACGTCTTTGTCCTTCTGATAGTGTTGCGCCGTGAAATCGATTCAAGCGTCCTCTCGAAGTTTAGCTCTTTTCCTCGCGGCCGCCTCTCTCGTTCTGGCCGGGTGCAAACATTCGGACCCAGCCTGTTGTCCGTTGCCGCCGGGAAAGGCCGTCTCCACTGCTTCAACCAATAAAGCCCCGGCAGTCGCGACTGCGGCAACGGGATCGACGAAACCAAAAGCGCCGGCAAAGCGCTATACCTACACGCCCAAACCTTATCCGGTGGATGAACGCGGTTTTTCTCCCGTCGATAAAGCACTCGCCAAAGCTTACGCCCGCGAAGAGATGATCACGGAAGACGCAGATGGATCGCTCAATCCTTACATCTTGAAAGTCATCGCCGCCTATCCGCTCGACGGCACCTATCCTTATCATTGTGGTTGGGATCCGCGTGAATACGACATCTACAACGGCGTGACGCAAGACATGTGGTTCAAGGGCATGGTCGTCGCGAAGGCGTATCCCGACGCTTCACGTTGCAGCTATTGTTGTGGCTATACCTTCGAAGTTTTTCTCCGCGCCATGAAGCTGCGCAATATCCAAAAAGGTTTGGATGCCGACGACTTCAACGGCATGACCTTCCATGACCTTTTCAATATGCTGCAGTTTTGGTATATCGAAGGCAAAGGCGACAACGAAGTGCGCGCGGTTACTTCCTACGGTCTCGGCAGCGGGATCACCGACTTTGAACAGGCTCGTCCGGGAGATTTTCTCAGTTACAGCACCACGCCTCCGGGTGGGCATGCGGTCGTCTTCATTGATTGGTTGCGGGATGAGAACAAGAAGATTGTTGGCTTCAAATATTTCTCTTCGAACTTGTCTGGCACCCACGGTGTTGGAGCTGGCCAGGGACATTTCAGTGACTCGAACGCAAACGGCAAAGGAATCTTGCGCAACTCCGTTCATATCGCCCACGTGGGATCAATCAAGGATTACAAACCATTCGATCGCACCCAGATTATACAGCGCAACGCTTACCTGCCGACCCAGCCGAACCGGATCATTTACGTTCCAGCTCCCGCAGCCGACTCGACTGCTGCAAAAAGGTAACGACACGGGCTCCGCGGACAATTTATCGACCACCTCTTCTCCATCAACAAAGGTGGAGCGCCGAGTTGCCGTTATTGACGAGCGATATCTCGATGAGAGCTCTGCCCATGTGAATTCACCGATAAAAAAAGACTTTGGCGCAGCCCGGAACGATTACCGACATCATTAGGGTTCAATTCAGTTTGAATTTTCGCAAACAAACGCAGTCAATTGCTGTTTTCACTGGAAATGAACTTAGCATCATCCTTCTTTCGGATCGGTCTTCTGATTTTTTGCGGCCACCTGCTTATCGGAACGGCGGTGGCAAAACCTGACCTGCGAGATCCGGAGGACGGGCGGCTCTATTCTGTCGGGGCCGCGAGAATCGACATCACGCCGGATTATCCGGTTTTGATGAACGGTTTTTATTATCGCACTAATGAATCGACTGGAGTGCTGCAACGTATCTTTGCGAAAGCATTGGCCTTCGGCACCGATGCAGAAGGGCCAGCCATTTTGATTTCAGCCGATAATTGCGGTTTACCGAACCACGTTCGCGAAACGTTGTTGAAGCGTCTGGAGAGGAAAGGGATTACCTCGGACAAACTCGCGATCTGCGTGTCGCACTCGCATTCGTCTCCCAAGCTGGCCGGCAATCTCAACAACATGTTCGGTAAAGATATCCCGCCGGCACAACAAGCGCACATCGATCGATACACCCGGGAGTTTGTCGACAAACTTGAGAAGGTGGCACTCGCCGCACTGAAAAATCGTAAACCAGCGCGCCTCTCCTGGGGGAAAACGAGTGTGGGATTTGCCGTAAACCGTCGTGTCTCCAACGGGCCGGTGGATCACGACCTTCCGGTATTGAAAGTGATGAGCCAATCGGGGAAGAACATCGCCGTGTTGGTCAATTACGCCTGTCACTGCACGACCCTGCACGCAGATAACATGAAGATCAGCGGCGATTGGGCGGGCCACGCGCAGGAGGAAATGGAGCGGGTCTTTCCCGGGGCCGTTGCGATGACGGTCATCGGCTGTGGTGCCGAATGTAATCCAGCGTCAATGAGCAACACGAACGCGGAGACTAAGCTGGCATTGGCCAAAGAATATGGGCGAACGATTGCAGAGGCGGCCCGTGAGCTTCAAGCGATGATTCCCTTATCTGAAAAACTGGAGTGCCGATCCAAATCGATTCAACTTCCGTTGGCTCCATTGCCCACGCGTCAGGAATGGGAAACTTTGGTGAAAGTAAATGAGCAGCCAAAAGGGTTACCGCAGACGGCTTATCATGCCCGGAAAAATCTGGCCAGATTGGATCGCGGAGAAACCTTGCCGACAGAGGTTCCCTACATTTTACAGACATGGAATTTTGGAAAGGAACTGGCCTTCGTCTTTCTGGCGGGTGAAGTGGTGGGCGATTATTCGCTCCGGTTGAAAAAGGAGTTCGATCAGGAACGTCTTTGGGTAACCGCATATGCCAATGATGTCCCCTGTTACATCCCTTCGCGGCGCGTCTGGAAGCAGCATGCTTATGAAACTGAAACCTCAATGGTTTACTACGATTGGCCGACTCGTCTGGCTGAAAGTACCGAAGACACAGTGATTGGTGCCGTTCACGAAATTATGCCGCCGGGATTCGCAGCGGCCGAAAGATCATCGGTTGAAAAGGAAAAGCTGCATATTTACCTCCTCCTGGGGCAGTCCAATATGGTGGGCCGTGGTGTGATCGAAAGTCAGGACCGGGCGGCGCACGCACGCGTGCTTCTCTTCACGGCCAGCAATCACTGGGATCTGGCAGTCGAGCCACTTCATGGATCAGGGCCGCATGCCGGATTTGGTCCGGGGCTGGTTTTTGGTAAATCCGTCGCCCTCCAAAACACCAATGCGAATATCGGCCTGGTCCCCTGCGCGGTCGGCGCCACTTTACTCCAACGCTGGGAACGCGGCGGCGATTTGTATTCCAACGCCGTCGCTCGCGCCCGTGCCGCCATGCACGATGGCACTCTCAAAGGCATTGTGTGGCACCAGGGCGAACAGGACAGCATTCTGGAAACCGACGCCAATTCCTATCACGAGCGGCTCGTCAAAATGATCGGCGATATCCGCACTGATCTCGGCGAACCGAATCTGCCATTTGTCGTCGGACAAATCGGCGAGTTTCTGTATACCCGCAAAAAACAGCAAACCCCTTTTGCAAAAACGGTGAACGATGCCCTGGCCCGGGTTCCACAAGACGTTCCCTTCACCGCCTGTGTTCGTTCGACCGGACTGATGCATAATGGCGATGAAGTCCATTTCGACGGCAAGTCGCAGCGGGAATTGGGTAAACGTTATGCTACGGAAATATTGAAATTGCGAAGCGCAACGAATAAGACGAAATGAATACAACAACCATTGCTCCCGCCAAATCGCCAGCGGCAACCGCCGCCTCCGAAAGCGCCTCGAAACGATTGATGTCAGTCGATGTTCTGCGCGGCTTCGACATGTTTTGGATCGTGGGGGCAGGCTCACTCTTCTTCGCGCTGAGCCAGATGCAGACAGCGCCAAAAGCTGGCGGCTTTTCGCTGACGGCGTTTTTGGCTACGCAGTTTCAACACGTTTATTGGGAAGGCTTTCGGTTTTACGATCTCATCTTCCCGATGTTCATTTTCATCGTCGGTGTGTCCTTGGTGTTTTCACTGACGAAAACCGTAGCTCAGGGCGGGCGTGCCCTGGCCGTAAAACGAATGTTCCTGCGCACACTGCTCCTGATTGTTCTCGGTATCATTTATAACGGTGGTCTGAGCGGAGAATGGCAAAACACCCGGTTTGTCGGGGTGCTGGGGAGAATCGGAATTGCTTATCTGGCAGCGGGATTGACCTTTTGCTTCTTCCGCACCCGCGGGATGGTCGCTATCTGCCTCGGATTGCTCGTCGGTTACTGGGCAATCATGACGTTTGTGCCGATCCGCAATATCTCGCTGGAAGCGGGGAGTCTGAAGAAGCTCATGAAAACGACCGGTGTTTCTGATGTGCGAACTCTTTACGATCAAACCACGACATATATTTCCGGCAGCTACGCAAAAGGACTGAATGTCGCCAACCATTTTGATTTCCACTA
The DNA here is from genome assembly GCA_028293445.1 of Verrucomicrobiales bacterium. Classification (GTDB taxonomy): domain Bacteria; phylum Verrucomicrobiota; class Verrucomicrobiia; order Limisphaerales; family JACDHS01; genus CBHWET01. The sequence goes on along the minus strand of JAQGOU010000188.1, from coordinate 852 downwards.
CCTCCCCGGCGGCAAGGCCTATGGGGATCAATTTGATCCGGAAGGCTTGCTTAGCACCCTGCCCTCCATTGCCACCTGTTTGTTGGGAGTGTTCGCTGGGTTGCTGTTGCGAAATAATTCAGTGACCGACAACAAGAAGGTCATCCTTCTAATCGCCGCTGGCGTCCTTGCGGTGAGTCTCGGTTGGATTTGGAACCTGCAGTTTCCCATCATTAAGCGCATCTGGACTTCCTCTTACGTGCTCGTCGCCGGAGGTTATAGCGCCATTTTTCTGGGCGTCTTTTATTTGATCATTGATGTCTGGAACTATCGGAAATGGTGCCAGCCATTTCTGTGGCTCGGAATGAACTCAATCACGATCTACATGGCGTCGAACATCATTGACTTCCGCAAGTTGGCGGAGCGCTTCACCGGTGGCGGGGTTAAAGGTTTCCTCAACGAGCACCTGCTCAAAGGAAGTGGGGAGTTACTCGCAGCATTGACTGGCTTGCTCCTGATATTTCTCGTCGGACGATTCTTATATCGGAAGAACATCTTTTTGCGGTTGTAACGCTGTTCGCAGGGAGGCCCTCACGCAGAATGAGGTTCTCCAAACACTCGATGCTGTGTCAGAGCAAAGTTCGCTTCACGCTTTCACATTCACACGCGTTTGCTTTTGCGACGGAATTTTCCCCAGATCATTCCTGCGCAAAACGCCACGGCCACGGCACCGATCGCTGCTGGTAAGCGATCCTGAACTGGCGGCGGGATATACATTACGCCACGCTCATCAGCAATCGCCGGTTCGCGCACATAGCGTCCTCCACTTGGTACGACGGCACGGAAGTTTGATGCGAGCCATGCCAGTTCGCG
>JAQGOU010000152.1 GCA_028293445.1 Verrucomicrobiales bacterium | reverse complement strand
AAGCGAAGCCTGCGATACCTGTCCTCTTAAATTGCGCCAAATCGGGCAATGCGGAATTTCGCGCCGCAGCTATTACCGCCTTGAGAAAGATCGATCCAGAACACGCATCAGATTACTAGAATCACGCGAATGGATTCTTAGACAGGCATCTTGTTTCGCCTCAAAAGGAAGTTGCTTTTACGCACCCAATCGGCAGAATGCCTGCGAGTATGTTTGCAAAATGCCTTTGTTTCAGCCTGATTTTAGGGATCACTGCGATCTCTCCTACTCTGCGCGCTGATGGCGTTTCTCGCGGTTTCACGTCGACCCAGACCACGGCGACCGGCGGCGGTGGCGGTTCTCTGGACAGCACCTTGAATGACACGGGCGAAGCAAAGGCTCAGGCGACAGGTATTTCGCGCGGCTTCACTTCCACGCAAACCGTTGCGACAGGCGGCGGTAAAGGTTCCCTCGACAACCAACTCGGCCCGGTCAAACCGAAGACAAAGGTTTTCATTCCGCCAACTCGTGTCACGAAGTCCAAGACCGTTAAAGATGATCGAAAAGTGGTAGCAACCAAAGAGGCCTATGCCTCTGAAAATCTCGTAGTGAGGACACTGCTGCCGACCAAGCTGACCGCTACCTCGAACATAGTCAAACCACCACTTTCAAACCCTAAGCTCGGCACCTCAGCTTTCGTCCAAACTGCGACCAGTCCGGTGCAGCATGCGTTGCAATAGGTCGTTGCCTAAAGGAGTCAGTCTTTTCTTTCCTCTTCGGCTTTTTTCCTGAAGGCTCACTCATCACGTGGCTAAGAACGTCCAATCACAATGGGATTTCGGCGATATCGCGCCGGAGCGAGAAATATTGAGCGTTAGTCAGCTCACTTCACGCGTCCGCCAATTATTGGAACGGCACATTGGCAAGACCTGGGTCAGCGGTGAAATAACCAACCTGCGCGCACAAAGTTCCGGACATATTTACTTCACGCTGAAAGATGCGAATGCCCAGGTCAGTTGCGTTCTCTTCCGCGGTGAACCCGTGCCGAACCGCGAGTTTCTGCAGGATGGTGCGCGCGTCATTCTTCAAGGCGAACTTACGGTCTACGAACCACGCGGACAGTACCAATTACGCGTCCTTGCACTGGAGATTCAAGGCGTGGGCGCACTGCAAATCGCCTTCGAACGACTGAAACAGAAGCTAAAAGCCGAAGGCCTTTTCGCCACGGAACGAAAACGTCCCCTGCCCCGTTTTCCACACCGGATCGGACTCGTTACCTCACCTACGGGCGCCGCAATTAGCGATGTGTTGCACGTGATTGAACGCAGGAATCGAAGTTTGCAGATCATTTTTGTACCCTGCAAAGTACAAGGCGAAGGGGCCGCATATGAAATCTCCGGCGCTATTCAGGCATTGAACAAATGGTCCACATTTTCGCCGGCGAACACCCTTGATTTGATTTTAGTGACCCGAGGCGGCGGGAGTCTTGAAGATTTGTGGGCGTTCAATGAAGAGATGGTTGCCCGCGCGATCTTTCATTCCACGGTTCCGGTCGTGTCAGCAGTCGGTCACGAAATTGATTTCACGATCAGCGATTTCGTTGCCGATTTTCGCGCGGCCACCCCGAGCGCGGCGGCGGAAGTTATTACGGAAGGTGTTTTCTCAACTTACAAATTTGTTTCCGAGGTTTCGAATTGGTTTCGGCAAAACGTCCAGCAACGACTCGAACGGGAGCAGCGTCATCTAAGACAATGGAAGCAAAGGCTCGCTCGGGCTCATCCGCGCCAGCGCATTAATGAGAAGCTGCAGCGCCTGGATGATCTACAAACGAGTTTGGTTCGTTGCGCGAAACGTGACTGGAAAAAGCAATATACCGCCTGGCGCAACCTTCAGGAACGGCTCTCACGCGTCCGCCCAACGGCTCTTTTGCGTCAACGCACGGAATTGTTTGCTCAGTTGCGGGAACGGTTGCATGAAACGGTTCGGCATTCATTGCTCGAAAAGCAAAACCGCTGCGCGATGTTTGAAACTCGGTTGCGTCTCCTTTCCCCGACGCAAGTCCTGGACCGCGGTTATTCCATCACCTTTGATGCGCAAACTGGAAAAGTGGTGCGCGACGTGAAACAAGTTTCCGGAGGTCAACGATTGAAAACAAAATTGGCTGTCGGTGAAATTAAATCGATCGTCGACAACTCCCAACCGGGAGAATGAATCACGGCCGAGTGCGACTCTGCTGCATGGCTTTTTGTAATAAAGCAGCAAGCTCGTTCGCCTTCTCTGGATTTGTTTTGCTGAGATTGTGTTTTTCGCCGAGGTCGTCTGCGAGGTTATAGAGTTCTTCCTCTTCTTTTTGCTTGGCGTTCTTTCCATTGGCCATGATGTATTTCCACTGTCCCTGACGGAGAGATTTGCGACGACTATCCTCGATCAGTGTTTGACGAATGGGAGCTTTCGTTTTGTTGCCGAGCAAAGCCGGCAAGAAATTGAAACTGTCAGGACCCGCGTCGTCCGGAAGCGGTGTCCCGAGGATCGTTGAGGTTGTGGAAAGCATATCGATCAGGCAAATCAATTCATCGGAGGATGATCCTGCCTTAATTTTCCCGGGCCAACGCGCGATGAACGGCACCCGAGTGCCTCCTTCATAAGGACTGCCCTTCGTTCCGCGCAACGGACCATTGAAGGCATGTCCGTTGTTGCTCTTTTCGTTGCCATCGCGTTCCGCCGTATCGCCCCAATCCAGAATGCCGCCATTGTCGCTGGTCACAATAATTAGTGTGTTCTCAGCGATTTTCAGTCGCTCGAGAGTTTTGAGAATTTCGCCCACCGACCAATCAAATTCCTGGATGGCATCCCCACGAATGCCCGCACCACTGCTTCCGCGAAATTGTTTTGCCGGTACGCGGGGGACATGAATGTCGTGCGTGGCGAAGTAGAGAAAAAAAGGAGTCCCTTTATTTTCTTCAATGAATTTCAGAGCGCGACCGGTGATCGTCTTGGCGATTTCATCGTCTTTCCATAAGGCCGATTTGCCGCCGCTCATGGATCCAATGCGGCCAATTCCCATGACCTCGTTGGCATGACCAGCAATGGCATGTTCATAATCTACTTTGATCGGATCGCGCGGATCGAGATTCAGCACATTATGATCCTGCAGGTACACACAAGGAACCCGATCACCCGTGGCAGGAAGGAGGAAACAATGATCGAAGCCAATTTCGAGTGGCCCAGGTTTGACTTCACCATTCCAATCCTGCATCGCCGATTCGCGACCCAGGCCGAGATGCCATTTACCGATTGCTGCAGTTTTGTAACCGCACTTCTTGAAACAGGCGGGCAACGTATAAGTCCCAGGCTTGATGCTGAGCGGGGCGTCTCCCGGCAGGATATGTGAGCCAAGCGGATTGCGAAACGCGTATTGACCTGTCATCAAAGCGTAACGAGTCGGCGTACACGTCGCTGCCGCAGAATGAGCATCCGTAAAACGGATCCCTTGCGAAGCGAGATGGTCGAGGTTGGGCGTTTTGACTTTCGTCGCGCCGTAACAACCGAAATCTCCGTAACCAATATCATCGGCCAGAATGAAGACCACGTTGGGTTTGGAAGCCGAAGATTTATCCGCCGCTTCAGCAATGCCCATCCCGTGGAACAAAACCGAACCAAGCGCAACAAGCAGAAAACGTTTTATCATGAGTTTAGATGCGAGACGTCAGGCATTTTCACAAAGTTACCGTTGAAAAGTCATCCTTTAAATCCGGGCGCCGCTTGTGCGCAGGCAAACATTGGGATTTTTTCTCACCAACGGTGAGGGTTGAACCGATGGAAAGCCGAACGAACTTAGAGCATGAACACGATCGAAACAGTTCTAATTACTGGCGCTTCCAGCGGAATCGGTCTCGAACTGGCACGCCAGTTTGCCAAGCACGGGCATCGCCTTATCTTAACTGCACCAGTTAAGGAGGAATTGGAAAACATCGCGCGAGATTTCAGCCGCGAATATCACGTTGAAGTCGGAATCATTCCCCAGGACCTGACGCAACCCGATGCGGCCGAAAATATTTTCCGGAATGTGCAGCGCGATGGGGCCGAAATTCACATTCTGGTCAACAATGCCGGCTTTGGACAGCGCGGCAAGTTCTGGGAGATATCGTTGGAGAGCGATATCGCAATGATTCGCGTGAATATCGAAGCCACGTTGCGTCTGACGAAACTTTTTCTTCCGGAAATGTTAAATCGCAACGCCGGCCGGATTCTTAACACCGCATCGATCGCCGGCTTTGAACCCGGTCCATTGCTCGCCGTATATCACGCCACCAAGGCCTTCGTGCTTTCATTGTCGGAATCACTCGCGACGGAATTGGAAGGAACGGGTATAACTGTGACCGCGCTTTGTCCTGGAGCTACAGACACCGACTTCTTCCCAAAAGCGAACATGCTCGAATCGCGTGCTTTTCAGCAGAATAAAGTAATGGCACCGCAGGACGTGGCGGCGCTCGGTTACGACGCCCTGATGCGCGGCGATCGCGTCTACGTTCCGGGAGCAATGAATAAGGTGCTGGTCTCTTCCCGCCGCGTGCTCACCGAGCATGCGCAAGCGAAGAAGAACGAGACGTTTTATAAGGACGTAGAAACGACAGCACGCAAGCATCATCGTGGTGATTACGAACGCAAAGCCTTCAAACGACGGTAGTTGTTGCGGATAAAGCACAACTCGACGTACCGAACCGCATCCTGCACAAACAATTGCCGCGCTTTTCTCTCGCTTGCTAATTCGCAACCAAACCCGTATTGAAGAGCTGTCTTTCCCGAATATGTCCGGTACTTGTGATGGTCATCCGCATCAAAACAGCGGTGGTGGCGGCGTGGTTGCTTTTCTCCTGTTTGCAAACATGGGCGCAGGCGGCGAGCGAGTACCAGCTGAAGTCTGCATTCATCTATAATTTCCTTCAATTCGTCGAGTGGCCGCAGGAAAGTCTGCCTGCTACCAACTCCGTTATTGTGATCGGGATTCTGGGTGACGATCCGTTCGGAACAGAAATTGATCGGGCATTTCGCGATCATCAGATTAACGGGCATCCCCTTTCCGTGCGCCGCTATAAAACGCTGGATCAGGTTCAGATATGTCACGCTCTCTTCGTCAGCCAGTCCGAACGAGACCGGCTTCCTGAAATTCTGGCGAAGGTTGGAGAACGAGGTGTTTTTTCTGTCAGCGACATCGAGGGATTTGCCGCGCGCGGCGGTGTTCTGGGTTTTGTCCACGACAATGGTAAGTTGCGGTTTGAGATCAATGTCGGCGCAATCAAACGGGCCCGGCTACGGGTCAGCTCCAAACTATTGCGCCTCGCCAGGATTGTCGGAGGGAAAGGGTCTTGATGCGCTTCCAAAATTGGGCGATCAATCAAAAAGTGACTTTGGTCATCGTGCTCACGAGCACGGTCGTCCTTGCGCTGGCTTCCGGTGCATTCATGGCTTACGAACTGGTTACCTTTCGTCAGCAGATGACACAACATCTCACCACGATTACTCGGATCATCGGTGAAAACAGCACGGCAGCACTTACATTTGAAGTGCCGGAAGACGAAGAACATGTTTTATCCGCCCTGCACATGGAACCGAACATTGTTGCCGCGGCAGTCTTCGACAAAAGCGGAAAGATTTTTGCTCAATACCCACGCTCTGCTCCTGGGGTTAAGAGTCACTGGGTTCCCGAGAGAGAAGGTTTTAATTTCAGTAAAGGCTTCCTCGTTCTAAAACAGCCGATCAATCAAAACGATGCGTTCCTGGGAACAATCGCCATTAAATCCGACCTTGAGGAAATGTACGGCCGCTTCCGGCTCTATAGTTTTATCGTCTTGATGGTTTTCGCCGGTTCACTGGTCCTCGCTTTTATCTTGTCCCGCATTCTTCAACGCGTGATCACTCAACCGATTCTGGACCTCGCCAAGACCGCAAAACAAATTTCAGCGGACAAGGATTATAGCGTCCGCGCCCAGAAATTTGGATCGGACGAACTGGGTGAACTCACCGACGCGTTCAATAAAATGCTGGAGCAGATTCAAAAAGCGGAGGAAGAAATTCGCGTGCTCAACGTGGGACTCGAGGAGCGCGTCCAAAGCCGCACCGCTGAATTAGCCGCCAGCACTAAGGAGATGGAGGCGTTCACTTACTCTGTTTCTCACGATTTGCGCGCGCCGTTACGACACATCGCGGCATTCGGAGAAATTCTGCAGGAAGATTTCAGCCATCAACTCACTCCGGAATCCCATGATTATTTGCAACGGATGGTAGATGGGGCGCGGAACATGAGCCAACTCGTTGACGACCTGCTCAATCTCGCCCGGATCGGACGGACGGAACTCAAGCATGAACCGACGAACCTTGATGCCGTGGTTGACGAGGTCATTCACGATCTACAACCAGAACTTCAGGACCGCAAAATTGAGTGGCAACTGGAACATCTTCCGGTCGTCGAGTGTGATCGTGGCTTAATCAAACAAGTATTTGCCAACCTCATTTCCAACTCGGTGAAGTATACCCGGCGTCGTGAAAAGGCTGTCATCCAAATGGGCACGGTGAAGTCCGTTCGGGTCGATGATCAAACCACCATTTTCATCCGGGACAACGGCGTCGGTTTCGATATGAAGTTTTCGGATAAGCTGTTTGGCGTGTTCCAACGACTCCATCGGGTGCAGGACTTTGAGGGAACGGGAGTTGGACTGGCGACGGTTGAACGAATCATTCGCCGTCACGGAGGGCATGTCTGGGCAGAAGCCGAACTAAACAAAGGGGCGAC
>JAQGOU010000108.1 GCA_028293445.1 Verrucomicrobiales bacterium | reverse complement strand
CGTGCAGACCGCAAGACCTTCTCAGGCGAGCACGTTTAAATCGAATCAGCAGCCGCAACAAAGTCGTCCGGCTCCCGTGATGCCGCAGCAGGCCAGCGCTGGAATGCCGGGCTGGGTCTGGGCAGTGGTCGGCGCCGCGGCGGTCGCCATTATCGGCGCGATTTGTATTTTTGTTAAATTTGGTGGCAGTTCCAGTCCCCAACAGAACCCTGTCAAAGATCCGGCACCTCCCGCGTCGACTCCGGCAGCGCCCACGCCAAAAGCCTCTGCACCACAAACGGCACCGGCAGCCGCTCAAAAGACTGACAACATCAAACTGGCGTTGCTCGGCACTTTGCGTGGTCACAATGGAACGGTGGACTCCGTCGCTTTCTCGCGGAACGGCAAGTTGCTTGCCAGTGCGGGTGGAGATAAATCTGTTCATACGTGGGATGCTCAGAGCGGTGAACCGAAACGGACATTGAGCGGATCGACTGATCCTTTGATTTCTTTGTCCTTTGCGCCCGACAACAAAACCATCGCGGCAGTTGCAGCCGATAACACGGTTATCTTCTGGGACGCAGCCACAGGCCAACAAAAAAAAACGCTTAGTTCAGAGAAGAACAACCTCTTTCCGGTTGCCCTCTCACCCGACACTGAGTTACTCGCCACGGGTGGATCCGATCGTAAAACGGTTCGCCTGATTGACACCCTGTCCGGGGCCACGAAGAAGCTTTTTCCGAATCACAGCAGCTGGATCCGCTCCATTAGCTTTTGCGCGGACGGCAAACTGATGGCGGTGCAATGTCACGACGACACGATTCACATTTGGAATATCAACACGGGACAACTGGTGCACTCGCTTACGTCTCCCGGCAACACGGTGGTCGCAGCGGCTTTTTCCAATGACGGACGTTTTCTTGCGACGGGTGGAGACAATCGTAATGTCAAAGTGTGGGACTTGCAGACGGGCGCTTTGCACCAGACGTTTTCCGATCACAGCGGCGATGTAAAAGCATGCGCGTTCTCGCCTGACCGCCGTTGGCTCGCAACGTCCGGCGACGACAAAACAATCAAGATTTGGGAAGTCTTCACCGGACAACTCAAGCAAACGCTCACCAGCCATGAAGGCTCAGTCAATACGTTGACCTTTTCTGCTGATGGAACACTCCTCGCCAGCGGCGGCGCAGATCAGAGTGTGAAACTCTGGCAGGTTAATCTTTAGAGGTTCCATCGATCGCGGCCAGTTCTTCCCAGCGCGCGTATAAGGCTGCGACTTTCGCCTTCGACGTTTCAATCTCCTTCTGAATCTGCGGATGGTCCGCATGAACTTTGTAAAAATCCGGCGAGGCGAACAACTCTTCCAGCCGTGTTGTCTCTTGCTCCGCTTCCGCAATGGTTGCTTCCATTCCGGCCAGTTCCATCTGCTCTTTGTATTTTAATTTCCGCGGCTGAGTGGACGATTTGCTCTTAGTGCTCTGGACCGTTGCTGCAGCGGAAGATGACGACTCACGCTTTTCAGCCGAAGCTTTGCGCCGGCGCAATTCCATATAGTAATCGTAATTGCCGGGCGTCTGGCTGACCTGCCCATCGCCTTCGAAAACAATCATGTGATTGCAAATACGATCCAGGAAGTAGCGGTCATGACTAACGACGAGGATTGAACCGCCAAAACCTATCAAGGCTTCCTCGAGGACCCGGAGCGAGGCGAGATCAAGATCGTTCGTCGGTTCATCGAGAATGATAAAGTTTCCGCCGTTCTTCAAAATACGGGCCAGCAATAAACGACTGCGTTCGCCCCCGGATAAATGCCGCACCTGGGTCGAAATACGATCTTCTGTGAACAGGAACCGGCGCAGGTAAGAACGCACGGAAATCTTCTGATCGCCGAACTGCACGACTTCACTCCCCTGCCCCAGTTCGTCATACACCGTTTTTTCTGGATCCAATTGCACGCGGTTTTGATCGACGTAATTGAACCGGGTCAGTTCACCGATCTTCACGGTGCCTTCGGTCGGCTTCAAAGCGCCAATAATAATTTTCAGCAGGGTCGTTTTTCCCAAGCCGTTCTTTCCCGCGATGCCAACCTTCGTCCCGGCGGCGAATTTTAAATTTACGTTCTCAAAAAGTTTCCGACCACCGAGCTCCATGCCGACATTTTCCAGGTCGACCACACGATTGCCGATCGACGGAGGAGGCGGAATGACGAGATCGACATCCATTTCCTTAGGCGGCGGACCTTGCGCGGCCACTTCAAAGAAACGATCCAAACGGCTCTTGGATTTTGTGGTGCGCGCTTTCGGACCTCGACGCACCCAATCTAATTCACGGTGTAGAAAACCCTGCCTCACCTGTTCCTGGCGTTCTTCCACGGATTGTCGTTCCGCCTTGGAAATCAGATATTCCGTATAGTTGCCTTCGTAGGAATAAATTTTACCGTTCGACACCTCGACCATGCCCGTCGTGATACGATCGAGAAAATAGCGATCGTGCGTCACCACAAGAAACGCGCCTTTGAATCCGAGGAGAAACTCGATCACCCATTCAATCGCCTCGGGGTCCAGATGGTTCGTCGGCTCATCCAGAATCAACAGGTCGGGCCGCGCGACCAACGCTTTCGCCATGGCAATACGCCGCTTTTCACCGCCGGAAAGATTCGTGATCATGCTGGCCGCGTCCGGCGCGTTCAAATGCGACAACGCCTCTTTGATCCGGTATTCCAAATTCCAACCGTCGAGCGCGGCGATGCGATGCTCTAGATCATCGGCGCGATTCGAATGCCCGGGCAATGTCTCATATTCAGCAATCAAGTTGAAAATGTGGCGGGCACCTTCTTCAACGTTTTGGTAAACCGTTTTCGTTTCATCCAGCGTGAAGTCCTGCGACAAGTATCCAATCGTCAGATCGCGCGAGCGGACGATCTCACCCGCATCTGGCGGTGTCAGTCCGGCGAGGATCTTCAGGAACGTCGATTTACCCGAGCCATTTCGTCCCACCATCCCGATCCGATCCCCTTCATGGATCGACAGGGATGCCTTATCGAGAATGTTTTGTCGGCCGAAATTGATCTCGATATTCGAGGCGGAAAGGAGCGTTGGTGTTTGTTCAGACATTTTGTGCGGGTAGAAAATGCGCCATTTACCGGATTTTTCAAAACAGTTTCGCATGTTAAAACATTCTGATGGAGCATTGAACAACGGGGATCCGTTCCTTAAGTTAAGACAGGTTGTAAAATAAAAATGGCCTGGTGGTCCAAAATTTTTCAGCGGTTCTTTCCTGTGGCGCAGGACTTTCTGCAGCGACACTGGAAACGCGCCCTGTCGATTCGCGAACACCTGCGCTTCAGCGAAGAAACGTTTCACTTGCTCATGGCCGGAGTCGTGGGCGTGATTGGCGGCTTCACCAATTTTATCTTCTACACCTGTATTGATTGGGTGCAGAAGGGGGTTTTTCGGCGTCAGGTCACTTTCGGCGAGCAGGTGGATCTGGTGAAAATCGCTGAGCTCTTGACCTGGTGGCAACGCCTCCTGGTTCCAACGATTGGCGGGCTCACTGCAGGATTGATCCTCCACTGGGGTTTGCACCTCGTCAAAAAAAAGGGATCAACAAACTTTCTGGAAGTGGTCATTGCTGGCGATGGACGACTACCGTTCCGGAGTGCGATCATTAGAGGTCTCTCGTCCCTCATCACGATTGGGAGTGGCGGTTCCATTGGTCGCGAGGGGGCAATCACCCATCTGAGCGCCACATTTGCCTCAAAATGGGGCCCACTCGCTAAATGGCAACCTTACCGACTCCGACTGCTCGTGGCTTGCGGCGCCGCCTCCGGTCTCGCTTCGCCCTATAACGCGCCTATTGCCGGTGCCGTGTTTGCCGCACAGATCGTGCTGGGCAATTTCTCCATGAACCTGTTCGCGCCCGTGGTCTTTTCCTCCGTCATCGCCACGATCGTCTCGCGCAGCTTTTTGAACATTCAACCTTACGTCGTTCCTACGTTCAATTTCACGCGGGTGACGCAACTGCCCTGGTTTCTATTACTCGGCATTATTTGCGGTGTGCTCGGCGCATTCTTTTTAAAGATGCTTCGTCGCACCGAGGAAGGTTTTGAAAAACTGCAACTGCCCATCTACGCAAGACTGGCGCTGGGGGGGCTGATTGTTGGATTACTTGCGGCACTTTATCCGCAGGTCTGGGGCAACGGCTATTCTGTCATCAATGGGATTCTCGACAATAACTTCACGCTCGAGTTTCTGTTCGCGGTTCTCCTGGCGAAATGGATTGCGACCCTTGCAACCGTCGGTTCAGGTGCCGTCGGCGGCGTGTTTACCCCAACCTTGTTTTTCGGTGCGGCCGCGGGCGCGTTGTTCGGCATGGTGCTCCATAATGTCCCTTTCGCCGTGGATCTGCCCACGGGAACGTTCGCGCTGGTGGGAATGTGTGGCGCGCTCGCGGCGACAACCCGCTCGCCCCTGCTCGCCATGATCATGATTTTTGAAATCTCCCTGAATTATTCGATGATGCCGGCACTGATGCTGGCCAGTGTCGTGGCGACGCTCGTCTCCAAGCGCTTGTATCCGGAGTCGATCTATACCGAGCCATTGCGCAAGAAAGGTCTGACCATTCCCGAAGAACAAACCCGCACTGGCATTGCCACCGAGCAGACGATCGGCGACATTATGCGCGCGCCCATTCCGCCACTGAAAGAGACTGCGACGTTGCGCGAGGTCGCGTCGCGATTTCTGACGAACCCGAATAATTTCCTTCCCGTTACTGATTCTGAAAACCGGCTCACGGGTGTGGTTGCGTTGCAGGACTTAAAGGAACATCTCCACACCGGACAAGAGCTCGATATCGTGATTGCCTTCGACGTCATGCGCCCGCCACCGCCATGCCTGACACCAAGTCAACGCCTGCAGGATGCGTTACCGACCTTGCTGGCCAGCGAGCAACAGAATATTCCAGTAGTGAACGCGTTCACGGAAAACAAATTGGTCGGCGCAGTCACACGCGCAGAAGCGCTCGGCTTGCTCTCGGAAGCGATCTCCGCAAGCAAGAGCGCTCCTTAGACTCTCTATTTACCGAGCAGCATCTTCCGCTTCTCCGGAGTCAACGCCCCTTCCTCCGGCGGGCTCAGAATGAACCAAACCAAATCGCGAAAGTCATTGTCAGGCATTTGCTCCAGACCTTCCGGCATAACGGACAGTGCACTCACTCGTTTCGATTCAATATCAGATTTGGCGACGACATTTTCCGTCGGACCGGCGGCGATCAGTTTCAATTGCGTATCACTCTCTTCCACCAGGCGACCACTTACACTGCGTCCATCTTTTAATTCCACCTCTACCAATTCATATCCTTTGCCGATGATCTGATTCGGATCGATCACGTTTGCAAGCAACGCATCCAGCGTGGAACGACCAACGCCGGTCAAGTCAGGGCCAACGTCCGCGCCTTCGCCGTGTAGTTTATGGCAAACGAAACAGGTTTTCTTCGCGATCTCGCGACCGTGTTCCATGTTCGGATCTCCGTTGAGGACAGTTTTCCGTTTCTCTTTAATCAGCTTTAGTTTGTCCGCGCTCGATTCGCGGTATTTGCCGAGCAACTGTTCCATGCGCGAATTGAAATTGGTGTCCTTGTAATTGGCAATCGCGCGGATCTGCGCCGCAGAGATTTCATTCGGCTGAATTAATTTATCCTGCACCGCGTTGAGCAACGCTTCTGTCCACGGCCAGCGCGAAACCAAAACTTCTGAAGCCGCCCGACGAGTCGCCGGGGTGAACCGTTTCCAATTCTTGACGATCTCCGCGGCGGATTTGTCACCACCCAAAGCGCTCAACGTTTGTAAGCCAGCGATCAAAAGCGGCTCAGAATTTTCCTGAGCAATCAGTTTCAAGACCGCTTCCCGTGCCGAATCGTTCTTTAACTGTTTCGCGGATTGAAGCGCTTTCGTCCGTTCGTCGACGCTCGCGTTGCTGTCGTTGATGGTCCTCAAAGTAATTTCAATCGCGCCCGCGTCGCCCCAAATCGTGCCGAGCTGTTGCGCACGTTCTTTGATTTGTGGATTGCTGCTGGCGAGAAGTTTCTCGAGTAACGGTTTGGTGTCAGTCGTCGGGCGAAGCGGTTTGCCTTTTTGCCCTTCGATCAAACCGTCGAGCGCGGCGATGGCGAGTTCTTCCGTCCCGGCGATGGCAGCGAGAAACGTCGCAGCTGCATCCATCTTTTCAGATTCGCCAGTGTCGCAGATGCGGCGCATTGATTTGCGGGCTAGGATTCCGCTGAGGGGCATCGTTGCGGCACCGTTTTCCGCTAACCATTTCAAGCCACCTTTGGGATCCTTCGCGAGGCCCGGTTCCCCAGCCATCCAGATCATAAATGGGATCAACGGGTCTTTCGCGTCACCAGATGATTTAATCAACGCAGCGAGGACTTTCCCAACGGGGGCATCGGTGTTGATATCGGTGTCGATGGTGAGCGAACTGGAAACGATTTGCCGAACAGCGGTAGCCACCGCAAGGCGAACTGAAGGGTCTCGATCTGATGCGAGCGTTTCAAGTCGTCCCAGACCCTTTGATGCCAAGTCTTCTACACTCTTTTGATAGCTGTTGCTCGGCACACGGGTACGGACCCGATCACCGGTTCTTATCCCTGTTAATCGCGCGACCCAAAGCCGAATTTGAGGTTGCGGATCCAGCGACAAGCCATCGAGAAGCTGATCCTTCAAAGTCGACGATTGGGAGAGCGTCTGCATTGCCGCCAAGCGTTT
>JAQGOU010000072.1 GCA_028293445.1 Verrucomicrobiales bacterium | reverse complement strand
TTGTGGAACGGTGACGAATAATGTCATCTATTTATTAAGCAAGATTGTCAATCTGTTGTAGCTACAGTTCAATAGGCGCGTGGATACAGTTACATTCAAACAAAGGTTGGACGAGTTCTTCAATCATGCGCAGAAAAAGGTGCTCGTCATCAAGGGCAAATGGGGCGTGGGAAAGACGTATGCATGGAACCGCTACATAGAGAAGAAGCGAGATTTTCCAGAGGCTGCAATTTCATACGTTTCGCTGTTTGGTGCAAAGAGCGCTGAGGACGTACGGCATCTCGTGTTCGCAAAGGCTCGACCTACGGGCGATGGCAAGATCGAAAAGGTCTTTAACACGGTTCGCAAGGGCTATGTATTCGGCAAAATGACACCCAAAATGAAGGATTATGCTCAAGCTTCATCTTTCATCGAGAGCCTTCTCATTCGTAATTATCTGGTCTGTTTTGATGACATCGAAAGAAAAGCACAGGGACTTGCATTATCGGAGATCTTCGGCCTCACATCTGTTCTAAAGACAGAAAACAATTGTCGCATAGTCTTAATCTTCAATGAGGATGTTTTGGAAAAAGATGACCTCGAACAACTGAGACGTTTTCGTGAAAAGCTCGTTGACGCTGAATTCACCTATGCTCCTTCGATAATTGAAAATGCTAATCTTATTTTTGGATCTTATGGCGGTGAAAAGCACCCATTTGCATACGATGTTTTCCAATCGCTTGATTTACGCAACATCCGCGTAATCCAGCATAGCTTTTGGAATCTGAGCTACTTCGAACCACTAACCCATGGGCTGGATTTTAGGGTGAAATCTTGGTTTCTCAAGAATGTCGTAGCATTGACATGTTTCTTCCATGAATATGGTAACGAAGTCGACCTTGATACGATTCATCAATTCGACATGTCTCGATTCACTGATAAAGACAAACCCAAAACACGGCAAACAGTCCTGCTTGAACAAGTTCGCTTCGAGGATGCCGATTTTGATCCTTATATTGTGACTTATCTACAGCACGGTGCGTGTGATCTCGGCATGGTGAAGTCGATTTTGGCTACGTTGAATATTCGCGAGAAAAAAAACAAGATCGCCCTTCGAATACAAGAGATTCGCAACCACTACCGTGGAAATTTCCAGCACTCAGCACATGAGATATCTGCGGAAATTGATGCATTTTTTAAAAAGCACCTGCAGGAACTAACAGTAAATGAAGTAGTAACCCTCTGTGATCTCCTCAAACGTGTCGATTCCAGCGTGAGAGGAGATGAGTGGCTGAATAGCTGGATTGAGGCAAAGATCAAAGATTGTGACGCGAGGATGTTGGTCGGTCTTAAGCATTACACCTCAAAACCAGAGTTACACCAAGCGATTGATGCCAAGGTTGCGACTTCCCACAAAAAAGATCCGCTGAAATCGATAATTTTTCGAATGCGAGAACAACAAGGCTGGAATCCTGACGACGAAATGATGTTGGATAGCTACTCGGCAGATGAATATTACCAATGGTTAACCACGGAGACAGACCCCTTGCTTAATCTCAGCTTGGTTTGGTTTCACAAAACATTTAATAGCCGTGGGCAAGAACCGCTTTATAAGAATATTGGATCAAAGCTTGAGCACGCACTCGATTTAATTGCACAACGCGACGAGCTATCAAAAGACAGAGTTGAAATGATTCGGCGATCAGTCTTCGGTAATTAGATTGCACAACCTCCTCTCCCTTTCCTCCGGTCAGAGCGGAAGAAAGGGAGAGGATTAACCGGCCTTGTTCTGAGGTTCCACCTAAATAGCGGTTCCAGAAATTAGTTCCGGATAGATAGCCGATCTCACCCGACCCCGTCCTCACAGCTGCGCCGTGAAGCGCCCCGGGATTAAGCCTCCGGCATTTCGGACATTTCTTTTGCCTTACCTATATATCTTTCACGCGCGGAATTTTTAGTTTGTACCTGCGGTCTCGAACTGACGTCAATGTCCGGCCCAGTCGTTTCGCCACGTCCCGATCTGGAAGTTTTCCGAGCAGTTTATCTTCATGTGGGAGCCATGCACGAAAGGCAAACGGCGGAATACCCAGCTTCAATCGTTGGAGGCGGACGACCTCATTGCGCCTTTTTAGAAGACGAGCCACTTCGTTATCCGTCGCTGTGCCGAGCACTTTTTCCTCCTCCCTGGTCCACTTCCGATGAAGAGGTGCCGCGTCCGGGATCTTCAAGATGAACCGCCGCGCTTGCACTGCTACCCTGGTGCGTTTCAGTATCCGGGCAATTGCCACATCGGATTTGGTGCCGAGCAATCGCTCTTCCGCCCGGGTCCACAGACGTGCTACAAGCAAATCATCGACCCCTTTGATTTTCCTCTCGCGCCTTTGGAACCGGATGGCGCCGATCGTTCGACCGAGCATCTTCGCCACCACTGCATCCGGCTTTTTGCCCAGAAGCTTGATCTCTGGTTTCTCCCACTTCCGGCATTGGTGTTGAAACACAGGCACCTCGCATTCCATTCTCTTGGTGACGACGGCGCTCAGGGTTCGCTTCAGTTTGTGAGCCAGGTCCTGATCGGACATCGTTCCGAGTTGGCGCTCTTCTTTGATGGTCCAATCCCGTTTCTCGTAGTGCCATTGCGGGATGCGAAACCGTTCGCGCCGTTCCCTGATGGACCGCCGACTACGTCCAAGTTGATAACCGAGTTCCGCGTCACTGCGCGTTCCCAGGAGACGGTCATCTTTATCTGTCCATGGACGATCCCAATAATGCGGGATTCCCAATCTCTTCCTCCGTGTGATGACTGATCCCTGGGGGCGCCCCAAGACCAGGGCTATCGAGACATCGTCGTCGGTTCCGAGGAGGCGATCCTCCCTGGGCAACCATCGATTGGCCTTGCCCGGTTCGCGAAAGCACGGAATGCCCTGGAGTTGACGTCGATTTTTTAACGCTGAAGGGGTGCGGCCAAACTGGCGGGCCAAAACCGAATCCGGTTTCGTCCCTAACAGGCGAACTTCAGATTTTCTCCATCGCTTTACAGGCATAGAATAGAATTGTCTGATCGGATTTAGACTGCAACTCCCGGTTGATACGTCCCTGCTAGCACCGCATCTGCCTTGGCAAGACCTTTAACCATGTCGGCGCGCCATTGCACCACGAGATCTCGCGGTTCCAACGGCACCGCTTCGCCGCGGAATTCACCGATCCAGGAGAGGACGTCAACGAAACTCGTGAGTTGCAGGTGCAGGAT
This sequence comes from Verrucomicrobiales bacterium, assembly GCA_028293445.1. Classification (GTDB taxonomy): domain Bacteria; phylum Verrucomicrobiota; class Verrucomicrobiia; order Limisphaerales; family JACDHS01; genus CBHWET01. Next base: position 5,550 of record JAQGOU010000072.1, on the reverse strand, counting down.
CAACCCGGCGTTCGGCAACTCCTCGCGGCCGACTTCGGAGCGGACGTCGTTTTCGCGGATGACGTGCGCTTTCTCCTGGGTGAAATGAATTTTGATGTCCATTTTCGGCGTGCCGGGAGGACCGATAAACACGTCGAGGGCGCCGTCGAGATGATCTTCCGCATCAAAATCTTCCGGACGCTCGAACGTTTGGCCGGTGGTGCGAAGTTCCACCATGCGGGTCAACGAGAAGCGCCGCACTTCTTTGTTCTCCCAATCGTAACCGAAGGCAATGAGGTCGTGTCGGAGTTGGTAGAGTTCATAGACATCAAAGAGTCTTTCGCTGACAGGTTTTCCCGGCGTGGCGTAACGCATCTTCAGGCGGATGCCTTCGGTCGCGCAGCGCCAGAGAAAATCAATCCGGCTCGGATCGAAACGAGGCGTGAGCATATTCCCGAAGGAAAAGCAGCGGTCCATTATCTTAGGGTCCAATTGCCGTTTTTCGCAGAAGGCCGTGGAGATCTGATTGAAGGTGCGGCTGAGCAATCGTTTCTCGGTGTTGGTGCGATAGGCGCCAACCGATTTCACCGCGAGCATCAGGGAGAAAAACAACTTTTCCGTCATGCGAATGAAGGGAAAGAAATTAACAAGCTCTTCGTAGCGATAACCTTTTCCATCCTCTTCGACAATCGGCAGAAGAAGATCATCCTTCATGTGCGCAATATCGCGGGCGATGGACCGGACATGACAGCCGCACAGGTCAGAGAGTTTTTTCGCGCTGACCCATTTCAGTGTATTCAATTCGTCATGAATGATTGCGACGCGCGTGTCCTGTTTGCGGGTGTCACGACGGAGCATTGCTAATTGGTCGTTTGGCGCGGAGGAAGGTTGCTCGTTGTTGTCCAAGTTTTGGTTTTCTTCTGAGTTCATGCGGATAAATACGGTGATCGCTTGTTATTGTTTTTATTTTCCCTGGGTCCCTATGGAGTCTCCCGAGGTTTTCCGGGGATTTTTATGCCGGAGCCGGAAGGATCAGGAAAGGAGGAAAGTTGCCGGGTAAAAGCAAGCAACAGACAAATGGCCACCACGAGATTGCGAAGACATACGCTCAAAGACGAAAATTTTTTCATCGAAAGTTGCCGCTTGATGGCTAAGTCCAAATTTTCTGTCGTGGGAAAGTCCGGTTTACGGCTCAGTCATAGTTTCGGACGGTGGGAAGTTGGGGAATAATTATAAGGCATAATTCCGGACGTCCGGAAAGAGCGTTGTACGCGTAGACACCAATTTCGGACCGTCGGAAATTGGGAAAGTACGGCCAAGTCGTAATTTTCCCTCGTCCGGAAGTCGGTTTTACGAATATTCGTTAACTTTCCTTTGTCCGAACGGAGCCTTGTGCGCGTATAACGTCCCGATCTGGCGATTTTTGCTCACCTTTTCCGTACAGCCCTCTTCCGGATCGTCCGGACGAGGCCAATATTCGTATAGGGCAACTTTTTACGGTCCCGGAATGTGTTTTACGCGTACAGGGCTCCTCCGGACGGTCCGGAAGTGGCAAATAATCTCAAAGGGGAGTTTCCGACGGTGGAAAATTATGGTTTTACGCGTACAAGGTTTTTGCAGGAGGTTGATTTTCAGCAGGATACGCCCTCAATGGTCTGAAGTCCCCGGCAAAGCGGCAGCTTTGCCCTACCGGCGCTTACTCGCCCTTACTTCCGATCAAACGGGATGCTCCAAGCCTCGCGTTTGTTGTGGAAATTGATCTCATAGGCCCAGAGGTTTCCGGCGACATGCGTCAGGCGCGCGGACTTTTCGTTGAGCGGGAATTCGAAATGCGGGGTGTAATTGGCGGGAACACAGACAAAGAGTTTCCCTTCCAGACCAGGCGCGCGCTCGCACTCGCCGGAAAGGCGCAGGTTCGTTTCATCCCACGCGACTTGTTTCAGTTCGTGCTGACCTTGCAACAAATGTAAATCAGTTCCGACAATTTGCGGATGTTTCTGCACAGAACGGAGCGCGAAGATCCGGCTGGATTGCGGCGGCAAGGTCACCGTCAGGTTCGTGCGATGGATGCCGAAGCGTTGTTCCCAAAATTCAAAAGTCGCTACCTCAGCTTCAGGAGGCAGATTCAATTGCGCGAAATCGACAGTCCGTGTTTCCGGCGCGTTTTCAAAGTTGAACAAGCCGACGATGTCCCATTCCCCGGAATCATTTTTGCAGTGCACCTGCCAGATCGAAGGGATGGTGCGGTCGAAGAGATCGAGTGGTTTCATCGGCGGATTTCCCGTGGGCAGACACGATTGCATCATCCGAAGGCGCGAGGGCGGGAGATATTGTAATTCGTCACTGAAGGAAATGCTGCAGTTGGCGAGCGTCATCAACGCGAGACGCAGGCGTACTTCCTCGACGTCCGCCTGCATCCGCACGCTCATGTCACACACTTCACGATGATACAGCCGGTCATTGATAAAATAACTGGCAGCGAGCGAACGTGCATTGCTCCGCAGCACGTGAATATCGCCGTTCAAACCTGCATCGGAAGTATCGTCTCCGCCATAAGCGCCATCGGCGAGGCCCGCTGATAACAGCGGCGGCGGCTGACAATAACGAATAAAGGCGTTGGTGCCGGCACCGCGTCGGACGCTCTCCATCGCCTTGCGCAGTACGGACCAACCGCGCGTGATCTTAGGATCCTGTTGCACAAACTGTTCGCCGCCGGAAGAGGCGATGAAATCTATTTTGTAATAACTCACCCCGTCAGCGCTCAATTGCGCAAAGGCATTCTCCATCGCATGCGCGGCGTCAGGATTGGAGACGTCGAGTTCGTAGCAATTGGGATTCGGTTTCCAATACCATTTCCAGTTCACCTGCGGTTTGCCTTGAGGATCCTTCAGCATCCAATCGGGATGCTGACGAAACGTGTCGCTCGTTTCGGCAACATCGGTCGGTGCAATCCAGACACCGAGCTTCAGTCCGTAGCGCGACTGCAACTCCTGCGAAAGCCATTTAAAACCGTGCGGGAAACTTTTCTTGTCGGGCGTCCAGTCGCCTGTGACATCGCCGACCTGCCAACCGTGATCCAGCTGCATGATTTCGAAGCCAAGTGGTTGCAGATATTTTCCAGCAACAGCGGCATTCGCGAGGACGAGCTCTTCATCGATCGTCATGCGATGCCCATACCAACTGCACCAGAGCGCCGTGGCTCCCTTGCGCACAGGCGCCTGGGCAAAGTGAGCGGTGGCGGTCGCGTAGTTTTCCAACCCGACAAAGGCATCGTCGGCGGCACAAAGATAAAGCGGATCGAAGTCCATCGATTCACCGGGATCGAGTTGGCGATTGAGAAATTGTTGCTGCGCCGACAGCGACAGCCCGCCCTGCCCCGCGCGAAACTGTGCGGTCAAATCCGGACGCGCTGTGAACGCACTCAGAAAACCGGCGGTGAAGCCGTGCCGTGTTTGTGCATCGGTGAGGTTAAGGACCTGCGTGCTGGAATAAGATTGTTCACCATTCTTTCCCAACGCCACCGTGCGGCCCGGTGTGCATTGCCATTCCGACGAACCGACGATGTAAACGGCCGCGGGCAGGTGCATGACGTCGCTGTTCTGCCACGAGCCTTTGTTTTCCGCCGAAACGATTAGCGGGTGAATAGAGCCGAGGGAGAGAGCGCGGCCACAGGCGTTTTTAATTCGCCCGGAAATTGTGACAGCCCCGTCATCATAAACGCGAAGGAACTTCTCGATTTGAATCTCACCACCCCACCGCTGCGCGAGCTGTTTGCCTTTCCCGGATTTATCTTCAAATGCGGTGACTTCGTTCTGAACGGTCTCCGGTTTCAGATGTTTACCATCCACTTCGACATCAAAGGCAGCGTGAAAGATCGCGGCATCTCCTGCCCCATTCCAAAAGGCACTCCAGGAATTTGCGGATTCGTCGAATTGCAGAAGCACGCGGCGATTGGCCAGTTCAATCTGATGCGGCGATCGCTGTTCGAGTGTCGTGTCGCTGGCGGTTTTAAAAATGGCTCGCGCCGATTGCACCATCGCCACGCGTAATCGAAACAAATTCTGCAACGTCGCTGCAGCCGCAGGCCACTGCTGCATCTGTTCCCACACAGAATCGGCTTCGTCGGCCAGTGTTTGTTGGTCTGGCATCGACAACTGTTCCCAGGACGCGAGCCTTGCCTCCGCGTTGTTAAAACGAACGGCCAACGCGTCGGAAGTTTCCCGCAACGTTTTCAGCCAGGCGACCTTATTGAGGCCGGAACCCTCTGCGACAAGTTGCGGCAGAACCGCGCGCGCTTCGGTCAACCTTGTTTCCATTTGTCGACGAAGTTCTGCCGCAGTGAGACGCGGGCCATAAGGTTCAACTTCGTAAACGTCCGTATGCGGACTCGGCCCACTCGACCGCGTGATAAGCAAACGCACGCGGGAAGCATTGGTTGTCGGAAAACTCTCATACCACGCGCCGGACGTGGCGTTGGTAATCGAGGCGATCGTCCGCCATGACTCTGCGGATGAAGCGATCTGAATTTGCGCGTCGAGGATGCCGTCGTTGCCGATCCGTTCACCGAATACCGCGACGGAGGAGACTTGTTGTTCCCCTGGGAATTTCAGCTCGAGCCATTGTGGGGCTTGCACGGAAGGAGTTTCCGCAGCGACCCATTTCGTCTGGCGATTTCCATCGTGCGCATTGGCCGGGAGGTAATTGCCGCTGGCCGGATCAAAAGTCGTGGAGGCACTGGAACCAGTGACGTGGATTCGCCGCAATGCTTCCGGGGCGAGCCAACCGTTGGTGATTTGCTCCAACGTGTTTTGGGCCGACGCGGAAATAGTCAATAACAACGCGACCACCAAAAGGCTGCGATAAAAACATTTCATAGGCGCGGGAATACCCGCCCATGGTAGGCAAAAAGGTCGCTCAAGAAAGCTGATTCGCAGGCGCACGCAGGTAATCAGATCTTTATGAATTTGTTGTAAGTCCGTGTATTGGAACTCACAATCAACACCACCATTGTGAATTACGCTTTCATTGTTCTTCTTTGCTTCGCTGTTTTGCCCCCGGCGAAGGCGAGCCTCTCCATCGCTACGCACGGAAAAGCCAATGTCTCGATTGTCAGCCAGGCAAACGCCACCACGTCGGAAAGAAGAGCCGCCGAGGAACTCAGCCATACGCTTGAGAAAATCACAGGCGCGGTGTTTGAGACTAAGACGAACCAGCAGGAAGTTCCGAAGCACGCGATCATCGTGGGGCCTGGCGACACTGCGAAAAAGTTTTTCCCCGAGGTTCCTTTTGACCAACTCGGTCCCGATGAAATCGTGATGAAAGTCAAAGGCGACATGCTTCTGCTGGCGGGTGGGCGTCCGCGCGGGACGACGTATGCGGTGAACCGGTTTTTGCAGGAGCAATGCGGGGTTCGTTGGTGGACGCCCTGGACCACCAACATTCCGCAGAAAACGACTTTGAAGATTCCTCAGCTCAATGTGCGCTATGCGTCGCCTTTCGAATATCGCGCGCCCTTCTGGTATCCGGCTTTTGAGCAGAAGTGGAAGGTCCACAATGAATCGAACGATCAAA
>JAQGOU010000058.1 GCA_028293445.1 Verrucomicrobiales bacterium | reverse complement strand
AATCGACTCTCCACCACTTCCCAGTTCATTCCTAATCCCAGCAACTCATGAAATAGCTTCTCAGGCGTCATCCCCAAAAATTAATTCTCTCTCGCTTCCCAATTCCACTGAAAACAGCGAAGAACCTCGGTTTAACCGATAACCATATGAGAATCAGCAACTTGATGGGCTTTCTACCAATTTCTCAGGGCTCTGGAAAGAGATTCAGCTAAAGTGCCCGAATCTTGGGGTCCTCAGGGAACAGTTTCTTAAAGATCGCGAGCAGTTCCGCCTGATACGTCGTCATCATGCCGAGATCCTGCGGGTCAGTTTGGCCGGATATCTTCATTACCATCCCGCCACATTCAAAACAGAAGAAGATATCGATGCTTTTTTCGCCGCTGCGGATGAAGGTCATTACAAATCCCGGTCTATAGATGCATTTGGAACGGGTAGCCGATTTCCTGTCTTCCAGGGTGATGATCGCTGCCACCCGCTCCGCAGCACCTCGCGGCACGACGACGGAGTTTGTTTCTTTCTCGTAGAACGCTTGCAAGGCCTTGGGCGAATCTGCCGCGGAATCGGCCATGAATCCAAGAGTGCGGGACGCTTTGACCGAATCAGGCGCCGAGAGGATCAGTCGAATTTCCTCCGGCAGGTCCAGAGGCGAGGGGCGACGCTCGAAATACCATCCGATGCCAAGGATAATAACGGCGGCAACCAAACCTTTGATCCATTTTTTCATCGAACCCGTTCCACAGCTATTTTCTTTAATTCACAAGCCCCGAGTTCCAGCAGGGTGGCATTCTTGTAGAGATCTGTTTCTAGTTTTTGTTCCGGCACGTTGAAGCGTCGGCGTTGCGCGTCCAGTTCGTTGATCGCCAAAGTATCGGCTGCCACCGGATCGGTGCTGAACCAGATTTGGTTGAGCGATGTGGCGTAATGCAACAACGTGTCGTTCTGCCCTTGATACTGACAAATCAATCCGTCCGTGACGCAGAGAATCACCCGATCGCCGATCTGCGGCAGCGCATAAATCTCAGGGACGGAGGAGGAGAGACGAAGCACGGAGGATTCGAAGCGGAACGAATTATCGACGCTACCCATCGACAAATTATAGAGATGACCCGTCACACCCGCGCTATTGTGATTCAGGAGCGGGGCAACCGAAATGATCTTGGTAATCTCTTTCGTCAGCAGTTTGGAAACGTACGATTTGCGGCCGACCGTATCTTCCTTTTGGTCAAACTCCAGGTCGCCCCAGGTGAGTTTCCCGAGAACCGCGTTTTCGTAAAATGATTTATCATCCCAGCCCGTTGCTGTGGCGGCTTCCATCCGCACATTGTGACGCGAGGCGATTTCAGCGAAGCCCGCTGTATATAAGTCTGCCAGGCGTTTGTCCCAGATCACGATGCGCTTCGGGGAAATTCCAGCCGCGAGCATGTTTTCAATGAGCGCTCCCACCACTTCAGGGCGGGTGCCGACGGTTCTGCCCGGTGCGGAGAAGACTTTGATTCCGACAACGTCATTACTGGAAATCAACTTGTTCCAGTCGAACCTGGAACCACTTTGGCCCGGGAGATGGTTGAGGCCCCGTTCGATCATCTTTGGGAGCGCTTCGGCCTGGGGCAGGAAATACCGGCTCGCCTTTGGATCTTCCACCACGACGACGCGACTGGTCGTGTGATTAGTAACGGGAAGAACGCCCAACTCTGCGGCATTGGTTCCAGCCAGTCCGGAGAGCAGAACTAAAATAATATGACAGAGTTTTTTCACTGAAAGCTGCGCGTTTCTTGACACTATGAGCGGCGGATGTTACCTAGCTCGCCCAATGCTGACGACGAAAAAGCGCACACGACTTTTCGAAATATTTTTCGGGATCGTGCTCCTCGCTTTTCTGGCGGGTTGCACGCCATCCGGGCCGAAAGCGTTACTGGAAGGTGACAGGTTATTGCAGGAAGGAAAGTTTGCCGAAGCGATTCCCAAATTGAACGAAGCACTCAATGCTTTGCCCGACAATTTGCAAAAGGCCCGCGCGTGGAATCGCCTGGGGTTGGCTTATCACAACACGGGCGATGCGAGCAGCGCCTCACAAGCCTATGTCCAGGCGTTAAAATTTGATCGTGATCTCGTCGAGGCCCGTTTCAATCTGGGCTGTTTGCAGTTGGAGCAGGGGAATGCGACACAAGCCATCGAAGCACTCACGACCTATGCCATGCGGCAACCGCTCGATCCCGAGGGATGTCTTAAACTCGGTGAAGCGCAATTGCGACGCGCGTTACAGATTGGCACCGGACGGGAGAAAACGTCCCAATTGGATTCCGCCAAAAAGAACCTGGAGCAGGCGTTTAAGTTGCAAGCCTCGCCGGAAGCGTTAAATGCGATCGGAATGGTAGCCTTCGAAAAAGGACGCGCGAACGATGCGTTGAAATCATTCCAGGCGGCCTTGCAGATGAAGCCGGGCTTTGCGCCCGCTATTCTTAATATGGCGATCGTTTACCACGCCTCCCGCGATTTGAATGACCGTCGATTCGCGCTGAAGTTTTATCGCGAGTATCTCGCCACCAATCCCACTGACGCCGCGGCAGTCGACAGCACAGCCAGGCAATTGGAAGCTGAACTGACTGGCGCACGCCCGTCGGGAATCGTAACACCTGTGACGACCAATCGATCAGAGACGGTGAAGCCGAATCTGGCTGGAGCCGTGAGCCCCGTGAAAGCGCTTGGGCAACGTTATAAATATATTGCTCCGCCGCGACCACCGGCGGGGAACCGAATTGAAGCCAACCGCTTCTTCGTAGCGGCCCTGGAAGCGCAACGAGCCAAGCGCGGAGACGCTGCCGCGGAAAACTACCGCAAAGCTATTCAGACCGACGGGTCCTTTTTCGAAGCGCATTATAATTTACAGCTGCTTGAGTTGGAGAAAGCGAACTTGCCTGCGGCCTTGAGTGAAGCAGAACTGTCGTTGGCACTTTCCTCTGGCTCGGTAAATGCTCGTTACAATTTTGCGCTGGCGCTGGATAGGGCTGGTTATGCGCAGGATGCGGCAAATGAATTGGAAAAATTGTTGGCGCAAGCGCCTGGTGAGGCCAGGTCGCATTTGTTCGTGGGAAGTCTTTATGCGCAGAAGCTGAATGACGCGGTGAAAGCTCGAATGCACTTTATGAAAGTTCTGGAATTGGAACCGCAACACGCGCAAGCTGCGGCGATTCGCAATTGGCTGGCAAACAACCGCTAAAACAGCTGGACGGTATCGAATGGAACGAGTAAACAAAAACTATGAATAATTTACTGGCGGCTGCCACGCCCCCCCCGACCATCCAGTTTGCCTTTGGCTGGTTTGATCTGGTGGTGCTTATTCTTCTGGTCGTCGGGTTTTTTCGCGGGCGGAAACATGGAATGTCGCAGGAAATCCTGTTCCTGTTGCAATGGCTTCTGATTGTCGTGGTTGCCGGGCAATATTATGAACCTCTCTCAAAAATGCTTTATGAGCAGGGACTGTTTGGGCCGCTGGCTTGTAACTTGATGGTTTACATCGCTGTGGTGCTGGTCATAAAACTGATTTTTACAAATCTCAAGAAAGCAATTGGCGAAAAGATTTTCGGCAGTGACGTCTTTGGAAAGTACGAATTCTATTTGGGTATGGTCGCTGGAATTCTGCGCTATGCCTGCATCACACTCTTCATTATCTCCCTGGCAAATGCGTCGGCTTTTTCGCAGCAGGAAATTAATGAGCGGAGGAAAAAGCAGGTGGCTGAGCTCGGCTCCTCTTACTTTCCTTCGATTCCCGAAGTGCAGGATCAAGTCCTGAACGCTTCTTTCACCGGTCGTCTTGTGAAGGAGCATTTATCTCGAATTCTGCTCAAGCCCGCGTCTCCCACCGAGGATGCTAAAAAGAAAGAAGGCCCGGCCAAGAGACGCGAATCCATGATCGATGAGGTCATCGAGGGCGGCAAAACCCCGAAGAAGTAGTGTCGCATGGCTGGCCTGATTCCCCCTGCGGTCCTGGAGCAAATCCGGTCCGCCAGCGATATCGTTGAAATTATCGGTAGCTATGTTCCGCTGAAGCGGGCAGGTACCAATTTCGTGGGACTCTGTCCGTTTCACAAAGAGAAGTCGCCCAGCTTCAACGTCAACCCCGGTCGCCAGATCTTCCACTGTTTCGGCTGCCACAAAGGTGGCGATGTTTTCACCTTCGTTAAAGAATACGAGAACATCGGCTTCATGGATTCAGTCCGTCGCCTGGCGGAACGCGCCAAGATCGTTCTGGATTTTGAAAATGTCCCCGGCCAGCAGGAAGCGCGACATGTCAAAGACACGCTGCTCCAGATTCATGAACAGATAACGCAACGCTGGCAGACCGCTCTGGCCAATGATGCCAACGGACAGATTGCGCGGGATTATTTGGCCAAGCGCGGCGTCTCGGAGGATGCGATCAAGTTGTTTCGCCTCGGTTACGCACCCGACGCCTGGGATGACACGGTGAACTGGGCCAGGAGTAAACATTTCGATGTCCCGCTGGTTGAGCAAGCCGGCCTGATTCTCAAGAAAGAAAGCGGAGGACATTACGACCGGTTCCGTGGGCGATTGATGTTCCCGATTTGCGATGAGCAGGGCAGGGTGATCGCGTTCAGCGGACGTATTTTGTCGGGGGATGAAAAAACCGCGAAATATGTCAACTCCCCGGAGACGCCGATTTTCACCAAGGGAAAAGTTTTCTTCGGATTGGATAAATCCAAGCGCGCATTGCTCGATTCGAAGTTCGCCGTCGTGTGTGAAGGGCAGCTTGACCTGATCGCCTGTTTCATGGCGGGGATTAACAACATCGTGGCGCCGCAAGGCACGGCATTGACGGCCGATCACGCGCGCATTTTGAAACGTTACGTCGACGAAGTAGTTTTGTGTTTCGACTCCGATAACGCGGGACAAAATGCTACCGTGCGCTCGCTGGACAGCCTCCTGACCGCAGGACTTTCGATCCGGGTTGCCACGGTTCCGCCTCCGCACGATCCGGATAGTTACATCAAAGAAAATGGCGCCGGAGGTTTTCAGGATCTGATCCAACGGGCAGAAGGTTTTTTTTGATTACTATCTGAATCGTCTTTGCGCGACTAACGATGTGAATGTTGACAAGGGGCGTCTGGCGGTCTTGCGGTCGATGGGAGAAAATCTCCGTAAGACAGAGAACAATGTTCTGCTGGATAAATACGCACAGAAAACTGCTTTGCGACTCGGGGTCAGCGCCGAATCGGTGCGCAGCGAATTCAAAAAGTTTTCCGGTCCCGAAAAAAGTGACAACGAAACATTTTCAGAGCAGGAACAAGAACAGGAACAGCTTCCCAAGCCGCCTCCGACTGAGTTGTGGCTGCTCAAAAGTATTTTGCAGACAGATGATTTTATCGAATGGACGATGGCGCATCTGGAACTCGACTGGCTCTCCGACGAAAACGTCCGACACATTCTTGAATACCGCTTCGAAGCTCAGGCCAACGAAAGCTGGCGCGGTTTGGCAACCTGGCTGAGCGAATTGGAAAACATTCAACTGAGAAGTCTTATCACTGAAATTCTTACCGATGAACGGCCGGTGGCTGAACTGGGAAAAGTACTGCAGGGTGAAGTAGGTAAAAAAGGGATTGTCCAACTACTCCGCGACAAGTCTGTTGACCGGCAATTGAGTGCGATCAATGAGCGTCTCGCGAATCCAGACCTGGACGCGGAAACCACCCTCGAGTTTACCCAGCAGAAGATCGCGTTGCGACAACTCAAGCAATCCCCCCTGATGCCCAAAGGGGAATGACAAGCCGGTCAATTAGAATTGACGGCTTCGTTTCCACTTGCAGGGCGCTGGTCGTGTTCTAGTATCCAGCTATGGAACTTATCGCCGCACTCCTCATTGCAGGCGTCGTGCTTATGCTCCTGGAACTTATTTTGCCGGGCATGGTGGCGGGCATTGTTGGGTTTGGTTGCCTGGTCGCGGCAGTAATCATGAGTTACAGCCGTTTTGGTTCGCAAACAGGAAACCTCATTCTGCTCTGCGTGGTGGTTGCTTTGATCGGCGCTGCAATTCTTTGGGTGAGGTTCTTCCCCGACAGCCCGATGGCTCGCCCGTTTATCTCAAAAACTTCTATCGGCAACATTGGTGCTGAGAAACCTGAATTGTTGAATCAAACGGGCACTGCCCATACAACTTTACGTCCTTCCGGTACCGCCGTCATAAATGGCCAACGCGTCGATGTCGTCACGGAAGGAACTATGATTGATCGCGGCACGCCGATTAAAGTGGTGCAAATTGAAGGTATGCGTGTCGTCGTGCGAGCAATTTAAAAAACAAAACTACATATGAATGGAATTCCAACACTTCTCGCTGAGTTATCCGGTAACGTCTGGACCTTTCTCCTGATCGCCTGCGGCGTCGTGGGCCTGGTCATGCTGATCTGGGTCTTCACGTTCATTGGTATTTTCGTCAGGGCTTTGGTCTCCGGTGCACGCGTCGGAATGCTGGAACTGGTTGCTCTCCGTTTACGAAAGCTCCCCGTCGGCATAGTGGTGGACCTGCGAATCACCGCCGTAAAATCCGGGCTCGATATCACCATTGATGATCTGTCGACGCATTACTTGGCGGGCGGCAGCATTGAAATGGTTGTGCTCGCGCTCATTGCCGCGCGCAAAGCCGGCATCACCTTGGATTTTGATCGTGCCTGCGCCATTGATCTAGCGACCAAGGGCACCGGTAAGACTGTGCTCGAAGCTGTGAAGACGTCGGTGAATCCCAAGGTCATCGATGCACCTGCGGCAAGTTCCGGGCGCATCACCATCGATGGCGTGGCAAAGGACGGTATCGTCGTGAAGGCCCGCGCGCGTGTGACGGTGCGCACGCATTTGGAACGCTTTGTCGGTGGCGCCACGGAAGAAACAATTATCGCCCGTGTCGGTGAAGGCATTGTTTCCACGATTGGTTCCGCCGATAGCTACAAAGATGTGTTGGAACATCCGGATCGGATTTCCAAAACCGTTTTGGACAAAGCGCTCGACAGCAACACGGCGTTTGAAATTTTGTCGA
>JAQGOU010000042.1 GCA_028293445.1 Verrucomicrobiales bacterium | reverse complement strand
TATTTTCCTCATTACATCGCGCGAGGCATTGAAGTCAAACGACTCTCCCCTGCTCTGCTGGATTTCGATTTTGTGAAACTCGGCGCAGCGCTGCGACTGGAGCGCGACCAACAGTTCACTTACATGGGTGCGCAAACACTGTATGACCGTTACCTGATTCACCACGAAGGGCGGCGTTTGGAAACGACACAATATTTCTGGATGCGAGTTGCCATGGGTCTTTCAATCAACGAAGGCGAACAGAAGAACGAACGCGCCATCGAGTTCTACGAAGTGCTTTCCACGTTTCGATTTGTCAGCAGCACGCCGACATTGTTCAACGCCGGCACGCTGCATCCGCAATTGAGTTCGTGCTACTTGAGCACGGTGATGGATGACCTCGATCACATCTTCAAGGTGATCGGTGACGATGCGAAGCTCTCGAAGTGGGCGGGTGGACTCGGCAACGATTGGACCAACATCCGAGCAACCGGCGGCCACATCAAAGGAACGAACGGAACGAGCCAGGGAGTTATTCCCTTCCTGAAAGTCGCGAACGACACCGCCGTGGCCGTGAATCAAGGCGGCAAGCGCAAGGGCGCGATGTGCGCGTATTTAGAAACATGGCACCTCGACGTCGAGGATTTCCTCGAACTGCGAAAGAACACGGGGGACGAGCGCCGTCGCACCCACGACATGAACACAGCGAACTGGATTCCTGACCTGTTCATGAAACGGGTGAAAGCGAATGGGACATGGGCGCTGTTCAGTCCCAATGAAGTGCCTGACTTGCACGATTTGTTTGGCGCGGCCTTCGAAGCACGTTATCACGAATACGAAAGCCTTGCCGACGCGGGGAAGATTAAACTCTTCAAACGAGTCGAAGCCGTCGCGCTCTGGCGCAAGATGCTGACGATGCTGTTTGAAACCGGGCATCCCTGGATCACGTTCAAAGATCCGTCGAACATTCGCTCACCGCAGACGCACGTCGGTGTCGTGCACAGCTCGAATCTTTGCACGGAGATCCTGCTCAACACATCGGCTGAGGAGACAGCCGTTTGCAATCTGGGTTCGGTGAACCTGGCGATCCACACCACGGATGCTGGACTCGATGGTGATTTGCTCGCCCGCACGATTCGCACCGCGATGCGGATGTTAGACAACGTCATCGATATTAACTTCTACCCCACGCCCGAAGCGCGGACTGCGAATCTGAAGCATCGTCCCGTGGGACTGGGGTTGATGGGTTTTCAAGATGCGCTCTATAAACTCCGACTGCCTTACTCAAGCGATGCCGCCGTGGAATTCGCGGACACGAGCATGGAGATGATTTCATATCACGCATTGCTCGCCTCCGCGGAACTCGCGCAGGAACGCGGTGCGTATTCAACCTTCCAAGGATCGAAGTGGAGCAATGGCTTACTGCCTATCGATACAATTGAACTGTTGGCGCAAGAGCGCGGCGGTTCGATCGAGATGGATCGAAGCGCACGACTCGATTGGTCACGCGTTCGAAACGAGATTCGTCAGCACGGTTTGCGCAACTCGAACACCATGGCGATCGCACCGACTGCGACGATCTCGAACATCATCGGCGTCGGCCAATCGATCGAGCCGACTTACAAACATCTTTTCGCGAAGGCAAACTTGAGTGGCGATTTCACGACACCGAACACCTTTCTGGTCGCTGACCTGAAGGAACGCGGTTTGTGGGACGACGCGATGTTGGATGACCTGAAGTATTTCGACGGTTCGCTGAAAGAGATCGAGCGCATCCCGGCCGAGCTGCAGGAACTTTATCTGACGGCGTTCGAAATCGAACCGCGCTGGCTCATTGAATGCGCCAGCCGTCGGCAAAAGTGGATTGATATGGGCCAGTCGCTGAACCTGTATCTCGCGCAACCGAACGGAAAACAACTGAGCGAAATGTATCTGCTTGCCTGGGAACGCGGTCTGAAGACCACGTATTACCTACGCTCGCTTGCGGCTACGCAGATCGAAAAATCCACCACGGATGTAAATCGTCGCGGCCTGCAACCGCGTTGGATGAAAAACAAGAGCGCGTCGGGAGACATCCAGGTGCAACGCGAAAGTGAGCCGGTGAAAGCCTGTCTATTAAACGATCCCGGTTGTGAGTCCTGTCAGTAAAACCATTTAACTCAATTAATTATGTCCTGCTGTAATACTACCGATACACGGCCTCAATCTCACGATCTCGACCGACGCATCAACGCCGATGACAAGCGGTTGCTGAATTGTCGCGCCGTGGATGTAAACCAACTCATGCCGCTGAAATACAAGTGGGCGTGGGAACATTATCTCAACGGTTGCGCCAACCACTGGATGCCGACGGAAGTCCCGATGCAAAAAGACATCGAACTGTGGAAATCCAATCGCCTCACGGCCGACGAACGGTTCGTGATCATGCGCAATCTCGGCTTCTTCAGCACAGCGGAAAGTCTGGTTGGAAACAATGTCGTCCTCGCGATCTTTAAACACATCACCAATCCAGAAGCGCGCCAGTATCTCCTGCGTCAGTCATTTGAAGAGGCCATTCACACGCACACGTTCCATTACATCTGCGAATCTCTCGCGCTCGATGAACGCGAGGTGTTCAACATGTATCATGAGGTAAACTCGATTCGCGACAAAGACGCCTTCGAGATCAAACTCACCGAAGACATTATGCGACCGGGGTTCAGCACAGAGACGACCGAGGGGATACAACGCTTCGTAAAAAACCTCGTCGGCTTCTATGTCATCATGGAGGGAATCTTTTTTTACAGCGGCTTTGTCATGATGTTGGCGTTTCACCGGCAGAACCGCATGACCGGGATCGGCGAGCAGTTCCAATACATCCTCCGCGACGAAACCATCCATCTGAACTTCGGCATCGATCTGATTAATGGCATCAAAGCGGAGAACCCGGAGATTTGGACGCCGGAGTTTCAAGGGGAACTTCGAGGCTTAATCGAAGAGGCCATCGAACTGGAAATAGCCTACGCCGAAGATTGTCTCCCGCGCGGAATCCTTGGGTTGAACAGCGGCCTCTTTCGGGATTACGTGCAATACGTCGCTGACCGTCGCTTGGAGCGAATCAGTCTGCCGACGAGGTATGACTCGAAGAATCCGTTTCCGTGGATGAGCGAGACGATCGATCTCGGCAAGGAGAAGAACTTCTTCGAGACGCGCGTGACGGAATACCAGACCGGCGGGTCGTTGACTTGGTAAACGAAATATAAGAGAGGCGGTTGCTTTAGAGCAACCGCTTCGCTTTACGGATCCAGACGCGTTTGTGCTGAAACTTCGGCGCAGGCGCGAAGTGCGGCGCGATACCAAGCTTCGGCCTTCTCCAACGTTCCTTTGCAAAAATAAATATCGCCGAGCTGCGGTGCGCCAGAATGTGGTTCAGTTTTATACCTCGGCGAACGCAGGTTTCGCCGCTACATGCAACTCGGCGGTTGTGCAACGGGTTTAGACTAGTGCTGTTTGCACTCTGCATCATTACATTCTAGAAGCACAGGAAGGAACGCATGCAAAAGGATACCATTCCGACTCGCTTCTGGACGGGCACCTGGTTTGTTGCCATAGGAGTCTGCTTGCTGATTATCGTGTACCGGCCGCACCTTCGCGGGCGGACTTCTGATAGCGACCGCGGGAAATCGGCCTGGGCGGATTTTGTGGAAACGAATTTCCCCTTCTTTTCTTCAACGCTGGACGCCCGAAAGCTCGGCCATGAATTGCCTGCCGATAATCTGACAGCGCGCGGGATTATTCTTAACCTCGGAAACAATTGCTGGGCTTGTTTTGATACTGACCTCCTCCGCATTTCGGCCATTTGGAATGGCAAAGGAGTTTCGGCAGCTTCCATGGCTCAAATTTCCTATCACTCGGCTGGGTCCAAGGCACCAGGTGGTGAAAACAATTTGCCAGAGATTGTCGGCACGGCGTGGCTTGCAAACGGAATTTATCCCGGCTGGCAGATGGGAAAACACTTCTCGCTCACTGATCCACGCGAACCCGGGCCTGATCCGAAGGAGATCGGGCGGGGTCCGCTTGCGCCGGAGGCTGGGCAGTTCAAGTCCGTCCGCCTGACCAAAGGCGGTGCTTGCCTCGAGTACGAGGTCGCTGGTATCCGGGTGCGCGAATGGATGGAATCACGTTTGGAAGACGGCCACCCGGTTGTGCAACGGCGCTTTCGCCTGGAGAGTGTTGCGCAACCTCTTTGGCTAATGTTGGGCCGGAAATCCTCCAGCAAAGTTGCGCATGTGGCGATTGCCCGCCCGCTAGGCGGCACGAACACTGAAGGAAAGGTCGAGTTGCTCGAAGAGAAGGGACAGTATGTAGCACATATTCTCCCTTGTCAGAAACCTCTCGAATTTGTCGTGACGATTGGACTCTCGCCCGCCGTGAAAACCTGGGAGGCGCCGCGCGATGTCAGCGTCGATGCTTCAAGCCCTCGCTGGCCACAAATATTGACCACCCGCGGTGTTGTTTCCGCCGATACAAATGCCTATGTCATTGATCCGATTGCGCTGCCGGTGGAAAACCCGTGGCGGCGCAATGTTCGGCTGGCGGACCTTGCGTTCTTCAAAGATGGACGCGCGGCGGCGGTGACCTTTGATGGGGATGTGTGGATAATATCCGGGTTGTGCGGCGATTTGAGTGATGTGCGATGGCGGCGCTTTGCTTCGGGGCTGCACGAACCGCAGAGTCTGTGTATCCGCGACGAGGAAATCTTTGTCTTTGATCGCAATGGCATCTGGCGTTTGCGCGATAGCGATGGAAATGGAGAAGCGGACGTTCACGAATTATTTTCGAACGCCTTTGGGCAAACCGCGGAAAGCCGTGAGTATGCGCAGGCGATGAAGCTCGCGCCGGACGGATCGTTCGTCATTGGAAAAGGTGGAATCCAAATGTCCGCCCTGGGCAAGCACAATGGTTCAGTACTGCGGATTTCTCATGACGGCAAATCGGCAGAAGTGCTCGGTTGGGGTTTGCGCTCGCCGTATCTCGGGGTTCATCCCAAGACCGGCCTGATCACCGCCAGCGATCAGCAGGGGAACTATGTGCCCACGACGCCGCTGCAAATCATTCGCGATCATCAGTTTTATGGTTTCCTCAGCGACCTTCTGCCCAAGGAGAAGTATCCCGCTCCGATTGCGGAGCCGTTGACCTGGATTCCATATCCGATCAATGCCTCCGGGGCAAACCAGGTCTGGCTTACGGGTGCCCAGATGGGGCCGCTAAATGATGCCTTGATCCATTTTGGCTATCATCGCCCGGAAATTTTTCTTGTCCTCTTGAATCAGCGTTTGCCCCGCATGCAAGCCGCGGTCGTGACCGTAACACGCAACTTCGAATTCTCCCCGATTGACGGAGCCGTGAATCCGGTGGATGGCCAACTCTACTTTGCCGGATTCCAGATTTTCGGCACGAGCGCACGGCAACTCAGCGGGCTCGCCCGCCTGCGGTACACCGGCGCGCCGAGCACCTTGCCGCGAGAAGTGGTACCGATGGATAAAGGCATTCTGTTGCGATTCGACGTGGAGTTGGATGAAAAGGTCGCTACCGATCCAGCGAACTTTTCCGTGGAACGGTGGAATTACAAAAGAACGCCTGATTATGGATCACCGCACTTCAAATTGGATGGGAGCAAAGGCCAGGAAGGAATCATTCCGAGCAGCGCCTATGTTTCGCTGGATCGCAAGAGCGTGTTCATTGGCGTTCGAGACATGAAGCCGGTCATGCAAATGCGCGTGGGCTGGGCGCTCTCCACAACATCAGGCGCAAATTTCCAGCAGAACGCCTGCCTTACACCGTACGAACTGGCGCAATTCAATCCCGCGTCCGAAGGATTCCGCGATCTGACGGTGGATCTCACACCAAAGATCATGCAAGCGTCTGCAACTCCCATCAACGCACAGGAAGGAAAACGGGTGGCGGAGTTGATGGGCTGCGTGGCTTGTCATTCCACGGATGGTTCGACGGTTGGCAAGGTTGGGCCAACGTGGAAAGGATTGTATGGCAGCAAAGTGCCTTGCGCGGGCGGGATTACCGCTCTCGCAGATGACGCTTACTTACGCGAGTCCATCCGCCTGCCGGCAGCGAAAATCGTGCGCGGCTTCGAGAACTCGGAAACCGCCATGCCCAGCTACGAAGGCGTGATTTCTGACGCCCAGATTGAAGCGGTGGTTCTCTATATCAAAGCGGTGCCGCCGCGGTGACGCGAGACCTCGCGAAAAACGGGACGCGATTTGCAGGCCTGCAATCACTCAGAATACTTTGCGCCTTGCACTTTACGGCAAAGTCCGCTTTGTTCTCTGCGGCAAAATGCGCATGAACGAAGCCCTGGTCATCATCCCTACATACAACGAGAAGGATAACCTTCCGTTGCTGGCGGAGCGTCTTCTGAAACTGTCGGTTGCTGTTGATCTCCTGGTCGTAGATGACAATTCTCCCGATGGAACCGGCAAAATCGCGGATGAGCTGGCCGCCAAATATCCGTCGATCAATGTGCTGCATCGGGCGCAGAAGAGCGGTTTGGGTCGCGCCTACTGTGATGGGTTCAAATGGGCGCTTGATCGTGGCTACGAGTTCATCATGGAAATGGATGGCGATTTTTCCCATAACCCCGATGACATTCCCCGTTTTCTTGAAGCAGTAAAAACCGAGGACGCCGACCTCGCGATTGGTTCCCGTTATTGCAACGGCATTCGCGTCATTAACTGGCCTCTCGGCCGACTACTCCTCAGCATGGGCGCAGCCCGATATGTCAGAATCATTACGGGGATGGCGATCAGTGATCCAACCGGTGGATTCAAATGTTTTCGCAAACGGGCGCTCCAATCGATCGATTTGAACAAGGTCCGCTCCAACGGCTATAGCTTCCAGGTGGAAATGACCCATAAGCTCTGGCGTCAGGGCCGAAAGATTGTCGAAGTACCCATTATTTTCACCGATCGTTTTCTGGGGAGTTCCAAGATGTCGCGGAAGATTGTCTATGAAGCTCTCGGGATGGTCTGGCGGCTTCTCGCGCAGAACGGCTTTCGTCGTTGGCCAAAAAAGAGTTAATTGCGCCTTGGATGCTGTTGGAGGGGGCAGCTTCGATCGCCCGCTCAACAAATTGACTTTTGAGCCTTTTTCCTGATAGGATTCCGCCATGCGTCGCATTCCGTCGTGGGGTATAGTTCTTGCAGTTATTCTTATAACCGCCGTGTTTGTTGGCGTCGGCATCGGTTGGTGGGTAAGCAGTGATGATACGACACCAACGGTAAGACCCGTCATCGCGACTTCCGAAGACCCACACCAAACATTGATTCCAGCTCCGGTCGCGAACTCTTCCGCTCCCACAGACTCAAACAAAGCCCTCTTGGCGAAAAACGCAGCCCACGCCAACGTTCCCGACGGCACTACTTCACTTGCGGCTGAAGGTTGGCAGGAAAAGCTGGATGAAGTGCTGAGCGGAGAAGGCGAAGCAGACCAGAAAGCCGCACGCTTGCTGCGTATGCTCCCTCATTTGGGCGAAGAGGCGCAGGTCGAGGTCTCCCAGCATCTGGTCAATTTCGTGACAGATGAGAATTACTTTCCCATTGCGCAGATCGTGACGAATGCCGCCACCTCAGAAGCAGTTTCCACCGTTTTCATGACCGACCTGCTGAATCGCAATGACGGGTTGAAGTTGCCTTTGCTGCTCTCGATGGCGCGGAATGAAGCTCATCCCAAGCACGCGGATGCGAAGGAATTGCTTGAACTCTATCTGCAGGAAAATCACGGGACAGATTGGGCTCTATGGGAAACGTCGGTAACCAATTGGCTTGCCCAGAATGGTCCTAACTTCACGTTGCAAGCTCCTCCCGAGCCGACGACCACCGAAACTAATCCTTAATTTTTTCGTTTTCGTTTCCGAAGCGGTTGCGCAACATGCGCGGGCATGGAACAAACGAATTTGACTCTCGGCCATTCTCCCGATCCGGATGATGCCTTCATGTTTTATGGTTTGGCAAAGGATCTGATCCCCTCGCATGGCTTCCGTTTCCAACACATTCTGCAGGATATCCAGACGCTCAATGAGCGCGCTACCCGCGGCGAACTCGATATTTCCGCCGTGAGCATTCACGCTTACGCCTATGTAAGCGACAAGTATGCATTGCTCCCAAGTGGTGCGAGCATGGGCGACGGTTACGGCCCGATGCTCGTCAGCAAAAAGAAGTTTTCGAAAACCGAAGTCGGGCAACAGAAGATTGCGGTTCCCGGAACCATGACGAGCGCGTTCCTGGCATTACAACTCTGGCTCGGCAAGCCGGCCAAAGAGATCAACTACATTGTTGTTCCGTTCGATCAGATTTTTACCGCTGTGAAAGACGGACGGGCAGAGATCGGGCTCATTATCCACGAAGGCCAACTCACTTATCAGAACGAAGGATTGGTCGTCAGCGAGGATCTCGGGGTGTGGTGGGGACGGGAAAACGAAGGATTACCCCTGCCTCTTGGCGGTAACGTCATTCACAAAAAGTTTTCGCCAGAGGTGCGCAAACAAATCTCAGACATTCTCACCGGAAGCATTCAATTCAGTCTCGATCACCGTGCGGAAGCGGTGCAGCACGCCCTGCAATACGCGCGGGACATGGGCCGTGATCTGGCCGATAAATTCGTGGGCATGTATGTGAACCACTGGACCCTCGACTACGGGGAAAAAGGCCGTGAATCCATTCGTCGTTTCCTCGGGAGTGCGTTTGAGCAGGGCTTGATTCCGCATCGTCAGGAATTGGAATTTGTTCGTTAAAAGAACAGATCGTTTCATCACCCGGCGCAACTTTCCTTGCGCTTTCGTTTGAGCCATTCATCATCGCACCATGTTTGGCATCGCGCTCAATGCAATCGGGATTCTGACCGGCGGAATACTGGGTCTGGCCAAGAAAAATCCGCTGTCATCAGCCTCCGATGAAGCGACACTCCGCAAACTCATGGGAGCGCTGACGGTCTTCATTGGTCTGCGGCTCGTCTGGATGAATTTAAGCGGCTCCTTTCTGACGATCCTCAAGCACCTCGGGATTGTCCTCCTTTCGATGACTCTCGGGAAACTCGTCGGAAAATTGCTGCACCTCCAGAAACTATCCAATCGCATTGGCCACCGCGCTTCGGAAAAACTTTCCACTGGGACCGTTTCCCGCAATGACGGATTTCTGGTCGCTGCCTCGCTGTTTTGCGTGGCACCCCTGAGTGTTCTCGCGTCCGTCGATGAAGCCCTCAGCGGCTTCTCTTTTGCTTTTGTAATCAAAGCGCTGACCGATGGACTCGCTACGCTGGCCTTTGTGCCACGATTTGGCGGGAACGTCTTACTCTCCATCCTTCCCGTCGTCGCCTGGCAAGGCACATTTTATCTCGGCGTCAAAGCTCTGGTCCCCATGCTCATCCAGCACGATATTGTTTGGGCGGTAAATGTGACGAATGGGTTTCTCATTTTCTCTGTGGCCTTGATTATCCTGCAATTGAAAAAGGTGGAAGTGACTGATTACCTGCCGAGCCTCGCTATCGCGCCGCTCCTCGCTTACTGGTGGAAATAAAGTTCGCCGACCTCTCAAGGCAAAATCTGGGTCCGATAAAATCGCTGGCTCGCACTGGAAGCAGGCGTGTCGCTGAAATTGAAGTTCGTGCTGGCCAGGGTATTCGTCAGCAGGGCTGTCCACTGAACGAGATTGGTCGAACGCTCAATGACAAACTTCATTCCGATCTGCCCATTCACTTTCAAGCTAAATAGACCCGATTGAAGCGTGGCCTGTGAAAGACGGATGGGACTGTTGGAATTGGAGACAGTCGTGGTGACGAAAATGCCCTGACTGGCGTTCGAATACGTGCCGCTGGGCGAGCTTTCTAATTTTATCGCGCGAACCATGTAGGTATATGTGCCCGCCGCAACACTTTCGGTAAACGAGAGTCCGGAAACCGGAGCGCCATTCGTAATCGCAGTGAAGTGACCATCAAAAAAGTTTGATCGATAGACGTAATAACCTTGCAGGCTGGTGTCGGGAGAAGCGCCCCAGTTCAAAGTCACCGATCCGGAATTCGTCGTAGCCGTGAGAGACGACGGCGGCTTCACCACATGCATGCGCAGTGTGGGATCGCCGAGCAACGAGACGTGAACTTCACGGGCAAACTCTGCCGGAACGTAAACACCCGCGTTATTCTGGCTCAACCGGGTGCTGTAGCCGATGGTTTCTCCCATGGCCATGTGGTGAAAGAACCAATGTGGCCGTCCAGCGCCGGCGACGGTTAGAGCGTTGCCGGAACCGAGCGTGGCCCGAAAAAAATCATTGGTCGCGTCCCAATCGATCCAGTAACTGCCGAAGACCATATTGAATATTGTTTTCACGTTGTTGCTGGCAAAATCACTGGTTGCCCCTACTCCGTAACAGTCCATGTAATTGGCGTCTCCACCTCCTGCCACATAGGCCCAGAGAAAATCTGTCGTTGCAGCCGTCGGGAAAAACTGGTCGGTGCCAACCTCGGTGATTTGAGCCGAACCAAAAAAAGGTGCAAAATTCCGCCAACCGCTGGCTGCGTAGGCCTGGCCGCCGCTTTGGCCAAAGCCGTCGAAGATCAACCCGCGCCGTTGCGCGGTGATGATTCCGTGCCGAAAGTTATGATCCTTGGCAAGATAGTCGCGCAGCAGGTCTTTTTCGGTGCGCGGAAGGAACATAGGCAGATTGGCAAAATCCACCCGCCCCACCTCAATCTCTACGTCGGATGGAATCACGCTCTGGTCGAATTTTCCGTCACCGACAATGTTTCGATTGGCCAGGCGCGCGGCGCTCGTGTTTTTCACGGTTGTATCGGTCCAGCCATTGTCCACATCGGCATAATAAGTATCCGCGACCCATGCCCCCGTGTGCTCGGAATGATCGTCCGCGTTGTAATTTCCTGAGTAAGGAACGGCGACGTGACCAAAAAGAAGCACGGCGCGAACTTGCGACGGATCATTCAGGTAGTCGTTTCGAATCAATGTTTTGATCGCGGGCGGACCAGCAGTTCTCGCCACATCGTGTCGAATCACCGCCCAGCGATCGCCTACCAAATCTTGCTGTAAGCGCGCCAGTTCCGTGGCGAGATCTACGGCGTAAGTGTTATCCACCATCAGAATAACCGTCCCGCGCGAGTCGACGAGAGGAAGTCGAATGCCCGTGTCGATATAACCCGATTGGGCCGATGCCGCCGCTGGATATTTAGTGATGCCGTATTCATACTCGACGCCAACCATCACATTGGTATCCGAGAAACTTGAAGTCGCTGCCGATAAGATGATTCCCCCGGACCAATTCGTGGCATTCTTCGCTTTTCGTTGAACCATAAATTGCTGTCCATCCGCATCATTGCGCCAATTGAGGGTTATGCGCGGGGGCGCCTCCTGAATGGTGGCCGTGATTTCGATGGCATAATCGCGCGTTGAAACCTGCCCTGAAGCATAACAAGACGCGACGAACCAGCTGCCGAAGATAAAAATATTTTCCAGCGCTCGCCGATAAAACCTCTGATGCAAATTAATACACTCAGTTTTGGGGAGAGCGATAAATCCCGCAACGACGTCCTCCCTGCCTAATTCTTACGGAAAAGGTCGAAACCCTTTCAGGAGAGCTGCCCCTTTATATTATCTGAACAGGACCACAGACGAATCGGGTTTTACCCCACATCCCGTCTGGGGCGCAGTGAAACGTTTATTGACCTAAGCACGTGGGTCGGGAACTTTGTGCACTTGTAACGATGATTTGCAGTTGAAAAATTATGAGCAGTGAAATGCCTCCGAATAATCATAACGTTTCGACAAAAACGTTTGTCCTGATTCTTTCCATCACGCTGGTCGGCGTCTCTTTTGGTTCCTGGCTTTGTTTGAAAAAGACGGATTCAGATCTGAAAAGACGCAATGAACCGCCCAAAGGGATGGGGCATGTTGTTCCGAACCTCAAAACCAATAGTATTGTCACTGCAGCGGACCTCGCTCCTATTCCTTCATCGCACGCCACTACAAGCTCTGACTCCGACGCGAGAGACATGACTTGGATTCCCACGGGCACATTCTGGATGGGTTCTGACGCAGGCCAAGATGATGAGAAACCAAGTCATCAGGTGGCCGTGGATGGCTTTTGGATCGATAAAACCGAAGTGACTAATGAAAAGTTCGAAACCTTTGTTCGCGCCACGAAGTATGTGACCGTTGCCGAACGCAAACTGGATCCAAAGGATTTCCCGGGCGTAGATCCGGCCAATCTGATTCCAGGTTCCATTGTTTTTTCCCCGTCCGATGAGCAAATCACTTCGGATGATTTGAAGAATCCTGCGATGCATTCGCTCTGGTGGAAATATGTCGGCGGCGCGAATTGGCAGCATCCGGAAGGACCGGCGTCCGACTTGAAAGGACGTGAAAAACATCCGGTCGTGCATGTTTGCTGGGAAGATGCCATGGCCTATTGCAAGTGGGCCGGCAAACGTTTGCCCACTGAAGCGGAATGGGAATATGCCGCGCGAGGTGGACTGGATCGAAAAGCTTACCTCTGGGGCGATGAACAAAAGCCAAACGGAAAATGGAATGCGAACATCTGGCAGGGAAACTTTCCGAAAGATAACTCAATGGAAGACGGTTTCAAATCGACGGGACCGGTCGGCACATATGCGCCGAACGGTTACGGTCTGTCGGATATGGCGGGCAACGTTTGGGAATGGTGCAGTGACTGGTATCTCCCGGACTACTATGCGAACAGCCCATCGAAAAACCCAAAAGGTCCTGACACAAGTTATGATCCAAACGAGCCGGGTGTCATGAAGAAAGTATCCCGTGGCGGTTCTTATCTTTGTGCCGACAGCTATTGC
>JAQGOU010000654.1 GCA_028293445.1 Verrucomicrobiales bacterium | reverse complement strand
TTGAAATCTTCCATCGCCGGATAGAGATACTCCTCGATCGTCTTTTGCAGGCGATGAATCTCATCGATGAACAGGACATCGCCTTCTTCGAGATTCGTCAGCAGGCCCGCGAGGTCGCCGGCCTTTTCAATCGTCGGTCCGCTCGTGCTTTTTAAATTCGTCCCCATCGCTTTGGCGATGATGTTGGCCAACGTGGTTTTACCGAGACCCGGAGGACCGCTGAGCAGAACGTGATCGAGCGCTTCGCCGCGTTGTTTCGCAGCTTGAACGGCGATCTCAAGGCGTTCTTTGACTTTGGCCTGGCCGGTAAAATCGGAGAAGAGCGAAGGACGCAGCGTCATTTCGAGCGCCGGATCGGGCTTGGTTAAAACATCTGAAATGATTCGCTCGGACATGTGCAAAAAGGATGCGAGAAGTGCATGACAACGACAAGGTAAAAGCTGGCCGGCGACATATCCCATCCGGCTGGGCGCATCTTGATACTACCATCACGCAGGCTGAGGGCAGCCGGCCTACAAGGGGGAAAAGCGCGGTGTAGGCCGCGTGCCCCCACGCGGCGGAG
Source organism: Verrucomicrobiales bacterium (assembly GCA_028293445.1). GTDB lineage: Bacteria > Verrucomicrobiota > Verrucomicrobiia > Limisphaerales > JACDHS01 > CBHWET01. The sequence continues at coordinate 10,319 of JAQGOU010000654.1, read as the reverse complement.
GTTCAATCAGGCAAAGACGGTGGCAGTATCAAGATGCGCTCCCTCCCGCTGTGCGGTGAAATGCGCAGTTGTGTTGCTGGCAAGAATCGATACTGTCGGCGGCTGTCCTAGGGCCACAACAACCAATGAACAACTTTGGCATGCACATGCGGCCACGAGCGAAAGGCTTTACTCTCATTGAGTTGCTGGTGGTGATCGGCATTATTGCTCTCCTCGCTTCCTTGTTGCTCCCCGCATTGATTCGGGCCAAAGCTCGCGCGAAACAGATCCAGTGCTTTAATAACCAACGGCAATTGGCGATGACCTGGAATCTTTATGCGGTCGACAATAATCAATGCCTGGTTATCAACGGCGAACCGGACAATTCACCGGACAGGAAGTTTTGGGTGCAGGGGGTTTTCTATAACAGTGCGGACAATAACCGGCCAGAGCTCTCGCTCGATCCCAAATATGCTTTGTTCGCACTCTACATCCGATCGGCCAAAACCTACGTCTGTCCGACTGACAAAACTACGGTGCAGGTGGGAACGACGATCTATCCGAAAATCCGCAGTTACGCTCTGAACGCGTTCACGGGCTGGACTGGAGAATGGGATTCGAGACTGGCAAGTAGCGCTACGGGTTGGAAGGTTTTTAAGAAGAGCTCAGATATTACGATGCCGACCAGCCAATTGTTCCTGTTTCAGGACGTGAACGAGAAAAGTATCTGTTGGCCTTACTTCGGAGTCTGCATGGATCGCGACCAGTTTTTCAACTTCCCGGGAACAGGACACAACAAGCAAACGGAAATCAGTTTTTCCGACGGCCACGTCGAAAACCATCTCTGGCAGGATAAACGGACCATCCAGGCGATCTCAACGGACTATCACAGGCACGAGGATCCATCGCCAAATAATGCTGATATCTACTGGCTGAGGCAGCGAACTACTTCGCGCCACTAGCCGGCTGTTTGTTTTCCGGTGCCGACTTCGGTGTCTCGCGTGTATAACCCAGTGCCTTGCCGAAGCCGCGTGGATCCGCACAACCGATGAAGCCGGGAGCTTCGGGATTTTTCGCAATCGCCTGGCAAGCCCCGATCGATTTTACCTTGTTCAGCTTATGCCCCTTCTTCTCGAGCGTTTCGATGATGGACGGGTGCATGGAATTTGTCGGGACATCAGACGCTTCGATGCGCAACTCATCCGGACTCCATTGCTGATGAAAGCGCGGAGTCTTCAGCGCCACATCGAGCGGCATTTTGAAATCCAGAGTGTTTACGATCGTAAGCAACACCTGGCTGATAATCGTCGGGCCACCAGCGGCTCCAACAGCCAGGATTGGTTGTCCGTCTTTCAAAAGAATCGTTGGGCTCATACTGGAGAGCGGTCGCTTCCCGGGCGCAACGGCGTTTGCCTCAGCTCCAACCAGGCCGAAGAAATTCGGCGCACCAGGTTGAGCGGAAAAGTCATCCATCTCATTGTTCATCACAATGCCAGTGCCCGGGATAACCACTTTGGAACCAAACGACGTATTCACCGTCATCGTGCAGGAAACCCAGTTCCCTTCCGCATCCGCCGTGCAAAGGTGCGTGGTGTGTTTCTTCATCAATTGTTCAAAGACATCTTTGTCTGCGTTATCCGGTGTGCCATGTCCTTCCACCTTGCTGGCTTTTTCCATGTCGATCTTCGCGGCCAGTGACGCCGCATATTTCTTGGTGACTAAACCTTTCGGCACTTTGACGAAGTCAGGATCGCCGAGCCAATAAGCGCGATCGGCAAACGCCAGCTTCATCGCTTCGGCAATCAAGTGCACCGCGTTACCACCGTCAACGCCCACTTCCGCGAGATTCTTGTTTTCCAGGATTTTCAGAATTTCCACGACATGCACGCCGCCGGAACTCGGGGGCGGAAAACTCGCAATCGTGTAAGCGCCGCGATAATTGGAGAAGATGGGATCACGACGTTGCGGGCTATAGTTCTTCAAATCATCCGAGGTGAGAAGCCCGCCGTTTTTCTTCATCCAATCCTCCGTGGCTCTTGCGAAAGGCCCGCCATAAAACCAGCCAATGCCATTCGTCGCCATGGCGCGATAACTCCGTGCGAGATCGGGCTGCTTCATGACTTCGCCCGCTTTGTACGGTTCCCCATTGGCTTTCAAAAGAGCGCCGCGTGAGCTCTCGAATTTCTTGAGGTCCGCTGCGGAGCTTTGCAACACCTCGGCGTAATGTTTGTCCACCGGAAAACCGTCATCGGCAATTTTGGACGCAGCGAGCAGATGTTCTTTCAAGGGACGTTTTCCCCAACGTTCGATCGCCATGTTGTAGGCGGCCAGCGCACCGGGCGTTGCGACCGCGAGCGCGCCGGTCTGGCTCAGTTCCGGATCGGCTTTGCCGTTGCGCAGGAACATATCGCGCGTGGCTTTCGCGGGCGCTGTTTCCCGTCCATCGATACAATTGAAGCTGCCGTTGGCGTGACGGATCAAGATGAAGCAGCCGCCGCCAATGCCGGAGTTATGTCCGTCGACCACTCCGAGCGTAAGAGCGGCCGCGACTGCCGCATCGATGGCGTTCCCACCTTTTTTCATCGTGTCGATCGCGGCTTGCGTCGCAATCGGATTCACAGAGACAGCAATGCCGTCCACGCCGGTGGCAACTTCCGCCCGGAGGGAAAAGGTGCAGCAGAGGCAAACGAGTGTGAAAATAGATAAGTGCTTCATGGCTTACTTGAATTGACTGATGAAAAATCTAATAACTCCTGTGTTAACAAAATCAATCAAGAAACCTCCCACGATCGGCACAATTAAGAAAGCGCGTGGGGCGGGGCCGTAACGTTCGACGAGCGCTTTCATGTTGGCGACGGCGTTCGCGGTGATGCCTAAACCAAAACCAACATGGCCCGTAGCGGTCACTGCGGCATCATAATCCCGGCCTGCGATCATGAAGGTCACCAACCAGGCGAAGAGAATCATCACCATCACTTGCACGGACAAAATGATGAGCATCGGGCCGGCAACACTGGCTAGTTTGCTCAAGTCCAGATTCATCAGGGCGGTCGTGAGAAAGATTCCGAGCGTCACGGACGATATCCGTTCCACGATCTCTGTCCTGATCCAATTGCGTCCGCTGAGATCCAGGGCATTGCGGATGAACACCCCGAGTAACATGGCGCCCATGTAGATCGGGAATTTGATTTTCGCCTCCTGCAGAAAATAACTGAGCCACGCGCCGAGTTTGATACAGATCAGGAGCAGGAGTAGATGGAGGAGAAAATTCTTGCCGAATCCGGCGAGCGCGCTGATATCCGCGCGAATCCCGGACTCTTTCGTGCGTCCGCCTTCGAGGTGAACTTCCTTCGCGACAGTCGGCTGCAATTTGTACTTCCGAATCAGCCAACCGCCCAGCGGTCCGCCGACCAGACTACTTGTGACCAAACCAAATGTCGCCGCAGCGATCGCGAACACGCCGACATCTTTTAATCCCGCGTCTTCAAATAGTGACGCCAGCCCGAGCGCCGTGCCGGGACCGCCAGTCAAGGTGAGGCTGCCGCAAACAATCCCGAGCAAGGGCGGGACGTGAAGTATCTTCGTGAGGCCGATCCCCACCAGATTTTGAATCACGGCGAGCGCTCCGGAAACAAGAAGCAACAGCACCAGCGGAAGACTCCCACGTTTCACCAGGGACCAACTGGCGTTCAGTCCAATGCAGGTGAAAAAGGCGACGAGGAAGGGAAGATACACATCTTTCTCCGGGCGGTTTCTCCACTCGGTTCCCGTCGTGACGAGCCAGGTCCACCACGGAGCATCAACCTTGGTGGCGAATTTCGCCGCGAACAGTCCTGTACTGTTTCCGAGTAAAAAGAGGAGCGAAATAATAATTCCGCCGACCACGGGCGCCGGGATATGGAATCTGGAAAGGAGACGGATTCGCCTTACGAGCTGTTCGCCAAGCCACAACACCGGCAGTGCTAGTAAAAGAGGAATCCAGGCTGGAAGAATCATTTGTTTGAATTTTCCGCGATTTCGCCGTATTTAGCGGGCGTCTTTACAAAATGAAAATCAAAATCGCACAGTTTGGACTCGGACCCATCGGTGTTGAAACCTTGAAACTCGCAGCGACCAAGCCGTGGGCGCAAATCGTCGGCGGCGTCGACATCGATCCGGCGAAGATTGGACGTTCCCTCACTGAAGTCACCGGAATCAAAGGACTCGAAAAAGTTCGCGTCTATTCTTCCTTCGCGGAACTCGCCAAGAAAACCAAGCCGCACGTGGTCCTGCACACGGCCGTTTCACGGACGAAGACCGCGTTCCCGCAGATCGAGCCGATGATCAAAGCGGGCGTGAGCGTTGTCTCTTCCTGCGAAGAATTACTTTTCCCACAACTGCGCGAACCGGCTCTGGCCAAGAAGATTGATGCGCTCTGCCGCAAGCACAAGGCGCGCGTTCTCGGCACCGGTGTGAATCCTGGCTTCGTCATGGACACGCTCGCCGTTTGTCTCACGGGCGTTTGTCGCACCGTCGAGAGCATAGAAATCGAACGCGTCGTGAATGCTTCCCTGCGCCGGATGCCGTTGCAGAAAAAAATCGGCAGCGGTTTGCCGCCGGACGAATTTCGAAGACTCTTTCGCGAAAACAAAATGGGCCACGTCGGTCTCGTCGAATCGATCTCGCTCATCGCGCATTGTTTGAACTGGAAGATCGGCAAAATCAAAGAGACCTGCGAACCGGTGATCGCCGATCACAATATCAAAACGGAATTCCTCGAAGTGAAGAAGGGCCTCACCTGCGGCATCCATCATCGCGCTGAAGCGAACGACGGAAAGAAAACCCTCGTGCTCGACTTGAAGATGTATCTCGACGCGAAAGATCCGCGTGATGCCGTGAAGATCATTGGCGATCCACCAATCGATTCCATTATCCGCGGCGGCGTGCACGGCGATCGTGCAACGGTAGCTGCCCTGGTCAATGCCGTTCCGAATGTGTTGCGTGCGCAGTATGGAATGCTCTTGATGACAGATATCGCCGTGCCGCGTGTGGGCTAGGAAAAGGAGCGCGGCATTTATGCCGCTTCGCCGCACGATTGTAACAAAAGACTTTGGAGAATCTGCAGCACCTGTTCGAGTGACCACGTTGAAGCGGCGTGAACGCCGCGCTCCTCTCGCAGAGCACCGGCCCTACACAATGAACATGCGGGTGAGCCGTCCGACCCTCTAACGTTTCCGCACGACCACCAAATCATTCGCCACCGCTCGCTCCTTATTATCGGAAGGCTGGTTCATGATTTTGCCGTCGACCCAGATCGTCGCGGATCCACCGCCGTCGAGATTCATCGCTTCGTCGCAACCCCACCACGCGATTTCCTTCGCGAGTTCTTCAAAGGTCATGCCGTCGGAAATGCCTTTGCGACGCCCATCGACGACGAAGAAATAGAGGTGCGTTTTGCTATAGCCAACCGCCGTGCGGGGATTCCGTTTATCATCCCGGATTTTGGTCAACTTGCCGTCATGCACGAGTTGCGGGCCGCCGCCGATGGCTGCCGTCGCGTGTTTCAGTTCCGGCGAGATCACCGTGGAAATGCGCACGGCCATTCCCTTTTTCAGTTTGGGCAATTTGGCCAACAGTTTGTCGCCAATCGAGAGCACCAACGTGTCCGCGTTGATCGGGGTATTGCGTGAGGAAATGTTTCGCACGCGAGCGGAATACGTTTCATCGGGGACCAGTGGCAACCAGTCGCCGCCGTTTTTTTCCAGAACCAGTTCCACGCCGCCATTCGTCATTCGCGTCGAGGAACCGGCCGCGCTGGTGTAAAGAACCGCCGTGGTGTTCGTGCGATTCTGATTCAAACCAACTGGCAGTTTCGCGCCGTTGGGAAAGGTGACTTCCAAATTCGAGGCGACCTTGTCGATCCGGATGTTGCCCTTGGCGTCGGTCCAGAAGCAAACGGCGTTCGCGGGCGAACCGTGAATCATACTCTCGCGGGAATGCGGCGGCGCACTGACCATTTCACCATCGATAATTTGTAAACCAGCCGGATCACCTTGATACGCGCCTTTGGGCCAGGAAAAGAAGTCGCCGTTAATCGCGGCAATCGGTTCACCGACCGAAGGCGGAATGGCTTTGAGTTGCTCGGTGGTCAGCGTGAGACCCACCGCGCGATTGGTCGGCATGGTCGTGAGCAGTTGGAAATCAGAGCGGGCGCGTTCGATTCGGACAACGTGAATGGACCACGGCACGTCGGGGACTTGTTTGTGGAAATACTCAATCCCTTCGCAGACATGTTTGCCGTCGTAGGCGATGTCCTGGGAAGCAAAAAGATTCGCGCTTAACCCCAGAAGGCAAAGCGCGAATGAAAAGTGGACGCTGAAGCGAAGCCTGCGCTCGGCGCGCAATCCGCGATTCATAAATTACAGTTCGAAATCAACGACGACAACCGATTCAACGATCGGCAGGAACTTCTGCTTAAACGCTTCGTGCTCAGGATGCACGAGGTAAGCGTCACGAGCGGCGGCGTCATGAAACTTCATCACGATGGCGTGCGTAAAGCCTTGGCTCAGCTTTTCCGGGCTGGAGTTCGGGCCGGAGATATATTCATCCACGCCTTCGACGTTTTCACTGACTTCGAGGAGCGCTTCGAAAAGTTCGTCGATTTGTTGCGGTGCTGTATCCGCTTTAAACTTCAGCAACACGATATGTTCTACTTTGGCCATGGCGGAAAACCTAAAAGCGCTTGTGTGGTTCCACAAGGCTTTTGTTAAAGTTCTTCTCTGCCCAGGTCGTGCCAAAATGAAAATTCAAACCTGACCTCTGGTGCAAAGGGAGTTTGATGTGAGCGGGACGACATCCCCCGGAGCGCGCCTGTGTCGCAGACCAGGCGCAGCAGTTGCGCGCTCAATAAACGTGTCAAAGAAGTCCAAAGCGTCTCAAATGTCCTGGGATTGCTGCGGCTAGTCTGCGACATAGCCGCGCTCCGTCGTCTCATCGGACCCGATTTCAAATCACACCTGCATCAAGATGCGAGCTTTCCAAAAGCATTTGAAAGAGTTTCCATGGCTCGTTCGTTCGACAACCTTATGAAACATTTCGCCGCCATTTTATTTTTCGTCACGTTAGGAATTCTCCCGGGAATTGCCGCCGAAAAGGATTCGCCGGAACCGATGATGAAGAGATTCATCAAGGCCATGTACACCGAAGACAAGGTGACGTTTAATCAATGCATCGTTCCTTATCCGGGCAGCGCCGCGTTCCTGACCGCGATGAAAGTTCCCGACGAGAGAAAAGCCGAAATGGAAAAGGGGGTGGCGAATGTCACGTTCCATGCCAACGAACCTTTCATGTGCAATGGTCGCCCCGTCAAACCGGATCCGGCCAAAGGATATCCGAACGGGACCAAGGCGACTTATACCGCTGACATGGGTGGAGGCGGGATGGTCCTTAATTGTTTGAAACGCACGAACGAATGGCGAATCGATATTCGCTGGTCTGTGGAATCTGCGGCCATGCAGGAAAAAGAATTGGCAGAGACAACCCCGGAGGTCATCGCCAAGAAGTTCATTTATTGTCAGATCGCGAAAGACAAAGAGCATCTTCAAGAACTGGTCGCGCCGAAAACGGAGTTGAAACCATTCCTCACCCACAAAGGCCTTCCCGAAGGCGACATGGATCAGATCATTTCGTTGATTCAGGAGATGGTCATCGTGCGGCCGTATCCGGACGAGTCCTTCGTGATGCCTTCCGGCGAAATTAAAAAAGGGCCTGCGATTTCTCCCGACGCTCTCTTTCTCCTGGGGATGCTCGGTCCGTGCGAAGTGGCGATTGAACTCAAGAAGATCGGCGGCGTCTGGAAAGTGGTTCCGCAGGACTATTTTACTGCGCTGCATAAGAAGAATGCGCTTTGAGGCGGGGCGCGTCGATCTCAACGACGCGAGCGGTATTAATGGCCCTTAATCGCCATTTCGAGCGTCTAAACCGTCCATAAACGTTCCATCAAGGCGGTGTTCGAGATGTTTGCGCGTGGCGTCCAAGCGACGTGCGGGCGCAACCTGCAGCTCGGAAGCCGTTTTTGGCGAACTGCGGGCGAGCGACATCAGGATTTTTCGCCGGGTCGGGTCGGCGATGGTCTTATAAACCATATTTTCATCCAAAGGGGGGTGGCATCGAAGCCGTCGCCGTCGTTATTTGCCCATTCGTCATGCGCGGGATCATTGGAAAATCCTCCGCACTCGACAAGGCTGAATTTTCCGGGCGGAAATCCCCTCCGCCACCGTTTTCCTTGCAATCCAGCTGTTTAAAACGGTTCCGCTACGAAAATATGGAAATTTTTGGAACAAAAAACTCCTCCGCCACGCTTTTTGAGGAATTCCTACTCCCCAAATGTCTTCCGCTGAACATTTCAGGGAATTCCTACTCCCCGAAATCATGCCGCGATACATTTTGGGGAAAATCCACTCCCTAAAAACACTCCGCCATACTTTTTGAGGAATTTCTGCTCCCCAAAAGTCTGCCGATGAAGATTTCAGGGAATTTCCACTCCCCAAAAACCTGCCGCGATACATTTCTAGGAATTCCTACTCCCCAAAAACGCTCCGCAAATGATTTCCGGACGAATTTGTTCCCCAAAAACCTGCCACGCCAAGTTTCCAGACATTTCTGTTCCACCAAAATCCGCCGCCAACAATTTCCGGAGATTTTCACGTCGCCAAACTATGCCCCGCTGCATTTCCGACCTTTTCCTTCCCACCGTAATCGTTCGGCCGTTATCAATTTCGTCTTCTGCATTGTGCAGCTGTAGAATGGGGGGCAATCTCTTCTGGGGGTGTTTGGTTGAACACGACCACAGTTGGTTTTTCCGGGTCAATCGTACGGCCTCAGACTTTCACAATATGCCATCTGGACAAGAGAAAAATGCCGGTTTAAGGTCGAAAACATGAACCGTGATAACCGACTGTTCCGTGGCTCAATATAGATGTTAGGCATCATCTCGATTTTGATTTTATGGGACGCAACGAAATAAAGTTTGAGCTGACAAAAGACGAGGCTTTCTCCGCGTTGGCTGTCCTTTCCAGATTCGCGTATGATGGCGGGACATTAGATGCGCGGACGGACGCTGAGCGGCAGGCGATTATAGCACTTTGCCAAAGTATCGATGACGAGCTGGTCGAGAGTTTCAGAGATGATTACAAGAAGTTTGCCGAGCACAGAAAGGACACACCGTGAGGCCTAACAAACCGAATGCAGCGAAGCCCGCGATCTCGTCTCGGTTGCATTCTGAATATCACCGGCGCGGGCTCGCTGATTCGGAGCGTTAGGCTCATCAAGTGAAAATCCATACTTACATTTTTTTCATACTCTTCTCAGCCCTCGGCATGCAGGCGGCTGACTTCGATTTGGGCGCTCACGGAATACTTTCCGTGACTGTCCCTGACGACTGGAGCATCAACGGCAAAGCGGTAAACAAACCTGACGGAACTCCGATAGGATATGTTTTTGCCATCAAGCCGCGTAGTGATGCAAACGCTAAATGTTTGCTGACATTTATCTACTCCACGAATGGCGCTCCAAACAAAGAAGTCATCCGCAAGGAGGTCCTTTCTATCACCGAAGACTTCGTCTCAGAATCAGTAGAGAAGAAGCAGAACCTGAAGGACTTTTCGCTCCAGAAAGGTTATGGCGGCTACTGCCTTTTCACCGACGCTTCGTTGGTTGGCAAGAAGGCGTCACCGGGGGAGTACAAGGTCATGGGAAGCGGACAAGTCCAACCCGTTGACAATGTAAGGGGAGTAGTGAGTCTATTTGCGGATGAACCGGACGGCATGGAGATGAAGGCGATGATTAAGATCATAAACAGTCTCAAGGCAAAACCGAGCAATGCCAAATGAGCCTAACCAGATGCGTCGAGCCAACCGCCGATTGCGCTTTTTCTTTGTCTATGAAACCCTTGGTTCGCGGTAGTCACCGACCGGCGGCGGCTCACGCAAATCGTTAGCCGTCATCGCGCGCGCATGGATAAAGAATCAGTCATAGAGATCGGTCGTTCTCTATTGATCGCCCTGGCCGTCATTGCGGCGTTCCTCGGTTTGTGGTGGCTGATGCTTTCGCGCGCAAAGACTATTCTTCGCGAATGGGCGGCAGAGGGTGGATTTCAGATACTCGGCTTCGAGAAGAAATACATGATTGGCACAGGACCATTCAAATGGTGGACGAATAGCCGCAATAAGATTATTTATCACGTTCGCGTGCGGGACAGCGCCGGCAGAGAGCGCTCTGCTTGGGTTCGGTGTGGCAGTACTTATGGTGGAGTTTTGTTCAGCAGGCAGGCAGAGGTGAGATGGGACGAGACATGATATTGA
>JAQGOU010000637.1 GCA_028293445.1 Verrucomicrobiales bacterium | reverse complement strand
CTGGCTGGATGGTAAACCGCCAAACCTGGATGAAACCCGGGAGGCCCTGCAACGAATCGTCCGGGACGGGAATCGGGCGAGTGATGTTGTCGCGCGAATTCGTGCTCTTCTGAAGAATAACGCGCCGACTAAAACCCAGTTCAATATTGGTGAGATGATTGCAGAGATCATCACGCTGACCGAAACTGAGGCGCAACGTTGCCAGGTATCCGTGCAAACACTCCTGGCCCCCAATCTTCCGCGAGTCACGGCGGACCGCGTGCAACTTCAGCAGGTCTTGATGAACCTGACGCTGAACGCTCTGGATGCACTGAGCGAAGTCATTGACAGGTCGCGTATTCTCACGATTGAAGTGGAAATGGAATCGCCAAACACCGTGCTCGTTGCGGTGCACGATACCGGAATAGGGATTGATCCGGAGCGCATGAAACAACTCTTCGAACCTTTCCACACGACGAAAACTCATGGCTTGGGTTTAGGATTATCCATCAGCCGTTCGATCATCGAGGCGCACGGTGGACGTCTCTGGATGACGCCTAACGATGGGCCGGGCGTCACGTTTCAATTTTCTTTGCCCGTGCAAAACGGAGGCGCAACGTGATCTCCCTGGCGAAGCAAAACTCTCCAACGGTTTTCGTGGTGGACGATGACGCGGCCGTGCGCGAATCACTCGACAGCCTGATCCGTTCGGTTGGCCTGCGGGCTGAAAGTTTCTCATCGGCCCGGGAATTTCTTCAGCAGAAAGCGCCGGAAGCTCCCGCTTGTCTCGTACTGGACATCCGCCTTCCGGGCCTGAGCGGACTCGACCTCCAGCGCGAACTGCTCAGCACAAAGAGGGCTCTCCCGATTATTTTCATCACCGGACACGGCGACATTCCGATGAGTGTGCAGGCGATGAAAGCGGGCGCTGTCGAGTTTCTGACCAAGCCATTCCGAGATGAGGATTTGCTGGCGGCAATTCACCAGGCGATCGAGCGCGACCGCGTGGCGGCGGAGCGGCGAGCCGAACTGGCTGAACTGCATACACGCTATGACCTCGTCACGCCCCGCGAACGCGAGGTGATGGGATTGGTCATCAAGGGCATGTTGAACAAGCAAATCGCCGCCCTGCTGGGAACAGCAGAAATCACAGTCAAAATTCAGCGGGGCTGCGTGATGAAAAAAATGAAAGCCGCGTCGGTTGCCGACCTGGTGCGGCTGGCGGAAAAACTGGGAATCGAAGTGGCTTCGTAGTTTCACGCTGCGGTTTCTTCTCCGGAAGCTGTGTCATACCAAGGTATGATTGAACGCAACCCCTTCCTGACCGCACCCTTCTTCCGCATTGCAAAATGCAAACTTTCAGATGACCACTCAATCCCAACCGCTGGTGGCCATCGTCGATGACAACCAGTCGGTCCGAATAGCCACAGATGGCCTGATGCGTAGCGTCGGCTATCGAACAGAGAATTTTGCTTCCGCCGAGGAATTCTTGGCTAAAGAACGACTGGAGGAAATTGGCTGTGTCATTCTGGACTTGAAACTGAACGGGATGGACGGCCTGGCATTGCAGAGCCGGCTTGTCGCGGCCAATCTGCAAATCCCCATTATTTTCATCACGGCGCATTGGGACGAACCAACGCGCACTCAAGCGCTGCGACTCGGCGCAGTGGATTTTCTCCGCAAGCCATGCAGCGCAGCAGCATTGCTCGAGGCCTTGCAGGAGGCGCTGGAAAGCAGTCGCATACACGGTGCGTTCGAAGCTGCCTCGACCGTCAACCCATTAGTTGAACTATGGAGATAGTCTCAGTTCTACCCCGCGACGGCGCTCTCACTATTTTTACTTCCGATTTTACGCAATGAACCGAACAAGGATTGGAGGCATGAGTTTAAAGAAAAAGCGAATTCGTATCGCGATTATCGATGATCACCCAATTTTGCGCGAAGGAATGGCGGTTTTCCTTAACCAACAAAATGACATTGAGATAGTCGGTGAAGCAGAAACTGCAAGCCAGGCGGTCGATCTTGTCGAGAGGCTCAAGCCAGAAGCAATTTTCCTCGATATCTCCCTCAAAGACAGCAACGGCATCGACGCCATCAAAAGCCTCAAAGCGGTCTCGCCACAACTCAGAATTCTCGTGTTGTCGATGCACGATGAATCGATTTACGCCCCCCGAGCACTCAGGGCTGGCGCCTTAGGGTATGTGATGAAGCACGAGTCACCCGAGACAATGCTCGCTGCATTGCGAAAAGTAATCCAAGGCGAAATTTATGTAAGCGCGGCGATGAGCACACAGATGTTGAACGATTTGGCGAGAGGAACTCCAATCGCCAGGAATTCACCGGTAGAGCTACTCAGCAATCGTCAGTTTGAAGTCTTGATCTTAATAGGGAAAGGATTCGGCACCAAACAGATCGCAGAGCAACTCAATCTTGGCGTCAAAACAATTGAATCCCATCGAACGCATATAAAGCGGAAGCTAGGGCTGGAAACAGGCACGCAGCTTGTCCATTACGCGATAAAGTGGATCGAAACTGGCGATTTTCTCAGCATTGCGTAGAGCGTTATTCGCCGAGGCTTTTCTTTCCGAAGACCTCCCGTTTCCAACGCGATCTGGAAATTGCCCGGGTGTTCAGTATAACTTCGGGGTTCAAGAGATGCCCCGCTTACAAACAGGAGAAAGCAGAGCGATGAAGTCACGACGTTCGTTCGATGTCGTGACTGTCACGCTGAACCCGGCGATTGATCGAACGCTGACGATTTCCAACTTCGCCGTCGGAAAGGTCAATCGCGTGGAGAGCGTTCGCGAAGATGCGGGCGGCAAAGGAGTGAATGTCGCGACGGCCCTCGCGGATTTTGGGTTTAGTATTGCCGTGACCGGATTTCTCGGCACGGACAACGCCGCTGTTTTCGAAAATCTCTTTGCCCGAAAAAAGATTATTGATCATTTCGTGCGCCTGACCGGGCCAACGCGCGTTGGCATTAAGATCACCGATCCTGCTCAAGAGCAGACTACCGATGTTAATTTTCCCGGGCTCAGTCCAAACGCCGCAGCGGTTAAGAGGCTGTTTCGTTCCATCGTCAGCATGGCAAACGAAAAGCCGCAATGGTTTGTGCTGGGCGGCAGTTTACCGCCGAAGGTGAACGTAGAAATTTACGGCGAACTCATTTCGACGTTGAAGCGGCGCGGACACAAAGTGCTTCTTGATACCAGCGGGCAACCGTTCCGTCACGGAATCGAGGCGGCTCCCAATATCATCAAGCCGAACCTTCACGAACTGGAAGAGCTCATTGGCAAGTCGTTGAAAAGTGACCGGGCAATTATTCAGGCAGCCCGACAACTGATCGCGGGCGGAGTCGAACTGGTAGTGGTCTCGATCGGTGAACGCGGCGCTTGTTTCGTCACTGAGCAGGAAGCCATCATCGCCCGCCCGCCGCGAGTGAAGGTGAAGAGCACCGTTGGCGCGGGCGACGCGATGGTCGCCGGCATCATCGCCGCGCATCTGCGTCACGAATCACTCGAAGATTGCGCGCGCCTGGCCACGGCGTTTTCCCTCGAGACACTCACCTGTATCGACCGAAGCCTGCGCTCCCCTGCTGCGGTGAAAAACTGGAGGAAACGGGTGAAGATTTTTTAACCACGGATTGACACAGATGAACATGGATAGGGGGAAACGAAAGCAGGCTTTCTCTGACTACTCCAATGCCAATCAAAACCTGAGCTTCAAGACAATGCGACTCTACAGATATCCTTTCTTATCCGTACTACAATGGTGATGAATCGCGCAAGACGAACAAGATTTTCCGAGCGCGAGGTTTTTAAAAGAACTGGGAAAGAAAAGAGAACGGGGAATTTTAAACCACGAAATACTGATACTCGAAAAGGTTCTTTGGTTCCATTTTCGTGTATTTCGTGGTTTGCCTTCCACTCCTCGTTTTGGTTGCGGTTCCACCGCGCTGGGTCCATTAGGGTCCATTAGGGTCCATTAGGGTTCATTCGTGGTTCAACTGCACGGTTACGGCTTGAGGCAGTCTTCCGTTTGAAAAATGAGCCCCACATTCTGCCCGGTCATCATCGATGATCAGGACTTCACGTTTCATGGGATGGCTTTTCGAACTGATAGACCATTGAGTTCTGGCAGCAAAAACCTGCGGTTATGACGCCTAAAACGGAAACTTCCCTGTGGAAAAATGTTTTTTAGGGACTAAAACGGTCGTTGCCCCAGGGAAAAACCTTTTTTAGAAGCTAAAGTCGCTTCTGTCCCAGGGAAAAAAGATTTTTAGAAGCTAAAATGGACGTTTCCCTGGGGAAGTGACCGATTGGTGAACTAAAATTCACCAATCCCTGGGGAAAAATGTTTTTTAGCTTCTAAAATGTCTTCTTCCCTGGGGCAGAAAGTTTTTTAGAAGCTAAAACGGAAAGTTTCCTGGGGAAGTAAGCGATTGATGAACTAAAATTCACCAATCCACAGGGAAAAATCTTTTTTAGAAGCTAAAAAACTTATTTCCCTGGGGAAATAAGTTTTTAATAGCTATAAGTCAGAGACTTACGAAGGCGAGTCGAGTTTCTCGTCGTTTTTGAGGGATATAGCCCGACTCGCCGAACGAGTCGTTGCGCGGTCTCAATCTGTTCAGCGACAAGGCACACACGCAGAGCGTAAAAGAAATACGGCGTGAGGCATCCGATAAACGTAGCGCCGAAAAACGAGGCTGTAAAAGTCGCAGAGATCCGTTGAAACGACGGAGCGATCGGGCCGCTGCTTTACTGATCACCACATTCCAAAGGACAAGGCGGATGACGAAGCGCGATTGGTTGTCATGTCACTTATTTTTTTCCAAATGACGGAGCCATCAAGGTAGCCAACATTTCAACCTTTTCCACCTAGTTCTATCGGAGTTGATGCAATCCGAAGGAACGTAGCGCCGTTCCGATTCATTGGTCCGCTTTTGCCGTGTGGCGCCATCACGATTGGCGATCCCCCACCTCCCCAATGATTTGCATCTGCAAGAATTACGTTTGTGCCACCTTCGGTCAGCCGTTCCGGAGAGTGCCAGATATCTGGGTTTTGGGTTCATCTGCGTCCATCCGTGGTTAACAAACTGCCTGATTCCCGCTCAGTTCTTCGTGCGATAGAAACGCATTGGCGAATTTGTAACCGGATCAACTATGTCGAAGAACCCGTTGGTGCGAGTCACGAAGAGATCAAGCCAGTTGGTGAAATCTGAAGTGGCCTGGATGACAAAATTTCCCGGATCCGCATTGAGTTCAAATTGTCGATGATTGGCCGGCAATAACGTCAGCGCGTTAATTCGCGGCGGCGGATTGCTCACCATAATTTGTAACGCAACGACGCCATTTTGAGTATCGAGTCCCACGATCCGCGCGTTATCTGTGTCAACGCATCCGGCAAAATTGGCGTTGTTGCTGCTGAAGCCGGAGATCAGGGGCAGAAAATTAAAATTCGAAACGAGCAACGGCGATGAGGTCGATGAAATGTCGTAAACCTTGAGGCTGTGTCCAGAGTTGTTGACTGAGTTGTCATCGATGACGCCAGCGAGCAGGTTAAAGCTAGTAGCTACCGCAATCGCCAGCATGTTCGAGTCGAGCGGTTCAACGGTGTCGGCGACCGAAGCACTATTGGCAGCACCGTTGTAGCCGTAGATTTTTCCCGTCGTGGTGCCGCGGTTCTTCACGTAGACATTATCACCACCGACGAGGAACAAGCCGCGCGAAAACTCCACGCCCGCCGAAGGAGTCGGATTGATTTTCGTGGCGAGGAAATTGGCGCCGTCAGTGGTGGTAAACAAGACGGTGTTGGTGGCACTGGAACCGGAAATCAGAATATGCGTGTCCGTGCCCGCGCCGGTGACGGTAAAGGAATCTCCCCAACGCACCGTTACTCCGCCGTCCGGCGCTCCGGAATAAGCTACCGTCGCATTCGCACCTTCATTGGCCCAACGATAAATAATAAAAGGCGAAGTGCCACTCGCCGTCGTGAGGTTCGCGCCGTAAATGACGCCGTCATCAGCGACGTCAATTTTGTTCAGGATGAATGTGGCGGTATTATTCACGCCGGTCAGGCTCATGGTGCCGGTCTGGACGCCGGTGTTGGCATCGAGCACAAAAACTCCGAGGCTGCCGGCAATTTGTGCCGATCGACTGACGAGCAATACGTGGCCGGTAAACGGATTAATGCAAATGCCACGCTCGGTGCTGTTGGAAGTGACGTAGGTGCGGGAGCCCGCCCGAATGTTCCAAATGTTCGTGAGCCGAATCGTCGGCAGACCTGTCAGGACGGTGAGCGTGGCGTTGGAACTCAGGACCGAACCGAAGTTGTTGGTCACAGTGACAGAATAATTTCCACCATTCGAAAACTGAGCCGACACAATCGTGTAGTTCGTCAAAGTCGCATTGGGAATCGGCGTGCCATTGAAACGCCATTGATAACTGAGCGGAGCCGTGCCGGTTGCCGCCACGGAGAAAGTGACACTATTGGTCACGACGACGGATTGGCTTTGCGGTTGAATAGTAATCACGGGCGCCGAATTCGTAAGCGTCTTGGCACTGGCCTGTGCCGAATTGGGGGAAGTGCCCACGGCGTTACTGGCGCGCACGACATAATAATAGGTTGTGCTCGCTGCCAAGCCGGTGTTGGTCAAACCGATGGTGTTGGCGGGAAGAGTAGCGATCGTCGTGTAAGGTCCGCCCGAAACCGTGCTGCGTCCAAGGATGAAACTGGTTTCATTGGTTGAGGTGTCAGTCCAGGAGAGATTGATTTGCGAAACGCTCACGGCCGTTGCGATCAAACCGGTGGGAACAGTCGGGACACCAACATTGAGAAAGAAATCATAGCGAACAATATCCCCGGCGAGCGCGATGGCATTGGTAGTCTGGGAAACCATCCCGCTTTTGCTCGCGGTGGTAGAGTGCGCGGTGCCGGCGGCGACCGCAGGCACGAGCGTAGCGATATAGTAACCGTTACCGTCTGTTTTGACTGTCGGCCCACCGGTGACCGTTACGGTCGCGTCGTCTACATAGACATTAGCACTGAGATCTTTCACGCGGCCCCAAACAATTCCTTCCGTCGCCGTCGCGGGATTGCGCCACGGCATGGTTGGCGTCGTTGTCGTGTTTGTGTAAACGTTTGCCGCCGCATACGCCCACCAACCGCTGCCGCTGCCGCTGGCTGAAGTGGGCACAGCGTAGGAGTAAATGCAATTGCCCTTGAGTCCAATGCTGCGGGTGTAATTGATTTCGTTGGCAATCGTGGAGTCGGTGTTGAGATACGCGCCGATGCCGGGAAAAACGTGGCGATTGTACTGCCAGCAATTAACGCTTCGGTCTGCCCACGAGTTAAAAGTGCTGCTGCTATAAAACTGCGGAATCATTGCATCAACCCAGCCGTTTTGCATCATGGTGGGCCAATCCGTGAAGTAGGTATAGGACGCCGCACCCACGAAGCTGCACGTACTCGGTACCGGGCTGTAGGCAATGGGTGACAATGAATGGCGCAAAGGTTGGCGCGGATTGGTTTTGATCGATTGGATCTCCGCCTGGACACGTGCGATCAATTCATTTTTGTAACGGCGGCGATAGTTGGACCAGGTGCCGTCGGTATTGGAGGGCGTGCCAGTCGCACCTGTGTTAATGCGATAACGCGCCAGGCCGGACCGGGCATATTCCGCCTGGCTGCGAGTGGGATAACCGAAGCCGGCAGTGTAGCCCGTGCCATTCATTTCGTCGTCCCAGTTGATGCCGTCGATGGGGTAATTCGTCACCAGTTCCTTGACGATACTGACAATGTATTCCTGGACATCAGGCGACCCCATATCCAAAGCAAAAACTCCGTCGATGATCACGGGGTTGCCGCCCGCTTCGCTGTTGGCCAGAGGTGAAATAAACCATTCGGGATGATTGGCCAGAGTCGTGTTGCCAGTGGGAGGCCAGGTGTTGGAAACGCGATACATCGAAGCGGCACTCCCGCCCAGCCAGGCATGGACTTCAATGCCGCTGGCGTGTGCCTGCTGACAAAGGTAGGCCAGCGGATCAAAGCCCGCGGTCACACGCGAAGACCAGGGGAGGATCGCTGATTTCCAGTGCGCCCCATGCGACGCGCTCGAGTTGTCCATGTAACCCTCCACCTGAACGACGACCGCATTGTAGTTGCCGGAAACCAAGGTCGAAACCATGGTGTTCACATCCGCCTGGCTGGTCAGGCCGACATGAAAGACATCAGCCCACGCCGCCCGGAACTCTTGGGCGGGTAAAGAAAGGGTCATAACCAACCATAAGCCCATGATAGCCACCATTCGTCCGATTGGCGTGTGTACGCGACAAATCCGGCTTGGAATAAATGACAACGCTCCTATGGAGAGACCCCACCCGCGACACAAAGGAAACATGTCAACCAACATTTCATATTCCGGCAAGGCTTTCAATCAGCCATTTTGCGACTTGCGATATCACAAACAATATGATCGGCACTCGCATTTTGGAGAAAATCCGAATGATCGGTCGCCCGGGTTTCAAGCGGAGTTCCGATAAAGAAAAAACCCGGACAGGTTACCTGTCCGGGTTTGCGTTAAATACTTTAGATTACTGCCACTTCACTGCGTCGGCCATCACGTTGAAACCAGTGGTGGTCCAAACGGAGAGCTTAATGTCTTCGCCAGCGGTGAACGTGTAAGCACCGAGAGAAACCCAGGTGCCGCCGCCGATTGTCTGATTGACAGGAACGGTCGTGGAAACGCCACTATGCGTCACGATGTAAGGAGCCGTCGAGGAGCGGTTCGCACCTTGAGGATACCAGCAATAGGCGGTCAAACTGCCGGCTGGAGAACCTGTCCACGAAGCAGAATCACTGAGCGCAGCGGTGCCGCGATAGCGATAATCCGCACCGTACTTGTCAGTGGAGGAGGTACCTGTCAACCAGTTGGCTGACGCGCTGAAACCAGCATCGCTGTTATCAATGATAACAGTGGTGACCGGCGGATTCACGACATTCATGAGCGTGGTCCAATTCCAGTTCAGACCGGGGTCGGTGTGGCTGTTGCAGACCGGGTCCATGGAGTAATTGGCATTCACCCAGGTAACCCAGGCAGAAATGCGCTTCTGGTCGTGACCAATGATATGGTTACGATCTTTGAGTTTGCCGCTGACGTCGCACAGATGGCGTTGGAGCAAACCGGAAGCGTTATACATCGCGGTCGTGTACCAGGCTGGATTTGCCGCGAAACCTTCATGTTCCGTGCCCCAGGCCCAGGTATTCCAACACTTGGCATGCCAGGCATAGTTCGCTTCGCGAACGGACTGGCTGATTTCGCCGGCTGGATAATCAGATGTGGCGTCTTGTTTGCCGTTAACGAGATAATGGATACTGGCGCTGGAGGAGCAGCTGTTCAGATACGAAATGGTCGAGGCATAATACCCTTCCATATCGTGAATGACGTTAAAGATATGGCCGTTACCGGTGGTGTACCATTTGGAGCAGCCGGACATCGGACGATAAACAGCTGGACCGTAATCGGTGCTGGCTTGAGCCGTCGTAGCAATGGCAGCGACGCCAAGGGTGGAGTATTTAACGAGACTGAGGAGTTCTTTTTTCATTGTGACTATCTGGAGTTAGGAGTTTTTACAGTCACTGAAACAAACAATGATCCAATACAACAGTGGACACTGATTGCCTGCAGCTTCTGCAAGTCGATAGGAATTGGGAACGGAGGTTTGTCGCATGTTTGGGTGACAAAGGTCAATCCAAGACAGAGCTAACGCCGGTATTTGCGCAGTTAGTAGTTCCGCTTCTGCAAGTTACATGTTGTATGACTTACGGAGGCAATCGTTAACCGGAAGGCATTTTCACGATTAGAATTTCGCTCGGGAATTCCACTTGCTGCGTCGGGCCGCTTTCCAGATATTCGCGCCATGTATATGGCGGTTCACGTCAGGCCCACTCAGGTTATTTCAGAATAAATGGACAATGCATTAGTTGTTTATATCCCGCTCCTCGGCGCATTGCTCGCGGCTGCCTGCCTGGTCGCAGCTTTTCGCTCCGGGAAACGCCGCTGTCTGGTGGAAAATTTGCCAACATCCAAAACTACGGGCGTCTTCATCGGGTTGGTCGAATTAAAAGGAACAGCGGAAGCGGCGAATCCACTGACGAGCTATTTGGCGGAGACCCAATGCGTTTATTACCAGTGGTCCATTGCGGAGCATTGGTCGAGAACCGTCATCGAGCACTACACCGATGAAAAGGGCAACAGTCAAACGCGCACGCGCACAGAGAGCGGTTGGAACACGGTGGACAACGGGGGCGAACTCATTCCCTTTTACCTGCAGGATGATTGCGGCGTCATTCTCGTTCGTCCGGACAATGCCAAAATCGAGCCGGTAACTCTTTTCAATGAAACCTGCGGGATGATGGACTCCCTCTATTACGGCAAAGGTCCCGCTGGCGCAGTTCCCGATTCGACGCACCAGCGACGTTTTGTCGAAACAGGAATTCCTCTGCACGCGGCCTTATACGTAATGGGCAAGGCACGCGAGCGGGAAGACATCGTTGCGCCGGAGATTACGGAAGACAAGGAAGCGCCGATGTTTCTGATTTCCACGCGGACCGAAGACCAGGTGCGACGGGGCTTTCAAGGCAGCCTGATCGGCTGGGCTCTCTTCGGGTTGATTCTTTCTGTGGTGGGCTTTGTGGTCCGGGACGCGATGTGGAATCGTAATTGGGAAACACAGATCGGAACCTACATCTTCGCTGCGATTGGTTACGTGTGCGCCAATGCGCTCGCCTGGATTTGGATGGTTTACAATGCACTCGTCGATTTACGAAACCGTGTCCGGCAAGGATGGTCGCAGATTGATGTGCAACTAAAACGGCGCCATGACTTAATTCCAAACCTCGTCAACGTCGTGAAAGCTTATCGCGATTACGAACAGACTCTGCAATCGGAACTGGCGCAATTACGAACACAACTCGACGCGACACCACCGGGGGTCGTCGGGCCAAATTTCCACGGAGTAAAGGAGACGGTGATTGCCATTGCCGAGCGTTATCCAGAATTGAAAGCCAACCAGCAGTTCACCTCATTGCAGAAGAATCTGATCGAGACGGAGGAACGGATTGCGTTGGCGCGCGGTTACTTCAATGAAATTGCGGCGCACTACAACACGCGTCTGGAGGTCATTCCCGAGAGATTCGTCGCCGGGCTTGGTGGGATGAAAGCACAAACATTAATGCTGGCAGAGGAATTTGAACGCGCTCCCGTATCAGTGGCTGCGCTCAATGAATCCCAGTAGGCGACTCCAGTTAAACCGCGATGCCGAGCTGACTTTTTTTGGGGAAAAACGGTACGGCCTGGAAATCCGACAAGTCATGCCGCACGCAAAAACCTTTCGCACGATCGACGCTGTCGAACTGGAGAGCCGAGTGAATGTCTGTCGTCCACGAAGCACTGTTCTTGAGGTAGAAGCTTTCCGTAAAATTTTTAAGGACGACACTCATGCTGGGGTTGTTCATATGCACAGAGGATACCTCGCAAAATCCCTCCTTAAATAAGGAGTTCACCCCATGCCGTTTTCGGTGGAACTTCAAAGGGAACGCTCTCATTCTCTGATCGAGGAAAGCTTGAAATCCTTTATTGCGTCACTCGCACAGGTAAGCCGACTGAGACCAGCTTGACCAGGTAATCAGCATTCCAATTAGCCAAACGAAAACAGCCGTGCGATTCAGTGCGTCCGACTTGCTCCGGGTTCGGCGTTCCATGCATTCCATAACCAGGTTTATCCAGACTGACCCACGCACTGCCGACAGGATTGTTCGGGCCGGGCGGTAAAATAAGTTTCCCGGTCAACTGCCGCGCCTCTTCCGATTCAGGAAATACTTCCGGGTTAAACGTGTAATCCGGCGCCGATGCAATCGCCGTGACGTGCAATTCACCGACCGGCCGTTTATCGAAACGAGCAGCAATGCTGCACGGAAAATGAGCGAGCAGATTGGTCTCGGCGTCGAACGCCTCCAATTGTTTCTTCGCGAGGCTGATCATGATGAAAGCTACTTTGGCCGGGGACTTTGGATAATCGGCCTTGGGCATCGAGACTTCCGTCCCGGCGACCACGTTTGACCAGTTCACGCTCGGGTTGAGACGCCGGATCAGGTTCGGAGAGGCGTGACTGCGTTCAGCGAGCAGTTCGAGAATCGTTTCGAAATCGAGTGCGGTCTGCTGCGATTTTTCGAGCCACGTTTTACTGAGCGGTTGCAGTCGCGCGAGATCGTTGGTGGTGACGATGTAATTTGTAAGTGGCGCGGCGATCAGTGTGATTTGAGCCCGTGTTGCGGCATCTAGTTCACCGCTG